>NZ_DATCTF010000010.1:300000-600000 GCF_036568125.1 Magnetovibrio sp.
ACGGCAGCACTTCGGTCGGTGTTTCCAAGGGCCATGCCTTCATGGATTCACGTTCCGCAGGTGGTGGCCGCGCCGAAATCGAAGTCGGCAATACCGCGCGCAGCGATGCGAATGGGCGCGTCGGTAGAAGTTTTCCCGGCATCGACCTCACCGGCGACGACAACGTCGACCGTAATATTCCCGGCGTATCGGACTGGTACGACGCCCAGTCCGAAGAAGACGAGGACGGCAAATTTGGTGAGTTCACCGAGACCGAAGACGATGAGGAAGATGGCCGTGTGGGAGAAGATGAACACGGGAAGCAGAACAAAGACGATGAGTACGAAGATGGGAACTTCAATGGCATCGAAGACGAAGACGGTCAGGAACACACCTTAGATTTGGCCGCAAACGATGACGATGACGAAGGCCGTGACGATGGCAAAGAAAGTGATGACGGTGGCGAACGAGAGGGCAGTTCGGACAGTGACGACGGCGGGGGAGAGAGTGACGGCGGTTCAAATGCCGATGGTGGCGACGGTGGCGACGGTGGCGATGGTGACGATGGTGACGATGGTGATACCGATACGGGCGATGCCGATGGGGATGGCCAGGACGCCAGCGACGATGACAACGACGACAAAGCCTGACGGGTGCTAAAACCAAGTTCGGCATAAGGAAAGCCCCACGCCTTGCGGCGATGGGGCTTTCGTGTGTCCGAGAGAAGTGGAAGAGCTGTGCGTTAAGCAGCGAAGGCTTGCTTGGCTTCGCGGGCCGCGCGGGCGTCTTCGGCCGAATACGCTTTGCCGGACCAAAGCATTTCGTATGCGATTTCCTCATTGCCGTTTTCGCACAATTCCAGAACTTCGGCGAACAAGGGTTGGAATGTATCGCTCTTGTGCGACAATTCGTGATCTTCGAAAGAACGCCAGAAGGTGACGATCAAGGCTTCACGTTCTTTCAGCGGGCTTTCGACCGCTTGGCCGATGGTGCTGCCTTCATTGGAAACGGCGCCGGAATTCAGCATCACCAAACCGCCGAAGAAGCCGGTTTCCGAATGGTAGGTTTTGACGTTTTCACATAGAACGGCAACGCGTTCCTGTAAGTCGTCGGTATCGTACTCGGGCTTTAAAATGACGCGATTGACGGTGATCACGCCGTCGCTGGGGAAATCGGGGATGAAACCGGACATGTTGTGTCTCCTTTAATGGCCTTTTCATATTAGCAAGAGCTAATGTTAAAGGAGATGTGGTAATTCCGACTAATTTAGTCAAGTATGATCTGGAAATTTTTTGGTGACAAAATGCACCGACTTCTAGCTCTACTCGTAATCCAAGATCGTCAAATAGGCGCGCAAAGCCTGTTGGGGGGTGATCCCGGCTCTGTTCGCAGCGGCCTGTAAAGCTTCCGCTTCGGGCATGGCCGGAGCAAAAGCGACGCCTTGCTGACTGAGGGTCTCGATGAAGTTCAGAGCATTGGAAAGTGGAACGTCCAAGGATTGGGTCTTGGGGGGAAAGGCCCGTGCCGTGATGGCGTTGCTGGGGGGCGAAGAGGATGCCATCGGTAAGCTCCTTTGTAAGACGTTCCACTCTCGCCATAAACAAAGCAACGCCTGTGCCAACTTTTTGGCATGTTCGTAACTATATGATTTAAAACAATTTGCATCCGGGGATGTGCGCGGTCCTGCGTTGCGTTTTGAGAATATTTCAATACACATTCTATTTTGCAGCGCAGCAATTTGCATTTTGCAGCGCATCAGCCCTCTGGCATCTGCGTGGGAATCCGCTTACAAGCGGGTCTGCAACCAGATAAGGTTCCATCATGCCTCGTTTGCCCTTTGACCCGTATCGTTTTGCTTGGCCGATCGTGCGTATGCTCGATCCCGAAGTCGCTCATGGCTTGGCCGTGCGCGCGCTGGAAACTGGATTGGTGCCCACGCCGCCGCCGGTCGACGATGATGTCTTGAAGGTGCGCCTGTGGAACCTCCTCTTTCCCAATCCGGTTGGATTGGCGGCAGGCTTCGACAAGGACGCCCGCGTGTATGGGCAAATGCTCGATCAAGGCTTTGGGTTCGTCGAAGTAGGCTCGATCACCCCGCAGCCGCAACCCGGCAACCCCAAGCCACGCTTGTTCCGTCTGGAAAGCGATCACGCGGTGATCAACCGCATGGGCTTCAATTCCGAAGGCCACGCCGCGTCCGTGGCGCGTTTGCAGCACCGTGATCGCGCACGCGGCATCGTCGGCGTCAACTTGGGTAAAAACAAAAACACCGAAGACGCCGCAGCGGATTATGAAATCGGTGCGCGGACTTTCGCTCATCTTGCGGACTTCATGGTCATCAACGTTTCCAGTCCTAACACGCCGGGGCTGCGCGCCCTGCAAGGGGCGGAGGTGTTGCGCGACCTGCTGGTGCGCACGAAGGAAGCCCTGAGTGCGGGGGCGGCGGAGCACGGCGTCCAGCGTCCGCCGTTGTTGTTGAAGATCGCCCCCGACCTGACCGACGAAGATAAGGCCGACATCGCCCAAGTGTCATTGGATGTTGCTATCGATGGTCTGATCGTCACCAACACCACCATCGAACGCCCAGCCACGCTGACCAGCGTGCACAAAGGCGAGGGCGGTGGTTTGAGCGGCCGGCCGTTGTTCGAGGCCTCGACCCGCGTGCTGGGGGAAATGTACGCCGCCACCAAGGGCAAGATGGTCCTGGTAGGGGTCGGCGGGATCGAGAACGGCCGCGACGCGTATGAAAAAATCCTCGCCGGTGCATCGCTGGTCGAGCTTTATTCCGCGATGATCTATCACGGACCGGGCCTGGCGGCGCGGATCAACCGCGAGCTGGCTGAAATTCTCAAAGCCGATGGTTTCGCGTCCGTCCTGCACGCGGCCGGTCAGAAGGGCGCTTAGCGCTTAGACCATAAATTGTTCGCGCAGGATGCGTTCTTCCAGATTGTGCTCGGGATCGAACAGCAGCACCGGTGCGATGGTGCGGTCTTCGACGACGTCCACGCGGCGCACGTTGCGCACCGCCATGTCGTCGGCAACCGCGCTGACGGGGCGTTGCTTGGCGTCGAGCACTTCGAACGTGACCTTGGCTTCGGCAGGCAACAAAGCGCCGCGCCACTGTCGCGGGCGAAATGCGCTGATTGGGGTCAAGGCCAGCAGTTCCGCACCCAAGGGAATGATCGGGCCATTGGCCGATAGGTTGTAGGCGGTGCTGCCGGCGGCCGTCGACACCAAGGCACCGTCGCAGATCATTTCTTCCAGGCGCACGTGACCGTCCACCAAAATGCGCAACTTCGCCGCCAGTCGGGTGTAGCGCAGCAAAGACACTTCGTTGATGGCCAGGGCTTCGTGCTGTTTTCCGCGTGAATCCGTGGCGATCATGCGCAACGGATGCAGGGTGATCGGTTGCGCGCGCTGCAGACGCCGCATCAGTCCATTTGCGCGAAAGGCGTTCATCAAAAAGCCGACCGAGCCGCGGTTCATGCCGTAGATCGGCACATTGCGGTGCAGGTATTTGTGCAAGGTGCGCAACATGAACCCGTCGCCGCCCAGCACCACGATCACGTCGGCCTTGGACGGCGGGACGCTGGGGTAGCGTTCCTTGAGGCTTGCGAGAGCCTCTTGGGCTTGTTTTTGACGCGCCGCGACGAAGGCGACGGATTTGTATTTCATCGTGAGAGCATCCTGCTTGAGGGCTTCGGTTCGGTCGGGAGTATAACCCCGTCCGCCCTCAAATGCCCAGATTAAGGGGTACTTTTATTGGGAAACGAAACTTCGAGCACCACGCAGCCTTCATCGGTCTTGAACGGCCCATGGACTTCACCGGGCGGACGGCTGGCGTAATGCCCGGTTTCCAGCCACATGTCGAACGCCTGATCGTACAAACGGCCGCTGACGATGAAGATTTCTTCCGGGTAATCGTGGCTCTTGCCACCGAAATCCTGTGTGTCGGCGCCGGGGTGAAAGCGCGTCAGGCGGGTGTATTCACCGCTGTCGTCATCGATGCTCAAGGTTAGTTCTTCGGCGATGCCTTCAAGACCCGCAATGGGCTGCCAGGCGCCAGCGCTTTCCGCGAACAAGGGATTCCAATAGGTGGCGGTGGTTTTCGACATGGGCCGCATTCCTCGTTTTCAAGGTCGATGCAGCGAATGTGTGTGTTTCAGGCGCGTGCGTCAACCACCTGTGACGCTCATATGGCGTTTCAGCGCCGGGCCGTCGTTGCCCGGTTCGATGACGAATTCGTGGCCCTTGGGCTTGAGGTGCAAGGCCTGATCGATGGCCGCGTTGAGTTTGCCGAGCGTCGCATCGGCGCGCAACGCGGCGCGCAAGTCCACGGCGCTGTCTTGGCCCAGGCACATATACAAGGTGCCGGTACAGGTCAGCCGCATGCGGTTGCAGCTGTCGCAGAAATGATCGCTGAGCGGGGTGATGAAGCCGACCTTTTGCCCGGTTTCGGCCACGGTCATGTATTTCGACGGCCCCCCGGTGGTGTGATCGGACGGGCTCAGCGTCCAGTCCGCTTCCAGGCGGGCGCGAACTTCCGTCAACGGCAGGTACTGGTCGCTGCGGTTGCCGCCGATTTCGCCCAGCGGCATGGTTTCGATCATGGTCATGTCGAAACCATGCGTGCCGCACCAACCCAACATGTCGCTCAACTCGTCTTCGTTGAATGCCTTCAAGGCGACGGTGTTGATCTTGACCTTAAGCCCGGCGTCCTTGGCCGCTTCCAAGCCCTCGATCACTTGGTTGAGATTGCCGCGCCGGGTGATTTCGGCGAATTTTTCCGGATTAAGAGAGTCCACGGAGACATTGATGCGTTCCACCCCCAGGCGTTTGATCTCATGGGCGTGCTTGGCCAGTTGGCTGCCGTTGGTGGTCAGGGTGATTTCATCCAGCAAGCCGCTGTCTTTGTGTTCGCTCAGCCGGGCGATTAGTTCCATAATGCCGCGCCGGACCAAGGGCTCGCCGCCGGTCAGACGGATTTTGCGCACGCCGCGTTCAATGAACGTCGAACACACTTGGTCGAGTTCTTCGATGGACAACAAATCCTTGCGCGGCAGGAACTGCATCTCTTCGGACATGCAGTAAAAGCAACGAAAATCGCATCGGTCGGTGACCGAAACGCGCAGATAGGTGATGTGCCGTCCAAATGTGTCTTGCATGGCTTTCTTTGTTGTCCATAAGCGTTGTGTCCAATTGGATATAACGCTTATGGATTCATAGCGCTTTTTTGCGGCGATGTCGTCGTCATTTTCAGTAGGGTTATTGCCGATCAATGCGCCTTAACGGCTGTGCTTGGGGTCGCGGCGCGGCCCTTCGCCGCGGTTCCACCACAACAGTTCGCCCTTGACGAAGGCTTGCGCCAGGTCGTTTTCGGGATTTTCGAAAAACCGTGCGGCGGCAGACTGTTCCAACAGGCGTCCGCGATGCATGAACAGAACCTCGTCGCCCAAACGCTTGGCTTGACCCAAATCGTGGGTGGTCATGACGATTTTGGTGCCTTGGCGGTGCAACGTTTCGATCAGTTCCTCGATCTGGTGGGTGGCACTGGGGTCCAGGCTGGCGGTCGGCTCGTCGAGAAACAGAATCTGCGGCCGCAACGCCCAAGCCCGGGCGATGGCGAGGCGTTGTTGCTCACCGAACGACAGCACGTGCGCGGGCGCATCGGCTTGGCGGGTGAGGCCGGTTTTGATCAACACGTCGTCGATGATGGCGGCGCGTTGCGATTTCGCGACGTGGCGCAGCGATAAGGCATAGTCGATATTGGCGCGGGCGCTTCTGCGCAGCATCACCGGGCGCTGGAACACCATGGCTTGGGCCTTGGCGGCCCGGGCCGTGTCGACCGCCCACGTGATGCGTCCTTCGCTGGGCTTGAGCAAACCGTGACACAGTCGCAGCAGAAGGCTTTTGCCCGCGCCGTTGGGGCCGATGACCATGGTGCGCGTGCCGGCGCTGAATTCAAGGTTGAGATCCTTGATCAGCGGAATGCCCTCACGCCCGCGATACCAGACGGCGTCGAGTTTCAAGGGGAGAATTGTCGTGGCGGAGATCATGCGCGGGCCTTGCGTTCGCGGTGATTGGTGAACAGTTGTGCGGCGGCACCGATGGCGATGGATAGGCTCAGCAACACGATGCCCAACGCCAACGCCAGCGCCAAGTCGCCTTTGCTGACTTCCAAGGCGATGGTCGTGGTCATCACGCGGGTGACGTGATCGATGTTGCCGCCGACCATCATCACCGCACCAACCTCGGCCATGGCGCGGCCGAAACCGGCCAGTACGGCGGTAAGCAGGCTGAAGCGCCCATCGATGATCAGCGTAGGCAACGCGCGCAATCGCGTCGCGCCCAAACTCGTCAGCTGGTCGGCATAGGTGTTCCACAAATCTTCGATCACTTGACGGGTCAGCGCGGCGACGATCGGGGTGACCAATAGCACCTGGGCGATGATCATCGCCGCCGGGGTGTAGAGCAATCCGAAAACGCCCAGTGGACCGGCGCGCGACAGGGTCAGATAGACCAACAGCCCCACCACCACCGGCGGTAGGCCCATCATGGCATTGAGCGAAATCTGGATCGCGCCGCGACCAGGGAATCTGAGCAGCGCGACGGCCGCGCCCAACGGTATGCCGACAATTGCGGCGATGCATACGGCGCTCAAGCTCACATGAAGCGACAGTCCGACGATTTCCGCCAGATCGCTGTCGAGGGTGAGGATCAGCATCAACGCGGTCGAGAACGCGTCAGTGATTTCGATCATCTGTGCGAAACCTTAAATTCTCAATGAGGCGAGCAGCTTATCACGCTTGTTTCGATGCGAAACCCCTTAGCAATCATCGTTGAGCTTATCGTAGCCGACGTGCGAATGGGGGCTCATGGGGGTGAAAAAATGCTACACTAAGGTATGAGAAAAGGCGCCGCAAGAGCGCCGGATGTGTCTGCGTGTGCATTGAAAAAAGGGATGAGAGCCATGTTACCGATGATTTTCCGCGCGCCTGCCGATGAGTTTGCAAGCGGTTCCGATGCGATGATCGGTGGCGAAGAGTTGTTCGTACAGGCCACCGAAGGCGAAGTGGTCCTGCCCGACGGCTTCAATCCCGCCGAAGCCGCGTTTGAACGGATCGGTCCCGATTTGATGTTGACCGCGCCGGACGGCACCCAAGTTCTGGTCGCCGATTTCTTCATGATGGAAACACCGCCCGACTTGCTCAGCACCTTGGGTGCGCGCGTTGTCGGCGGGTTGGCCGTGCGCTTGGCAGGCTCTGCCGCGCCGGGCATGGTCGCGGGCGAGTTCCCCGAAACCGGTGAAGTGATCGGGCGCGTTACGGACATCAACGGCGAAGTGACGGTGATCCGCGCCGACGGCACGCGCGCGACGCTGCAAAACGGCGATGCGGTGTTGCAGGGCGACATCTTGGAAACCAGCGCCGAAGGTGCTATCGGCATTTTGCTGGCCGATGGCGCGTCGCTGTCGATGGGCGCGAACGCCCGCATGGTGTTGGACGAAATGGTCTACGACCCCGGCACGCAGGAAGGTTCCATCGCGCTGTCGGTGATGAAGGGTATCTTCACCATGGTCTCGGGCGAAGTCGCCAAGGTCGATCCCGAAGCGATGCTGATCCACACCCCGGTGGCGACCATCGGTATTCGCGGTACGCAAATCGGCTTGGACCTCAGCAACGGTCGCGATCTGAGTTTGGTGATGATGGAAGAAGCCGACGGTTTCGTCGGTGAAGTTATGATCGTCAACGCCGGTGGCGCGATGACGCTGAACGAAGCTTATCATGCCGTCACGATCAGTTCTTTCGACGCACCGCCAATGGCAGCGCCGATGTATACGCACGATGACGTGATCAATACGTTCGGCGGCGCGCTGTCCCACTTGCCGATGGGCAATGCCAACGCGAACGATTACGGATTGCGCGCCGCGTTCGGCGCCGACCTGGCCGATTTTGAAACGGCGGCCGGGACTGCCGGGGCTGAAGAGCCGGTGAGCGAAGAAGGTTTGGCCACGTTCGAGGCTGAAGCTGAAGAGGTGATCTCTCCTGATACGGAAATCGCGGCCGAAGGCTTGGCCGATTTCGATATGGTTGCAGCAGAAGTCTCTGAGGAGGGACAAGAGCCGAGCGGCGAATTCGTCACGGACGCCGGGGACGTCTTGACGGCGGAAGAATTGGCCAGCGAAGCCGCGGTTGTGTTCGGCGAGGAACTCAAACCGCTTGAACCTGAAGAACATGTTGTTGCACCGCAATCCGAGGGGGGGGCACCGGTCGCACCTGAACCGGCTGCCGAGCCCGCGACGGAGACCGTGGAACCGGTCGTCGCGCCGGTCCTCCCGCCCGAACCCGTTAACGTTGCGCCTGTCGCCGAACCCGGCACGATGATCGTCGCCGAAGACAACGTCTTCAGCGGTCAATTGTCGGCATCCGATTTGGAAGGCGGTAAGCTGACTTTCGATTTGGCCGATGACGGCGCACCGTCCAACGGTACGGTCACCATCAATCCCGACGGTACCTTCACATATACGCCCAATGCCGACTTTGGCGGCAGCGACAGTTTTACCTACATGGTTACGGACGATGCCGGTGCGATGGCGATGGCCACCGTCAGCGTCACGATCACCCCCGTCGCCGACGTGCCGCAGCTCGCGGTCGCCGACGTTTCAGGCGTTGAAGACAGCGCCATCGCCTTGACGCTTGCCGCGGTCATGCCTTCGGGCACTACGGAAACGGTGGCGTCTCTCACCATCAGCGGCGTCCCCGAGGGCGCAAGCCTGTCCGCCGGCACCGACAACGGTGACGGCACCTGGACCTTGAGCCCCGATCAGCTTTCCGGCCTGAATTTGACGCCGCCCCAAGACTACAGCGGCACCATCGCCTTGGCCCTCAGCGCCACCTCGACAGACGGCGCGACGGCGTTGCGCAATTTCACGCTGCACGTTGGCCCGGTCGCGGATCAACCGCAACTGGCGGTCGTTGACGCCAGCGGCGCCGAAGACAGCGCCATCGCGTTGACCATCGCGGCGGCGATGCCTGGCGGCACGGGTGAAACGATTGACAATGTGGTGCTCAGCGGCCTCCCCGAAGGCGCGTTTTTGAGCGCCGGTACCGACAATGGCGACGGCACCTGGACGCTCAGCCCCGGCGAATTGAGCGGCCTGACCCTGATCCCGCCGATGGATTACAACGGCGCATTTAACCTTGGCGTCAGCGTCACGTCGAGTGACGGCGGCGTCAGTTCCGACACCTTCGCCGTTACCGTCAATCCGGTCGCCGATGCACCCGTCATCGCGGCTGCGGATGTGAGCGGCGCGGAAGACGGCGCGATTGCCTTGACCCTGGCGGCCGCCATGCCCGCGGGCACTTCGGAAACCATCGATTATGTGACCGTGGTGGGGGTGCCCGACGGTGCGGTCCTGTCGGCCGGTACCGACAACGGCAACGGCACGTGGACGCTGAGCCCGGATCAACTGGCTTATCTGAGCTTGACCCCGCCCGCCGATTACAACGGCACCTTCAACCTTGGCTTGGTCGCGGTTTCGACGGACGGCAGCACGTCGACCGGTAATTTCAACGTCGCCGTCGAACCGTCCGCCGACGTGCCGCAATTGGCCGTGGCGGATGCCTACGGCGTGGAAGACGGCGCGATCGCGTTGACCTTGGCCGCCACCATGGCCGCCGACACCACCGAAACACTGGACACCATCACCATCACCGGCGTGCCAGATGGCGCAAGCCTGAGCGCCGGCATGGACAACGGCGACGGCACGTGGACGCTGTCCCCGAATCAATTGACCGGTCTGACGTTGACGCCGCCGGTTGATTACAACGGCACCTTCAGCCTGGGGGTGGTGGCGACGTCATCGGACGGCGGCACGGCAAGCGGTAGTTTGGCCGTCGAGGTCGAACCGTCCGCCGATCTGCCGCAGTTGGCGGTGGCCGATGCTCTGGGCGTGGAAGACGGCACCATCGCGTTGACCTTTAGCGCGAGCATGCCCGCCGACACCACCGAAACGCTGGACACCATCACCATCGAAGGTGTGCCCGATGGCGCAAGTTTGAGCGCCGGCACAGACAATGGCGACGGCACCTGGACGCTGACGCCCGAACAGATGAGTGGCCTGACCTTGACGCCGCCGCAGGACTACCACGGCACGTTTGCGCTCAACATCGTCGCAGTATCCACCGATGGCAGTGCGGCGACCAGTCCGCTGGGCGTCACCGTGACGCCGGTCGCCGACACACCGGTGATCGCGTTGGCCGATGTCAGCGGTGCCGAAGACAGCACCATCGCGTTGACGATCGCAACCTCCATGCCCGGCGGCACATCAGAGACGGTGGACAGCATCACCATTTCCGGCGTGCCGGACGGTGCCATGTTGAACACCGGTACCGATAACGGCGACGGCACTTGGACCTTGAGCCCCGATCAACTTGCGGGCTTGACCCTGACCCCGCCGCAAGACTTCAACGGCGTGATCGACATCGGCGTCAGCGTGACGTCGAGCGATGGCGGCGTTTCGACGGACAGCTTCGCCGTCAGCGTCAATCCGGTCGCCGACTTGCCTGTGCTCGCCGTCGCCGACGTCAGCGGCAGCGAAGATGCGACCATCGCGCTGACCTTGGCCGCGAGCATGCCGGCCGACACCAGTGAAACGGTTGACACCATCACCATCACGGGCGTGCCCGACGGCGCTGTGCTGTCGGCGGGTACCGACAACAACGACGGCACCTGGACCTTGAGCCCCGATGAGCTCGCGGGCCTGACCTTGACGCCGCCTACGGATTACAACGGGACGCTGAGCCTCGGCGTGATCGCGACCTCCACCGATGGCGCGACCACCAGCGGCAATTTCGACATCGTCGTCGAACCGTTGGCCGACGTACCGCAATTGGCCGTGGCGGATGCAGTCGGTGCGGAAGACGGCACCATTGCTTTGACCCTGGCCGCGAGCATGCCGGCCGATACCACCGAAGCGGTATACACCATCACCATCGAAGGGGTGCCTGACGGCGCAAGCCTCAACGCGGGCTTGGACAACGGTGATGGAACGTGGACCTTGACCCCCGATTTGATCGACGGTTTGACGTTGAGCCCGCCTCAAGATTTCAACGGCACGATCAACCTGACCGTCATCGCGATCTCGACCGACGGCGGCACGGCGACGGCCCCCTTGGGCGTGACGGTGACACCGATCGCCGATACGCCGATCATCGCGGTGGCCGACGCCATCGGGTCCGAGGACAGTTCCATCACGCTAGCCATTGCCGCGAGCATGCCGGGCGATACTACCGAAACGATCGACAGCGTCGTCATTAGCGGCGTTCCAGTCGGAGCGGTGTTGAGCGCTGGCACCGACAATGGCGACGGCACCTGGACGCTGTACGGTTTCGAGTTGGATGGCTTGACCATCACGCCGCCGCAAGACTTCAACGGCGTGTTCGATCTCGGCGTCAGTGTGATTTCCACCGACGGCAGCGTCAGCAGCGATAGCTTGTCGGTGAACGTCGGATCCGTCAGCGACATACCGGTGATCGCGGTTGGCGACGTGGCGGGTGCCGAAGACAACGCCATTGCCTTGACCATCGCCGCGAGCATGCCGGCGGGCACGACGGAGACGCTGGAGAGTCTCGCCATTTCCGGCATTCCCGATGGTGCGAGCTTAAGTGCTGGCACTGATAATGGCGACGGCAGTTGGAGCGTCTCGGCGGAAGACCTTGCGGGCTTGAGCCTGACGCCGCCCGCGAACTACAGCGGTGTTATCTCGCTAAACGTGACGGCGGTGTCGTCCGATGGCGGTACGGCGACCACAACGTTTAACGCTGCGGTCGCGCCGGTGGCCGACGTGCCGGTGCTGCAAGTGTCCGATGTGGTGGTGACCATCGAAGCACCCCCGGGTGAGGTGATCGACGGAACACCAAGTGCCGATGAAATTTACGGCACCATGGGGTCCGACGTCATTGATGGCGGCAGCGGTCATGACGTGATCTATGGCGACAGCGAAGGTGCGCCCGAAGATGACGGCAAGGGCGGTGGCAAAGGCGATGACAAATGGGATGATGGCAAAGGCGATGACAAATGGGATGATGGTAAAGGCGATGACAAATGGGATGACGACGACCACGGTCACGGCCATGGTTACGGCCACGGCCATGACGAAGGCGGTGGTGAAGAAGGCGGTGGCGAGCTTCCCGGCTCGACCGAGCCGATCGTCATCGCACTGGATGTCGATGCCGCGTTGACCGACATCGATGGTTCCGAAGCCTTGAGCATCGAGATTTCAAACGTACCCGACGGTGGCGTATTGAGCCTCGGCACCGATAACGGCGACGGCACGTGGTCCTTGTTGGCGGACGATTTGGACAATCTCGACGACCTGACCTTGACCTTGCCCGCCGGCAGCGATCTGGAAAACTTCGAGCTTGGCGTCAGCGCATCGGCGAGCGAGTTGGCAACCGGTGAAACCGCCACCACCACGGCAACCATCGACGTGACGTTCGACGGCGGCACGGGCGGTGGCGACGATTACATCGACGGTGGCGCAGGCAGCGACGAAATCTATGGCGGCGGCGGCGATGATACGATCATCGGCGGCACCGGTGCTGATCAGTTGTACGGCGAATCCGGCGACGACACCATCAGCGGCGATGAAGGGGCCGACTATATCGACGGCGGCGCCGGGGACGATATCCTTTCCGGCGGCGCCGGTGCGGATGAGTTCGTCTTCCATGCCGGCGACGGAGACGACATCGTGCTCGACCTTGGCCATCAAGACGTGCTGCGTTTCGAAGGTCAGGAATTCAATATGGACGATTTCATCTTGCAATCGGATGGCGAGAACGACGTCACCACCATCACCTTCGGTGCGGATACCGGGGTGTCGGTGACGTTGAACGACGTTTATGTCGAAGACACCAGCAGCTATACGGTCACCCAAGATGGCGACTCGATCGTCGTGACGTTCGACAAAGACAGCACGGATCAAGGTTAGGACGCGGCGAAGGCCTCAATCCCTGTCGCCTAGTCCCCTGTAGCCTAGTCCTTGGCGTAAGGATTGTGGCCTTTGCGCACCACCACGCGCAGCGGCACACCCCACAAATCGAAATCCTCGCGGATCGCGTTGGACATATAGCGCACGTACGATTCTGGCAGGCCCTTGGCGTGACTGACGAACAACGCAAAGGTTGGCGGACGGGTCTTGGGCTGGGTCATGTAACGCACCTTCACCCGTCGTCCCCCGATCAGCGGCGGCTGGTGATGCTCGAGAATATGCTCCAGCCAGCGATTCAGCTTGGCAGTAGAAACGCGCCGGTTCCACACTTCGAAGACATCCAAAACGGCATCGAGGATTTTGTCGAGATTGCGCCCGGTCTTGGCTGACACGGTGACGATGGGAATGCCGCGCACCTGGGGCAGGGACGTCTGCAAGCGGTCATGCAGTTTGTCCAAGGCTTCCTTGGTGTTTTTGATCAAGTCCCATTTGTTGACGACGATGATCAGCGCGCGGCCTTCTTCGATGATGTTGCGCGCGATGGTCAGGTCCTGTTTTTCCAGCATGTCGCGGGCATCCAGCACCAACGCCACCACTTGGGCGAAGTCGATGGCACGGCGTGTTTCGGCGCCGGACAGGGCCTCGACCTTTTCGGTAACCTTGGCGCGGCGGCGCAAGCCGGCGGTGTCGACCAAGTTGATCTCGCGGCCTTTGTATTGCCACGGCACCAGGATGGAATCGCGCGTGATGCCCGCTTCGGGGCCGGTGAGCAGACGTTCTTCGCCCAACAGCTTGTTGATCAAAGTTGATTTGCCGACGTTGGGGCGGCCGACGATGGCCAACTGAAGCGGGCGGTTAAGCACCGCTTCGTCGTCGTCTTCTTCACCGCTGTCTTGTGGTGGTAGCTCGTCGTTTCGCTTGCGCTTTTCCCAGGCCTCTTTTTCGCTCGCCGCATCGGCATACGGGCGCAGCGCTTCGTACAGGTCGACCAGGCCTTGACCGTGTTCCGCCGAAAGCGGCACCGGTTCGCCCAGTCCCAAAGCATAGGATTCCAGCAAGCCCGGTTGGCCGGCCGCGCCCTCGCATTTGTTGGCGACCAGGATCACCGGGGTGTCGTGACGACGCAGCCAGTTGGCGAAGTGCTCGTCGATGGGGGTCGGCCCGGTGCGCGCATCGATCATCATTAAACCGACGTCGGCTTCCAAAAAAGCCGCTTCGGTCTGTTGGCGCATGCGTGATTCCAGGCTGTCGTCGTGCACGTCTTCCAAACCTGCGGTGTCGATGACCTTGAAGTGCAAATCGCTGAGCGTGGCATCGCCTTCGCGGCGGTCGCGGGTGACGCCCGGCATGTCGTCGACGATCGCCACCCGCTTGCCGACCAAGCGGTTGAACAGCGTCGATTTGCCCACGTTGGGGCGGCCAATGATGGCGACGGTAAGGCTCATAATTTTTTGGTCCATGCGCGCCGCGGCGCGCTCAAAATTCAACACGCTCCGTGCGTGTTGAGGTGTTTAGCGCTGATCAGCGATAGGCCGACAGCGTGGCGTTATCGGACAGGAAATAGACCGTTTCCCCGGCAACCACCGGCGGAACCGACACGCCGTCGGGCATGTCTTCGGATCCTAGGATGTTGCCCGTGTAGGGAGAAATCGCAACAGCAATGCCGTCGGAACTGGCGACGATCAAGCGATCGCTGACCAGCAATGGGCCGGTCCACACGATTGGGTTTTCGCGGGCCTCGACATCGCCCCAACGCGGCAAGGACCGCACCCACAAGATGCGGCCGCTGTCGCGTTCCATCGCCACCAATTCTTCATTGCCGGTGAGGGTGAACAGATAGTTGCCCGCAACCCAAAACGATTCGTGCCCGCCGATACCTTTTTCCCACAAACGGCTGCCGCTGCGCAGATCGATGGCGACCATCAAGCCGCTGTGGCTGATGGCGAACACCACGCCGCGATCGATGACCGGATTTGCGCGGATATGCGCCAATGCTGCGGTGGCGTCGGTGCGCCGGCGCGAGGTCAGGCTGTCCATCCACAATTGGCGGCCGTTGTCGACTTTCAATGCGACCAGTTCGCCCGAGGTGTAGGGCACGACCACCACGCCTTGATCGACGGCGGGGCTGGCGGCACCCAACAGCATGGCCAATTCTGCCGAGCCGGTATGGGTCCACAGCAAGCTGCCGTCATGGGCGGCGAGGGCGTGCAGTTTGTTGTCCAACGCCACGGCGAACACACGTCCGCCACGCACGGTGGGCGCAGAGCGAACCGGGCCGCTGACGGACTTTCGCCACGCGATTTGTCCGGTGGCGGCGTCGAGCGCGATCACCTGGGCGAACCCGGTGCCCGCGAACACGCGACCGTTTTCATAGGCCAAACCGCCTGAAATGTGTCCGTCGTCTTCTTCGTCGGGGGTGAGTGCGGTGCGCCACAACAAGGTGCCGGTCTGGGCGTCGAAGGCGCTGACGTCGCTGTCGGTATCGATGGTGAAGACGCGGCCGTCGGCGATGATCGGCGTCGAGGTCAAGCGTTCGCCGGACCCGGCGCCCGCGCCGATGTCGGTGCTCCAATACGGGCGCAGGTGTGGCGCGGCGGCGACGTGATGCATGGCGTGATTGGCGTAACCGCCGTTTTGCGGCCAGTCCGGGGTCGGCGATGGTGCGGGCAGGCGGATGGCGGAGGTGTCCAGCCCGGTTTCCGGCTGCAAGGCGCTTTCGTGCTTCAAAACCGAGATGCGCTCACCGGGAAGCGGCGGGGCCTCGTTACCGCCCAGCCAGGTATCGCAGGCGCTCAATCCGGCGGCCAATACGGTCGCGGTTAAAAGACGAATGATGGTGCGTTTGCTGTTCACGGAAACGGTTTTCCCCATATGGCCAATATTAAAGATCCGCTCACGCGCCAAGGCGTTGGATCAGGCTTTTGGCGCGATCGCGGATGCCCTTGGGCGCGGTGAGATCGCTGGCCAGTTCGCTGAAGGTGGCATTTGCTTTGTCGGTATCCCCAGATTCCAGCGCGATGATTCCGAGCAGCTCACGCGCGCTGTGGCGGTAGGGGTGGCCGTCTTCGGCGATGGAGGACAAGCGGAACTCCAAAGCTTTGGCGTCGTAACCGCCAGAGTTGATTTCGGTCATGATGCCGAGAATGTTGGCCAGGCCCGAAAATGCGACGTTGCCGATGTTGTCGCGGGCGATGTCGTGGTACAGCTGCGCCGCGCCGGCCGCATCGCCTTGTTTGGCCAAAAGCGCGGCTTGCTGGAAGCGCGCTAAAATTCCGTATCCGCTCGACGCGTCGTCGGCTAATTTGCGTGCGGCTTCGATCGCGCCCGCCGTGTCGCCCGCTTGGGCCATTTGCATGGCGGAATAGAAGCGATTGCCTTCGTCCGTGCGGGTGGAGATGTCGTAGGCCTTCCAGCCCTGATAGCCTGCCACGATGGCCACGATCACCACCGCAACGCCAACAACGTAACTTCCGTAGCGTTGCCAGAGCTTCATCATCTGTTCTTCGCGAAGTTCGTCGTTGACCTCGCGGATCAGGGCATCTTCTGTGTGGTCGGCCACGGATGTCTCCAGCAGTTTGATCGAGTTTTCAGGGCCTTGGCGCGGCACGCGCCAAGGCCCCCAAACATAGCTAAGCGCGCCCGCGATGGCAAACCCTCTTAAGGGACGCAAAAATCTTTTTATAACAATGCATAAGAAGCTTTAGAGGCTCAAACTTGTTCGCGCCACTTGATGGAACAGCCCATGGACGGGATTTGATCTTTGGGGCCAACGCCGGTTTTGGCCACGGCGCTCATGGCTTCGAACAGTTCGCGGCGGGCATCTGCGGGACCTGTTTCCTTGCGCGATGCATCCAGGCGGCCACGGTATTGCAGCCCCAATTCGCTGTCGAAACCGAAGAAATCCGGCGTGCAGACAGCATCATAGGCGCGCGCCACCTGTTGGCTTTCGTCGAATACATAAGGGAACGTAAAACCGTGTTTTTCGGCCATCACCTTCATGTTGTCGAACGAGTCCGCAGGATACTGCTGGGGGTCGTTCGAATTGATCGCGATCACGCCGATGCCCTGGGCCTGCAGGTCCTTGACGTCGCGGATCAAGCGCTCGATCACCGCCAAGACGTAAGGGCAGTGGTTGCACATGAAAATCACCAGGGTGCCGTTTTCGCCTTGCACGTTGCTAAGCGTATAGTTTTGACCGTCCACACCGGGAAGGTTGAAGTCCGGGGCTTTCCAGCCGAAATTACAAATCGGGGTTTCTACCGCCATGGTTTCTCTTGCTCACTTTGTCTCGTTGGTGGGAACCGTGCTCCATTAGATAGCGTCGGCGGGGGGCAGGATCAACCCGCGCCTTAAAAGGGAATGTTAAGGTGGCGTTAACTAAGGTGGTCCAAACTAAAAGGCTGGACGGCTGCGCTTGTGCGCGGTGTTCATGTCGCTAATCGGAGCTTTTCGCCCATGCGCGTTGGTCAATTCATTATGCTCGTCGGTCTCGCAACGCTGGTTTCGGCGTGTGATTTTTACTCGATCGTGCCGCGCGATGCCCTCAAGACGGCGGGCAATTTGAGCGTGGTGAGTACCGCTTTGACCATGGGCACGGACAAAACGTTGACCGATCATCTGGTTTCGTACCGCACCGGCAAGGACTGTTCCACGGTGCGCGTCGAACAAGGACGCACCTATTGCCGGGAAGATGAGCCCAATCCGGTGGCGGAGGTTCATTGTTATCCTTCGATCGGCGACGTGACGTGCTACGGCGAGGCCAATCCGGCGCGCCGCCCCGATGAACGCATCGGCGGTCAACCCTAAGTCTTTTCATCACACTTAATCGGCTTGCCGTATTGACCCAAGCAAAAGCTTGGCGTTTACTGCTGTTTCCCATGAATCTTGAAAAGCGTCGTACTCGCAAGCACCATGAAGCAACTTATCTTTGCGACTTTGGCTCTGTTCTTTCTTGCGGGAGTTACCTTCTGGGTTTTGGAACAAAAGCCGGAAGTCAGTCCGGACGTTCTCAAAAAAATGAAAATGGTGTCGCGTTTCAAGCAAACGCTGCCCATTGCGGAAGCCGGGGATGCACAGGCGCAGTATGAACTGGCGCTGATGTATGAAATCGGTGACGGCACCAAGATCGACACCAAACAGACGCTCAAATGGCTGCTGAAAGCGGCTGAGCAAGGCCATGCGGAATCACGCTACAAGCTCGGCTGGATGTATGCCAACGGTATCATCGTGCGTCAGGATTTCTTCTTGGCGGCCAAATACTACCGCTTGGCGGCGACCTTTAACAATCACGCCGACGCCCAGTTTCGTCTCGGCGAACTACATTTTAACGGCCGGGGCGTGGATCACGATTACGGCAAAGCCATTTCCTACTACACCCAAGCTGCCAGCAAAGGACACGCGGCGGCGCAGTACATCCTCAGTTCGATGTATGAAGAGGGGTGGGGGGTGAAGCGCGATTTGATCTCAGCCTACATTTGGCTGAAGCTGGCGAGCAGCAAGCGCGACGAAGCCATGGCGGTGAACAAAAAATTCGATCCGGTGCAGAAAATGGCGCGCTTGAAGCCGAAAATGAACCAATATCAAATCGGCGAAGCGGAAAAACGCATGCGCGAAATGGCCGCGGCCAAACGCTGAGCGATCACACCGTTTTATTGAGACCCGGGTTTCGGTTTGGCCGTCGCTTTGTTCGGGTCCTGGGGCAGACGCAGCCTAACGATACCCTTGAAATCGTTGGGATCGGCGACTTCACCTTTGCGCACGATTTCGATCCGCCCTTGGCGAGCCAAAAACACGGCCTGTTGTTTCACGGCGGTGAGATAACGTTTCCACAAATCCGGCCCGTCCTTGGGACGTCGACGGGCATCCGCCATTTTCATGGCGATGTCTTTAAAGCTCAACGAGGAAGCGCCTGTCAGCGCGGCCAAAATGGCGACGGCGACGGGATCGTCCTTGGCGGGGGCTTTTTCTTCGGTATCAATATCAGTCATGGGCGGGGTTTATCACGCTTTTACGGCGCTGTCTTGGGCAAAACACCATAGCCAGACACATTCAAAAATGTGCCCGACTTTCATGGTGGCGATGACCAGAAAATCTTAATCGATACTGGACCCTCGCTCATGTTCACCTGATCAGTGTCAGGGTGAACCTTTTATGCACCGACCAAGGTGAAGTTCACGCCCTTTATCTTGCAGATAAGGAACACGTCGACACATATGCGCCTTTAGAGGTGTTCAAGACTGCGGTGACGGTTGGGGTTCGTCAGGCTGCGGTTTGGTCTTGATTGCGGGCCAGAGGGTAAAGTTGTTCGCTTTCCGCCTGGATGCGGCTCCACACCAATTCGAACATCTCATCGGTTTCCTTGATGAAGGCGTCATGATCACCGATGTGCAGTCCATTTTTACACCATTTGTCGGCATATGACTTGAACAGGCGTTTGATTTCGCGTTCGCCTTCGATAAAGCGGTCGACCGTGGCGCGCACCGAGCCGTTGTTGTTATTGAGTAACTTGGAATAAATTTCCTTGTTGTGGTTCATGTGGGCGTCGAACTTGTCGCGGTAGCGTTCGAACAATTCGCAGGTGATGCCGGAATCGCACATCTCGCGATCTTGAAACAGGTAGGATAACGTCTTCGCCAGTTCTGCGATCTGGTGATTTTGCTGGTGCAGTTCATCGAATGTGGCCATGAGCTTCTCCCCCACGCTCGTTATCCGGCACGCAGCCGGGGCGAGGTGTCCCTTTTGAGGTTATTTTACCCTCATATATTATCGGTTTCGAGGTGCGCGGAAAACGTCTAAGGCGTGCGCACAATCAAGGTGTTGCAGTATTAACTAATTAAGGGAAAACCGGAAATACTGCGAAAATCGGTTTTCTAAGAGAACAGCGGGCTGGCGGACAGACCGTCGAACATAAATTGCACCGACAGTGCCGCCAGCAAGACCCCGACCACGCGTGAAATGACGTTGAGTCCGGTGACGCCGAGCAATTTCTGCACTTGGCCTGCCATCAACAGCAACACCAGCGTGATCAGCAATACCGCCAAGAGTGCGCCGACGGTAACCGCCCAGTGCATAAGATTTCCGGCACTTTCGGCGCTGAGCAGCACCACCGCGCCCATGGAGCCGGGCCCCGCGATCAGCGGCGTGGCGAGGGGAAAGACGGAGATGTCTTCCTTGCTTTTCGCTTCGGTGGTTTCGTCGTCGGTGGTGGAACTGCCGCCGGAATGACGCGCGAACACCATGTCGATGGCGATCAACAGCAGCAAAATCCCGCCTGCCGTGCGCATGGCCGCCAAAGTGATGCCCAACCGCGCCAGCGCCGCTTCGCCGAACACCGCGAACAGCATCAAGATGGTGGTTGCGATCAGCACGCCCTTGAACGCGAAACCGCGTCGTTGCGCAGGCGCAGTGCCTTGGGTCAGCGCGGCGAACAACGCCGCCACATCGACCGGGCCGATGGTGGCGAAAAAGGTGGTAAACGCAACCAGCGCGATTTCGATCAATTGTGCATTGTCCATGGCGGCACCTTAACACGGGATACGGTCACAAGATCAAGCAGATCCACGATCTCCACTCGCACGCTGGATCACGATCTGCTAAGTGAGGGGCATGGACACGCTTGTAACCGATCTCGGCCACACAAAGACCATTCAGCACGGTGGCGACCCTAAGGCCGTCGAGGCGCGTTTCCCCGCGCCCAAAGACGGCTGGCTGGATTTGTCCACAGGCATCAATCCGGTGCCGTATCCGCTGCCCCCGGTTCCAGGTAAAATGTTTGCGCGGCTGCCCTTGCAGGCCGATTTGCAGGCTTTGTTGGACGCCGCGCGGCGCGCGTACGGCGTGCCGGATCGCGCCGCCATCGTCGCCAGCCCCGGCACCCAGGCTTTGATCCAGATGGTGCCGACCTTGTTTGCGCCGTCCAGCGTTTCGATCATGGGGCCAACTTACGGCGAGCATGCTCCCGCGTGGTCGGTGGCAGGGCACCGGGTCGAGGACGTTCGGTCCATTTGTGCCCAAGCCGCCCAGCCCGCGCCGTTCGGTGTGGTGGTGCACCCCAACAATCCCGATGGACGCACCCAGACGGTCGAAGGCCTGCTGGCGTTCAGCGAAGAACTCCATGATCGCGGTGGGGTGTTGGTGGTCGACGAAGCGTTCGCCGACGTCACGCCCGAACTTTCGGTGACGCCGCACGCGGGCAGCGATGGGCTGGTGGTGCTGCGCTCGTTCGGTAAGTTTTTTGGACTCGCCGGGGTGCGTTTGGGCTTCGCCGTGACCACACCGGATATCGCCCAACGCTTGAGCGCAAAATTAGGCCCCTGGGCGGTGTCTGGCCCGGCGCTGTGGGCGGGCACCCATGCGCTCGATGACCGTGATTGGACGGAAGCTGCGCGTGTGCGGCTCAAATCTGACGCGCGGCGTTTAGATGATATTTTGCAGCGCGCCGGGTTCAAAATTGTCGGTGGGACGGATTTGTTTCGTCTTGGCGAAAGCGACGATGCGCCGGCGGTGTTCGAAAAACTTGGCCAGGCCGGAATTTTGGTGCGGCCGTTCGATTATCAGCCGCGCTGGCTGCGGTTCGGCTTGCCGGGCACGCAGGCTGATTGGGCGCGGTTGGAAGCGGCGCTTAACGCCTAATCGTCGCCATCGGAATCGGATTTTTTCTCGTTCGGTCCGCTCAAAATCGCGCGCAGCATGAAAATGGTGGCGATGAAGATAACCGCACCCGCGACATAGCCGAAAATCGTCGATAACTGCGCTAACATCAGACCGATCCTTTAGAGGGCGTAGCTGGTGTGTCCCGCCGCCAGTTCTTGTTCCGCTTCCACGATGGTGCCGTTGGCGGTGCATGCGGGCGAGGCGAGTTCCAAAAACAGGTGATTGATGGTTTCCGGCGTTTTGACCGTTTCGGGATTTTCTCCTGGCATGGCTTCTGCACGCATGTCGGTGCGGGTGCCGCCGGGATTGATCAGGTTGACGCGAACGGACGTCTTGTCGCATTCCGCCGCATAAATGTTGGCGGTCATTTCTAAACCCGCCTTGGATACCGCGTACGTTCCCCAGTAAGGGCGCGCCACATGGCCGACGGTGGAGGTGACGAAAATCGCGCGCCCAGCGTCGGACGCTTTCAGCAGCGGATCCATGGAACGGATCAAACGCCAATTGGCGGTGAGGTTGATGTCCAAGACCTTTTGCCATTCGCGCGGTTCGATGTGCGAGATCGGCGCCAACGTGCCCAGGTCGCCGGCGTTGCCGATCAAGATGTCGAGTTTCTTGAAGCGTTCATAAATCGCAGCGCCGATTTTATCGATGGTGTCGAAGTCGGTAAGATCGCACGGCACCAAAGTCGCCTTGCCATGGCCGGCGGCGCGCAGTTCGTCGTCCAGTTCTTCCAGTGCGCCTTGGGTGCGCGCGGTGAGGATCAGGTGTGCGCCCTGTTCGGCGAAACATTTGGCCAGCGCGCGGCCGATGCCGCGTGATGCGCCGGTGATCAGGGCGACGCGGCCCTCGAGAATTTTGTCAGCCATGGTTTCGCTCTCTTAGTCCTCGGACAAAAGGGTCAGTTGCTCCGGCCCCGGGTTGCCTTCCTTGTCGACCAGCGGGATGGCGTAATCGCCGGTGAAGCATGCATCGCAGTATTGCGGGCACTCGGCATTGCGTTGTTTTTCGCCGACTGCACGATACAGGCCGTCGTGTGAAATGAACGCCAGCGAATCAACGCCGATGTGCTTGGCCATTTCCTCGACGCTCATGTTGTGGGCCATCAGTTTTTCCTGATCGGGGGTGTCGATGCCATAGTAACACGGGTGCGTGGTCGGCGGGCTGGAGATGCGCATATGCACTTCTTTGGCCCCGGCGTTGCGCATCATTTCGACGATCTTCACCGAGGTGGTGCCGCGCACGATGGAATCGTCAACCAAAACCAAACGCTTGCCCTTGATCCAGGCGCGGTTGGCGTTGTGTTTCAGCTTGACGCCCAAATGGCGAATGGTATCGGACGGCTGAATGAAGGTGCGTCCCATGTAGTGGCTGCGGATGATGCCCAGATCGAACGGCACGCCGCTTTCTTCGGCGTAACCGATGGCTGCGGGAACGCCGGAATCGGGCACCGGAACGATCATGTCGGCTTCGACATGGCTTTCGCGGGCGAGCTCTTTGCCGATGTTCTTGCGCACTTCGTAGACGTTGCGGCCTTCGATGACGCTGTCGGGACGGGCGAAGTAGATGTGTTCGAAAATGCAAAAGCGCGATGCTTGCTTGGGGAACGGTTTCAGGCTCTGCATGCCGGCTTCGCTGAAAATCACGATTTCACCCGGCTCGACGTCGCGCACGTAATCGGCGCCGATGATGTCCAGCGCACAGGTTTCCGACGCCAAAACGTGGCCGTCGCCGATTTTGCCGATCACCAACGGACGCACACCGTGCGGATCGCGCACGCCGATCAGTTTTTGGCGCGTCAATGCGACGATGGAATACGCCCCCGCGACCCCGCTCAGCGCATCGGTGAGACGATCGAGAACCTTGCGGTATTCGCTGGTGGCGACGCGGTGCAGGATGGTTTCGGTGTCGGACGTGGACTGGAAGATGCTGCCCCGTTCGACCAGATCGCGGCGGCAGGTGCGGGCGTTGGTGAGGTTGCCGTTGTGCGCGATGGCGAAGCCGCCGAAGACCAGATCGGCGAACAGCGGCTGGACGTTGCGCATGACGGTGCCGCCGGCGGTCGAGTAGCGCACATGACCGATGGCCATGGGGCCTTCGAGGCGGTTGATGACCTCTTCGGAATTGAAGTTGTCGCCGACGCTGCCCAATGCCCGGTGACTGTGGAAGTGCTTGCCGCCGAACGACACGATCCCGGCGGCTTCCTGGCCGCGGTGCTGAAGCGCATGCAGGCCCAGCGCCGTCAGCGCGGATGCGTCGGGATGGTTATAGACGCCGAAAACGCCGCACTCGTCGTGGAAATGGTCGTCTTCGGGAAGCGATGCGGTGGTGCACGGTGCGGTGCGGGGGGTGTCCATGGGCGTTGCGATCCGAGTTAAGAGCCAGTTTAACGTGAGGTCACTGGCTGGTTTCAAAGAGCCTGTCCATCTCCGAGCGTTCCTTCTGACCGTACCCGTCGGTGGTCGATCCGGCGGGGGCTTTGGGAATGGCGTTGATGGCTTTGTCGAGCAGCGATTGGTTTTGGTCTTTTTGTGCAGGTTTTGCCGCGGGTTTGTCCTTGGTCGCGGGGGCGTTCGGGTCCGGTTCTTCGGTTGCCGGGGCCAGGGCCTTCAGCATGTCGGCCCCTTGGATGATCAAGGGCAGGGTGCGGGCCTCGTAAATCCATTCCGGCTGTTCGTCGGCGGGCACCATCCAGGTGTAGCCGATCCACACCAGGGCGACGATCACCGCGCCGCGCAGCAAACCGAACAAAAAGCCCAGGGCCCGGTCCAGTGGGCCTAGTGCACTTTCCTTTACCCCGCGCGAAATGCGCCGGGTGGTGATGGAAAGGACCGCCAGCGTGACGACGAACACCAGTATGCCGGTCACCAAGGTGGCGATGAACGGGTCTTCGATGAATTGCAGGGTGAAATGTTCCAGCACCGGGGTGCCGTAAAGGGTGGCGAAAACTGCGCCGATCCAGCCCGCGATGGACAGAACCTCATGGACGAACCCGCGCGCATACGCAAAAGCGCCGGATATCAGCAGCGTGCCAATGACGAGGATGTCAATCCAGTGCATGTGACCTCAAAATCCATCTTCGGTTTCGAACATCTGCGCCAGTTCTTGAATGTGGCCCAATTCGTTCGACGTAATGCCTTTTGCCGCAACCTTGGTCTTGCCACGATTTTTCGGCACGACCGCGCGGGTGAACCCGAGTTTGGCGGCTTCCTTGAGCCGTCCTTCCGCGTGGCTGACCGCACGGACCTCGCCGGACAGGCCGACTTCGCCGAAAAACAGGCTGCCGCGCGGCACCGCGATACCGCTTAAACTGGACAGCAAAGCCGCCGCGACGGCCAAGTCGGCGGCGGGTTCGGTGACCCGCAATCCACCTGCGACGTTCAAGTACACGTCGTTGGCCCCGATGGCAACCCCGCATCGGGTTTCGATCACCGCCATGACCATGGCCAAACGCGAACTGTCCCACCCGACAACAGCGCGCCGGGGCGTCGCCAACGTCGAAGGCGAGACTAGGGCCTGGACCTCCATAAGCATCGGGCGCGTGCCTTCCATGCCCGCAAACACCGCCGATCCGCTGACCTCTTGATCGCGATCGGACAGGAACAGGGCGGACGGATTGCTGACCTCGCTGAGGCCCGCGTCCGACATCTCGAACACGCCGATTTCGTCGGTTGCGCCGAAACGGTTTTTCACCGCGCGCAAAATCCGGAACTGGTGACTGCGGTCGCCTTCGAAATATAGCACCGTGTCGACCATGTGCTCCAGCACCCGCGGTCCGGCGATTTGGCCTTCCTTGGTCACGTGGCCGACCAAAATGACGGGAAAGCCCTTGCGCTTGGCCAAGCGGATCAGTTCCTGGGCCGAGGTGCGCACCTGGGCCACGGTGCCGGGCGCACTTTCCAGGCTGTCGACGAACATGGTTTGGATGGAATCGATGATCGCCACGTCGGGCGGGTCGTCGTCCAAGGTGGTGACGATGTCGCGCACGTTGGTGGCGGCGGCCAATTCGACCGGATTTTTTTCCAAATGCAGACGGCTGGCGCGCAGACGCAGTTGATCGACGGCTTCTTCGCCGCTGATGTAGGCGACCCGCCCGCCCTTGGACAGTTGCGCCGCGGCTTGCAGCAAGATGGTCGATTTGCCGATGCCGGGTTCGCCGCCGACCAAAATGGCCGAGCCCGCGACCATTCCGCCGCCGAGCACGCGGTCGAACTCTTCAATGTTGGTTTTGCGCCGGGGCGGGCTCTTTTCCTGGCCTTCAAGGCCGACGAAGGTGACTTTGCGGCCTTTCTTCGCGCCCAAACCCTTGGGCGTGTCGTCGGCGGCGACTTCTTCGCTGAGTGAGTTCCACGCGCCGCAGGTGTCGCACTTGCCGCTCCACTTTGGGTAAGTGGCGCCGCATTCCGCGCAGACGAACTGGGTTTTTGACTTGGCCAACAGGCGTTTCCGAACCCTGAAATGATGAGATGACGCCAGCGGCCACAGCCCGGCGCCGACGCTCAAATATGTAGCGTGATTCGGCACCAAAGCTCAAGGCGCATGCGGGATGCTTTGCGAGCTTGGGGCAGTTGTGATCAAATGGCGCAACCCATAGTCACACAGGGTGGATCAGTCGGGAGGATCATATGTGTCAGGTTTTCGCGGGACAGGACCCCGCAAGCTACAGCTATCAGACGCGGTCCATTCGTCTCAACGGGCAAAGCACCAGCATTCGCTTGGAAGCCACGTTTTGGGGCTTGCTGGAAAAGATCGCAAAATCCCAAGGTCTGAGCGTGCCGAAATTCGTCTCTACGGTGCATAAGGAAGCGTTGCTGCTGCACGGCGAAGTGAGCAATTTCACCTCGTTGTTGCGCTGTGCGTGCATCGTTTACCTGCAAGGCGGTGCGGGGGACGATTTGGCCGAAGCCGCGCAAGCTTCGTAGTATACCTATAACACCCGCGCGCCATGCGTTCGGCTTAAAATTGCGCCTCGATCAACTGAAAACGTATCGGGGAAGCCGCCGTGGCGAAAGCAATTCACACCATGATCCGCGTCTTGGACGAGGCGCGATCGGTCCAATTTTACCAAACCGCGTTTGGCCTCGACGTCGCCGAACGTTTTGAGTTCGACGATTTCACGCTGGTTTATCTGCGCGATGCCGACAGTGGGTTCGAGATTGAACTCACCGTCAATCACGGCCGCACCGACCCTTACGCGATGGGCGACGGCTACGGTCACATTGCTTTCGTGGTGGATGACCTGGAAGGCGAACATGCCCGTTTCGAAGCCGCCGGTCTGTCACCCAACAAGATCGTCGCGTTCAACCGCGAAGGCGAACTGATGGCGAAGTTCTTTTTTGTCCAAGACCCCGACGGCTACAAAATCGAAGTGCTGCAAAAGCACGGCCGTTACGTCTGAAAACGCAATTCACATAGGGAGAAGTCAAATGCTGTTTCACTTGGATTTTTACGTCGAATACCCCGCCGACATGGAGCAAAAGGACCTGTTTCGCATTTGGGCCGAAGAGGCCGATGCGGCGCTGGGCGCGAAAGAGGCCGGTGTGGTGGTCGACCTGTGGAAAGCCGTCGGCTCGCGGCGGGTGATCGCGGTGGTCAACGTCGATGGCCCCGATACGCTGGATCAAATTCTGCTCGACCTGCCGATCATGAAACAACACGGCCAGCACGTGCAGGTCGATGTCACGGCTTTGCGCCGTTATGAAGATTTCGCCAGCGACGTCAAAGACCGTCTCGGCTGACGCTCACCTGTTCACGTCTGGTCATTTTTCACCCGTCCCGGAGTTTTCTCCGTGGCGGGTGATTTTTTTGAAAAAAAACCATTTCGTTGTGATGGGTATCACTTTGCCGCGCTGTGAATGGTGGCAAAAAGTACTCACACCTTCAGAGTGTTAACTGAAGGTCAGGTGTGAAGCTGAATGGTAAATGAACCCGAAATAAATGAAACCTGAATACGCCACTCAGACTTGGTTCAACACCGTCCAGGTAAAACGTATGCAACATCAAGAAATGATGTCGAAGAAAATATCGGGGATTAAACCAGACCTGCGGGTCGTTATATCCCTGAAGGTGACAACAAGGGCCCAAGCCCAGAGTACCCAATAAGCGTAACCCGAAAGGAACACAGAAAATGCACGACCCCGGAATGGTTTACATCTTTGGTTTTGCGGCAATGTTGGCCGGCGTTGCTATCACGCTGTATTTCGCCAAGCGGTCCTTGGACAAGCGCGACGAAGAAATCAACAAGCTGACGATGAAACCCGTCTATGCATGCGGCGCGGCTTCTGCGGCCATGGTGATGAGCGCCCTCGTCAAGGTCACGGTGTTCGCTGATTTTTACAACGCTTATTCCATTTACACCCCGACCGCTTAAATGCGGCCTAGACAAATAAGGAAATACAACATGTCAAAACGTATCGATTTTGCCGTTTGGTTCTTCGCCCTGGCCTGGATCGGCTTTGCTCTCAGCCAGCACGTTGACATCACATGATCGCAACACTCCCCCGATCAGGGGAAGACGAATACAACATCCCTTAAGCCCGTTCTGTAGCTTTGCTCAGACGGGTTTTTTTTGTTCATTCGTGATACAATAAAGTTCGTGATGATCACGGCATAAGGAGCGGGCCATGGATTGCAAAACGGTGATGGCTCCCATCAAGGTCTGTCTCTATACCGACGAACCCGCGGGCCAAGTGATCGACTTCATGGTCGAAAAGCATATGGGTCTGGTTCCGGTGACGGAACGCGACGGCACTTTCGCTGGTTTGATCAGCGGCGACAGTCTGATGGCGTTCTTGCTGCCCAAATCGCTGAGCGCCCAGGGCTCGTTGTTTCGCCAAGGTGCGATGAAGCGGGTCAGTTTCCTGCACGAAACCGCCGAAGACATGAAAGAGCGCCTCGACGCGTTGCGCGAACGCCCGATCGGCGAAATGCTCGACAGCAAAGTCAAAGTCGCGACCCCCGAAATGCCGCTCATCGATGCGCTGATGATGATCAAGGACAAGCAATATGTGGTGCCGGTGGTGGATGCGAACCGCAAGCTGGTTGGCGCCATCTCCTTTTTTTCGGTCCTTTATGGACTGAACGAAGAATACGATCGCGAGACGGTGGAAAAACTCAAAACCGCCGAACGGGAAGCCAGAGAACGCGAGAAAGAGCTTAAGAGGGATTGACCATGAGTCCACATGAAACTGCGGAAGTCGCTGCCCACGCGGTGATGTTCGGCATGGACCCGCTGTGGCTCAGCACTATTTTGCTGATTGTATCTTATGCCGTCTTGCTGAGCGAAAAGTTCAACCGCACGGTGGTGGCGTTGTTGGGCGGTGGACTGGTGATCATCACCGGGGTGGTGTCGCAAAACCAAGCCATCGCGTCGATCGACTTCAACACCATCGCATTGCTGACTGGCATGATGATCATCGTCGCGGTGACGCGCACGTCCGGCGTGTTTGAGTTCGTCGCCATCTGGTCGGCAAAAAAGGTCAAGGCCGACCCGATGGGCATCTTGGTGGTGCTGTCGTTGGTGACGGCACTGTTTTCGGCGTTCTTGGATAACTTGACCACGGTGTTGCTGGTGGTGCCGGTGGCGTTGCTGATCGTGGAAAAACTCAAAGTATCGCCGTACCCGTTTTTGGTGTCGCAGATTTTGGCGTCCAACATCGGCGGTACCGCGACGCTGATCGGCGATCCGCCCAACATCTTGATCGGTTCGGCCACGGGGTTGAGCTTCATGCAGTTTCTCACCAACCTCGGTCCGGTGGCGCTGTTGGTGCTGTTGGTGATGGTGCCGATCTTCAAGTTCATGTGGGGGGCGGAATTGGTCGCATCGGAAAAGGATCGCCAAAGCATCATGCGCTTTCGTGAAACCGATTCGATCACCGACAAGCGCCTGCTGGTGATGTCGTTGGGCGTTTTGGTGCTTGTCATCGCCGGATTTATCGTCGGCGAGCATTACCACATTCCACCCGGCACAACCGCCATGTTCGGTGCGGCGGTGTTGTTGTTGATCACCAGCGTCGGCCTGGAAACGGAAGAGCAGACCGAGCGGTTGCACCAAGCGTTGCTGGAAGTCGAGTGGGCGGCGTTGCTGTTCTTCATCGGCTTGTTCATCATCGTCGCGGGTGTCGAGCACGCCGGGCTTTTGAACATTCTCGGCGACGCCCTGGTCGACTTCACCGGCGGCGACGCGGCCATGACGGCGATCTCGACGCTGTGGCTATCGGCGCTCGTGTCCGCGGCGGTCGACAACATCCCGTTCGTCGCCACCATGATCCCGCTGGTCAAAAGCATGGGAGCCGCCGTCGGCGGCGCGGCGGCGTTGGAACCGGTGTGGTGGTCCTTGGCTCTGGGCGCGTGCTTGGGCGGTAACGGCTCATTGGTGGGGGCGGCGGCCAACGTCATGGTCTCGGGCATGGGTGAGCGCGCGGGTTATCCCATCAGCTTCATGAAATTCCTCAAAGTCGGCCTGCCGTTGATGCTGCTGAGCATCGTTATCGCCAACGCCTACATCTATCTGCGTTATTTCTTCTGAGATTTCGACGGCCAATAACGCAGGGCGAGAAATAGCCCTGCGGCGCTGGCCGCGCCGATCAATCCCGCCGCCAGTTCATGCGCGGGGCCGAGCAAAGCCCACGCCACGCTTGCGACCAACAGACCGAACAGAGCGCACAGCATCAGTGCACCCGCCCTATTGGCTCGCCGGTGCCGCTGTTGTGTTGGGGCTGGGCCCTGGTTGGACCGGCTTGGTGATGGGTGATTTTCCATCTTCCGCCTTCGCGCACGAAGATGTTGGTCGCCGCCAACGCGCCGTCGCCGATCACTTCCAAGCATGTCACCCATGCCAAGTCGCCGACCACGTGGGCTTTGGCATCGTGGCATGCGAACCCTTGGGTTTGGCCGCTGTGCAAAATGGGTCCCCAGCTTTCCAGCACACCCGCGCGGCCTTCGAGCACCGGACCGCCGGGGTGGATGCAGCTGACCGGCGCGGCTTCGGCCCAGATGGCGTTCATGGCATCGATATCGCCGCTCGTGAACGCCGCATAGAAGGCGTCGTTGGCAAACAGGATTTCGGCTTCGGCTGCGGACAAGATCAAATGCTCCTGCTGTGATATCGGGGGTGTGGACCCGGATCGAGTTCTCATTATAATTGCGCCGTTGTGCGTTAAACGGAACAAGGCATCGGTCATGAAGCACCACGACATCACCGCGTCAAACCGTGCCGCCTGGGACGAGGCCGCACCTTTGCACCGCGCGCACAATCAAGCTGATTTGTTAGCACGCTTTGCCGAGCCCGGCCACTCGGAGCTGGACGAGGTCGAGACCGCCGTTTTGACGCGCCTGGGCGTGGTGGGCAAGGATGTCGCGCAGCTTTGCTGCAACAATGGCCGTGAATTGATTTCGGTGCGCAATCTGGGCGCGCGGCGCTGCGTTGGTTTTGAAGGGGCGGCGGGCTTTGTCGAACAAGCGCGCGAATTGAACGCGGCCGCAGGGCTCGACTGCGCATTCATGCTTGGCGATGTTTACGAAATTCCCACCGCATACGATGAACAGTTCGATGTGGTGACCGTGACCATCGGGGTGCTCAATTGGATGCCGGATGTCGACAAATTTTTCGCCGTCGCCGCACGGCTGTTGCGTCCCGGCGGCGCGCTGTTCATCTATGAACAGCACCCGATCATGGACATGGTCGAGCCCGGTGCGGCCGGCGATCCGGTGGCGTGGAACTACCCGTATTTTCGCCAAGGCCCGCGTGTCTATACCGAGGGTTTGGATTATTTCGGCGGCACCACGTATGAAGCCAAGCCGGTCTACGAAATCCAGCACACCTTGTCCGCTGTCATCATGGCCGGGGTCAAGGCGGGGCTCGGTCTGAGCGATTTTGCCGAGTATCCGCACCACATTTCCAACACCTGGTACAACGTCGAACGGCAAGGGCCGCAATTGCCCATGTGTTACACATTGGTCATGGAAAAAATTTAGGCGCGTTTGGTATAGACGTCGGCATCCAGGTCGTTGACTTCGACGCTCAGCGCGATGTCATCTTCGAGCAGCTCTGCGACGTGGTCGAACACGCTGGTCGACAGTGCTTTCTTTTGCGCATCGGTGCGCCCGGGCAACAACTTGACCTCGATGTGCACGAACGGCTGCTTGGCGCCGCCAATCCAGTACGCATCGACGGGGTGGGCGCGCGCCTTGATGGCGGCAGGGGTGAACAGGTCGGTGGCTTTGGCGCCCGTGAAGGCCGCTTCGGTGAGCGCTTGGATGTCAACGTCTTGGGCGAGCGGCGCGGCGTATTCGACGATCAGATGCGGCATGGCTTATGCCCGCACTGCCATTTGGATCGGCCCTTCGGCACGACCATGGATGAACTGGTCGACGTGGGCGTTCCCGGAATTGTCGATTTCATCCACCGGGCCTTGCCAGATGATTTTGCCGTCGTACAACATTGCAATGCGGTTGGCGATTTTGCGCGCCGACGCCATGTCGTGGGTGATCGATAGCGCCGTCGCGCCCACTTCGCGGGTGACCTTGACGATCAAATCGTTGATGACGTCGGCCATGATCGGATCGAGCCCGGTGGTCGGTTCGTCAAAGAAGATGATTTCAGGATCGGCGGCGATGGCGCGCGCCAAACCAACGCGCTTTTGCATGCCGCCCGACAGCTCCGAGGGCATCAAGTCGGCGACGTCGGCATTCATGCCGACCATGGCGAGCTTTTGGATGGCGATGTCGTAGGCTTCGTGACGGTCGCAGCGCTTTTGTGCCAACAGACCGAACGACACGTTTTCCCACACCGGTAAGCTGTCGAACAGCGCCGCACCTTGGAACAGCATGCCGAACTTGTGGTTGACCTCTTCGCGGTCCGAGGTGCTCATGCCGATGACCTCTTGGCCGTCGACCTTGATCGAGCCCCGGTCCGGGTTCAAAAGGCCGAGGATCGATTTCAACGTCACCGATTTTCCGGTGCCCGAACCGCCGATGATGACCACGCTTTCGCCGACGCCGACGTCGAGGTCGACACCGTCCAACACCACTTTGCGGCCGAAGGACTTGGCGACGTCGCGCATTTGGATTTTAGGTTGCTCGCTCATCTCATCCTCCCTTATTTCGCAAAGAACATTTCGGTGAGGATGTAGTCGGAACACAGGATCAGAATACACGCCGACACCACCGCGTTGGTGGTCGCCCGGCCCACGCCCTGCGCGCCGCCCTTGGAATTGTAGCCGTGATAGCAGCCCATCAACGTGACGATGAAACCAAACACGGCGGCCTTGACCAGACCCGAGTTGACGTCTTCTGCGGTGAGAAAGTCCCAGGTGTTTTGCAGGTAGTTGGCGGGGTTGAAGCCAAGCTTGTAGACCGCCACCAGATAGCCGCCAAACACGCCGATTACGTCGGCCACGATCACCAGCAGCGGGAACATGGCGACGCCCGCGATCAGGCGCGGCGCGACCAGATACTTCATCGGGTTGGTCGAAAGGGTGGTCAGCGCGTCGATCTGTTCGGTGACGCGCATGGTGCCGATTTCCGCAGCCAAGCTTGCGCCGATGCGTCCTGCCACCATCAGTCCAGCCAGCACTGGGCCCAGTTCGCGGGTGATGGACAGCACCACCACGTTGGCGATGGCACCTTCGGCGGAAAAGCGTGAAAACCCGGTGTAGCTTTGCAGCGCCAACACCATGCCCGCGAACACGGCGGTCAAGCCGACCACGGGCAGGGAGTAATAACCGATGTCGATCATCTGACGGAAAATGATGCGCGGATAAAACGGCGGGCGCACGGCGTGGCTGAGGCTCAGCGACATGAACGTGATCAACCGCCCGGTGGTTTCCAGGAATTTTAGAACGACGCGACCGATGGCTTGCAGCGGATTCATGGTCTCAAATCTCTTAACGTTTCAAGTCTCTGAGTCCAAATACACGCGATGAAAGCGCGTTCCCAGACCGGTCAGAAGTTCATAGCCGATCGTACCTGCACGTTCGGCCACGTCGTCGACCGGGTTGTGCGGACCGATCAGATCCACCAGTGTGCCCGGACGACATAACGCTTCGGGAACATTCGACACATCCAAGGTCAGAAGGTCCATGGAAACCCGCCCCGCGACGGGTGCCGGATATTCACCGATATAGGCCACCCCCGAATTGGACAGATTGCGTCGATAACCATCCGCGTAGCCCAAGGAAACGGTGGCGATGCGCTCGCACCCTTGGGCTGTATGGGTGGCACCGTAGCCCACGGTTTGAGGGGTGTCAATTGTACGCACCTGAAGGATTTTCGCTTGTAGTCGAAGTACTTGGGCCATCGGGTTGGGCTGGCCGGGGGTCGGGTTGACGCCGTACAGCGCCACGCCCGGGCGGGTGACGTCGAAGTGATATTCGGGGCTGAGGAAAATCGCCGACGAATTGGCAAACGCCGCGCGCGTGGGCGGCATGTGCACAAGAATTTGGCGGAATTTCGCCAGTTGCTCGGCGTTCTTGGGATGATCCGTGATTTCGGACACGCTCAGGTGGCTGAGAATCATGTCCAGCTTCAGATGCGTCAGGTGATCGGGGTCGTCGATGACCTTTTGCAGTTCGTCGTCGGGCAGGCCCAAGCGCGACATGCCGGTGTCGACATGGATATCACACGGTTGCGCTTCGCCCGCCCCGGTGCAGTACGCCCGCCATGCGTCGATCTCGGCCAAGGAATTGAGCACTGGCGTAAGCTGGTGGTGGGTGAAATCGCGTTCCGCGCCATCCATCAAACCGTTGAAGATGTGTATGGCTGGCCCGCTGCCCAACACTTCGCGCAGATGGATGCCTTCGTCGATGGTGGCGACGAAAAAGGTTTTGCAGCCCGCGCTTTGCAGGGCCAGGGCGGCGCGTTCCGCGCCCAGTCCGTACGCCGCGGCCTTGACCACGGCGGCGGTTTCGACGTCATCGGCGGATTGTCGGTCGCAGGTCAGCCAGTTGGTCTTGAGCGCATCGAGGTCGATGGTCAAGAACGCACCTGCGCGACGCACGTCCGGCGTATTCGGCAGAGGGGACGGCGGCGGCGTCAGGATGTCGTTCATGGACCCTCGTAGCTGGGGTGGTGGGGGTCGAGATCGGCGAAGCGGGTGAACTCGCCGATGAACGAAAGTCGCACGTCGCCGATCGGACCGTGGCGTTGCTTGCCGATGATCACGTCGCCGATGTTCTTGATCTTTTCGAGCTTTTCTTCCCACTCGGCCAACTTGTCGAGGTTGTCGGGGTCGGGGCGTCGGCGTTCGTGATAATATTCGGGGCGATAGATGAACATGACCACGTCGGCGTCCTGCTCGATCGAGCCCGATTCACGCAAGTCCGACAGCTGCGGACGCGGCGGGTCGCGGCTTTCGACCGCACGCGACAGCTGCGACAGGGCGATCACCGGAACGTTGAGTTCCTTGGCCAAGGTCTTGAGGCCACGGGTGATTTCCGAAACTTCGTTGACGCGGCCGTCCGACTTGCCGGCGGGCGGGGAAATCAGCTGCAAATAGTCGACCACGATCAGGCCCAGATTGTGCTGACGCTTGAGCCGCCGCGCGCGGGTGCGCAGCGCCGACACGGTGAGCGCCGGGGTGTCGTCGATAAACAGCGGAATGCGGTGCAGTTCCTGGGACGCCACCACCAAGCGGGTGAACTCGTCGTTGGCCAGTTCGCCCTTGCGCATCTTGTTGGACGAAATTTCGACCTGTTCGGACAAAATACGCGCGGCGAGCTGTTCGGACGACATTTCCAACGAGAAGAAGCCCACCACAGCGCCTTCTTCACCGCCCGATTTATGGTACGAGTACGCCGCGTTGTAGGCGATGTTGGTGACCAACGCGGTTTTGCCCATCGACGGACGCCCGGCCAGGATCAGCAAGTCGGAATTGTGCAGGCCGCCGAGCATCTGGTCCAAGTCGCGCAGGCCGGTGGTCACGCCCGCCAGCGCGCCGTCGCGTTTGTGCGCGGCCTCGGCCACATGGATGGCTTGCAGCACGGCGGTGCGGAAGTCCTGAAAGCCGCCTTCGTGATCGCCCTGGGTGGCGAGGTCGTAAAGCTGTTGTTCGGACCGTTCGATCTGTGCCGTGGCCGGGATCTGATTTCCCAAGTCATAGGCGTCGTTGACCATTTCGGTGCCCAACGCGATCAGTTCGCGCTTCATGTGCAGGTCGTAGATGATCTTGCCGTATTCGCCGGCGTTGATGATGGTCACCGCGCTGGCGGCCAGTTCGGCCATGTAGCGCGGCCCGCCCATGGCGACCAGTTCGTCGTTGCCTTCGAAAAAGCCCGCCAGCGTGACCGGGTCGGCGATCTGGCCGTTTTCCATCAGTTTTTGCGCGGCTTCGAAAATTTTGCCGTGTTCTGGCACCGCGAAGTGTTCGGCGCGGAGAAATTCCGACACCCGTTCATAGGCGCGGTTGTCGGTGAAAATCGCACCCAGCAGCGCCTTTTCCGCTTCCAGATTGTGCGGCAAGGTGCGGTAGGCGGGCGTGCCTTGGGATGCAGGCCCCGCATCGTGATGAATAGGGTCCAATCCGGCCATGTCGTGACCGTCATAATCTGGGCCGTCGTATTCGGGGGGCGGGCCTGAATCGGGAATGGGAATGATGTTGTCTGTCGTCATGGGTTCAGAGATTACGTCAGTTCCCGGTTACTCCCAGGATGTTAAATGTGGGGAAAACTATAACCCGATTCGCTTAACAGTTCGAAAAGCAAAACGGCGCGCCCCAAGGACGCGCCGTTTCGTCATGTCGCGAAATTAAAACGGGCTTATTATTCAGCCGTTTCTTCTTCACCGGCGTCGGCAGAGGCCGCTTCGCCTTCTTCAGCTTCGCCTTCTTCGGCGTTGGGGTCGAAGACAGCTTCCATTTCGTAAGGCGTTTCGTCTTCTTCTTCACCGACGACGGCCTTGCCGGTTTCGGCCTGGGTGTGCGCTTCTTCGGTGGTGCGTGCAACGTTGGCGGTCACGGTGACGGTGACTTCCGGGTGCAGGCTGACGCTGAGGTCGAACAAGCCCAAGGTTTTGATCGGATGGACCAGGTTGACCTGCGAACGCGCAACGGTGAAGCCCGCAGCGGTGATCTCGGCGGCGATGTCGCGCGCGTTGACCGAACCGTACAGTTGACCGGCTTCGCCAGCTTGACGGATCAGGATGACCGACAGGCCTTCCATCTTCTTCGCCACGGCGTCGGCTTCTTCGCGCAGCTTGAGATTCTCGGCTTCCAACTGGGCGCGTTGGCTTTCAAAGCGCTTCTTGTTGGCGTCCGTGGCGCGCAGAGCTTTTTCGCGCGGCAACAGGTAGTTACGGGCAAAGCCGGGTTTGACTTTGACGACATCGCCCATCTGGCCGAGTTTTTCGACGCGTTCTAGCAGGATCACTTCCATGATAGTCCTCCGGCTCCCTCTGGGAGCGGTCTAAACGTTAGGTGTTAAGCGGACGGTTTTATGCGTTTTTTCAAACCGATCCACTGCTCTAAAATTCCAATCGCGGCGATCACCAGGACAAACCAGCCCGAAAAAATGACCACCAAGTACATCAGCCCCAGCATCGCCCCGGGAAACGGGGTCTGCGCGGCCAGCTTATGCACCACGGCGAGGCCCAGGAAAAAGAACGGTACGGCCAACACAATCGCGATGTTGCGGCCGAGGTATTCCATTTCCCCCGGTGCGATCAGCGCCACCAGCGCCGCCCCCACCAGGGCCCAACTCAACCAGTCGGGGAGCGTCAGCTCCCGCAACCGTGGGGTCGGGCGGATGTTTCGTCCGCCCTTGGCCAACAGCCCTTGGGCGATGACCATGTTCAACACCAGACCCAAGGCCCACATACCCGCCGCCATTCCGGCGAAATAGGGCACCAAGGTCAGCACCGCCTGTTGCAGGACCGTTTCGCCCTGCGGGGCGGCGAAGGCGTTCGACAATTCGGTCAACGCCTCCGTAACTTTATCTTCCAGCCCGCCGCCGGTCATCACCGACAAGGCGACGATGTAGGCGCTTGCCACCGCCGCAACCACGGCGAGGATGGAGCCTGCGGGAAACCACCCGATGTCTCGGGGCGGTTGACCCTCTTGAGAGCCCCAATCCACCCCGCGACCGGTGATGCGATCGGCGAAGGTCGACCGGGTGTTCGGCCCTTCGGGCGTATGGGGCGGTTGATCTTCCGCTATTTGCCACACCATCCCGTTGGGACCGATGAGGCATAGGCGGATCATCACCCATACGGGCACGGCATACAGCAATCCGAACACCAAGCCCATTTGCAGGCTGGCCAGCGACAGGATCGAAACGGCGGTTGCCGACGCGATCATCGCCGCCCGGACCCCCAGCGACTGCCCCGCGTAAAACAGCGGAAGCGGGTGCACCAAGGAGAGATAGAAAATGGCGATGCTGGCGCCTGACAAAGATGCCAACGCCAGCATGCCGCTTACAATCCCGGCTGCAATGGCAAGAAGCGTGTGTTTCATGCCGGTTTGCCCCATGCAGCGTTACTTTGGCTGCGCGTTGCGCACCCAAAGCGGTAAGCCAAAGCCTTATTTAATCACGTAAGGCAGGAGGCCGAGGTAACGGGCGCGTTTGATCGCGATCGCCAACTCACGCTGTTTCTTCGCAGAAACGGCGGTGATGCGGCTGGGGACGATCTTGCCACGTTCGGACACGTAACGGCTCAGCAGTTTGGTGTCGCGGAAGTCGATGGTCGGTGCATTCGGACCCTGGAACGGGCAGGACTTGCGACCACGGAAGAAAGGACGACGGGCCATTATTCTTCTCCCTCGCTGTCGGTTTCGGCTTCGTCACGACGCGGACGGTCGTCACGGCGCGGACGGTCGTCGCGACCGGGGCGTTCGTCACGGCGCGGGCGCTCGTCACGGCTGGCCTTGGCGCTCAAGATCGCGCTCGGTTCCATGTCGATGGCGTCGATGCGCACGCTCAGGCTGCGCAGAACGTCTTCGTTCAGGCCCAACTGGCGTTCCAGCTCGGACAGAGCCGCTGCGGGCGCGTCCATGGTCAGCTGGAAGTAGTGACCCTTGCGGTTTTTCTTGATTTTGTAGGCCATGGAGCGAAGGCCCCACTGCTCGGTCTTTTCGACTTTGCCGCCATTGTCGGTGATAACACCGGTCATCTGTTCGGTCAGGGCTTCAACCTGTTGGGTGGAAAGGTCCTGACGAGCGATGATCACGCTCTCGTATAAAGGCATATTTGCTCTCCTCTCGGATTGTCTCAGCCCCGTGCCGCAAGCGACGTGGTTTCAATGCCTTTAGAAACCGGGGCATAGCTGAGGGACGTCCCCCAGCAAGGAGTTATGAAGGCGCGCAATATACAGGGTAATTGGGGGATTGCAAGGGGGTTAGGGATAGGGGATGCCGACACGCCCCGCCGCCGAAATGGCCCCAAACCCCTGCGGCTGGGCGATCAGCACATAACTGGGGTTTTTCGCCTCGCCTTTGGGCAGCGGGAAGCTCAGCGTTTGTGCGGCCCCAGACCAGGTGCCGAGTTGCTCCAGGCTTTCCACCGCGTTCACGTAGGTGATGGTTTTGCCGCGATTTTCGCCGGATTTGATGGCTTGTGTGTGTTCCGAGCCGGTGCGCATCAGCCAAAGCGTTTGCAGGCTGGGGCCGCCTGCCAAGGCGGGCAGGGTGGCGGTGAGGGTGTCGGTGTCGAGGGTCAGTTGGATCGGCACCACCGTTCCGGCGGCGATGGCGCGAGTGGCCTCGGTGCGGTTGGAACCGACGAACTCTGTGCGGCCGTTGACCACCATCTGCGGGGTGTAGACCTGGGCCGCGCCCATGTGGCGGGCGTAGGCGCGCTGGCGCTCGGTGCAGAACTTGCGGCTCAACGTGTCGCGCCAGTTCAGGTGATCCCAATAGGTCACATGGCATCCCAGCGCGATGATGTTGTCGTGTTGGGCCAGTTCGCCCAGCAGCGCATCGGCGGGCGGGCACGACGAACAGCTTTGCGAGGTGAACAGTTCCACCACCACCGGGCCATCGAGCGCGGGGGCGGGAAGCGGGGCGGCGTCCACGTCGTCGCGCTGGCCGAGCAGCGACAGGCCGACGATGGCGACCAAAAACGGCAAAAACAGAAGTTTGTGTCTCATGAAATCCAATTCGGTTTCACCTTCTGTTTGGTTACAGCAAAACTTGACTGCGTTTGACTGTGGCTTGACTCTGGGCGCGGCTCGTGTAGGAACAGCGCAACTCATCGCATTCTATATCATATAAGGGGTCGGATATGACGCGTGCATTGGTTTTTCCGGGGCAAGGTTCGCAGGCTGTGGGCATGGGCAAGGCGCTTTATGACGCTTTCCCCGCCGCCAAGGCCGTTTTCGATCAAATCGACGAGGCGCTGGGCGAAAAGCTTTCCGACGTCATTTTCGACGGTCCCGAGGATCAACTGACGCTGACCGCCAACACCCAGCCCGCATTGATGGCGGTGTCTCTGGCGGCGTTCGCGGTGCTTAGCGAGCGCGGTTTCGACCTGGCGTCCCAAGCCGCTTACGTGGCCGGGCACTCGCTGGGCGAATATTCGGCCCTGGCGGCGGCGGGCACGTTTTCCGTCGGCGACGCGGCCAAGCTGTTGAGGATTCGCGGTTCCGCCATGCAAGCCGCCGTGCCGGTGGGCGAGGGCGCGATGGCCGCGCTGCTGGGTCTGGATTGGGACACCGCCGCCGCGGTCGCCGCCGAGGCCGCCCAAGGCGAGGTCTGCACCCCGGCCAACGACAACGTCGACGGCCAAGTGGTGATTTCCGGCGCGAAAGCCGCCGTGGAGCGCGCCGCCGAGCTGGCCAAGGAAAAGGGCGCCAAGCGCGCCATCATGCTGGCCGTCAGCGCGCCGTTCCATTGCGCGTTGATGCAACCCGCTGCCGACGCCATGGCCGAAGCGCTGGCGGGCGCGACCATGAACGCCCCGGTGGTGCCGCTGATCGCCAACGTTACCGCCACGCCGACCACCGATCCCGACGAGATTCGCAAGCTGTTGGTCGAACAGGTCACCGGCACCGTACGGTGGCGCGAAAGCGTGTTGAAGATGGTCGAACTGGGCGTCGATCAGATGGTCGAAGTCGGCGCAGGCAAGGTCCTTTCGGGCTTGGTGCGGCGCAATCCGGACATCGAAGGCGCCAACGTCGGCACGCCCGATGAGATTGAGGCTTTCCTCGCCGCGCTGTAATCGGCACAATCTGAGGCAAGAACTAGATTCGGACCTGTTGGGGAACAGCTATATGTTTGATTTGAGCGGCAAAAAAGCCCTGGTCACCGGCGCATCCGGCGGAATCGGCGGCGCCATCGCGAAGGCCTTGCATGGCTTGGGCGCGGATGTGGCCTTGTCGGGCACCCGCGAAGACGCGTTGAAAGCGCTGGCGGCCGAGTTGGGCGCGCGCGCCCACGTGACGCCCGCGCGCTTGGGCGAACAGGGCGCGGCCGATCAACTGATCGCGGATGCCACCGCCGCCATAGGCGGAGTCGACATTTTGGTCAACAACGCCGGCCTGACCCGCGATACCTTGGCCATGCGCATGAAGGACGAAGATTGGGACCAGGTTCTCAACGTCAACCTCAAGTCCGCGTTCCAACTGTCGCGCGCGTGCCTCAAGGGCATGATGAAGGCGCGGTTCGGGCGCATCATTTCGATCACTTCGATCGTCGGCGTGACCGGAAATCCCGGCCAGGCCAACTACGCGGCGTCGAAAGCGGGCTTGATCGGCATGTCGAAATCGTTGGCCCAGGAAGTCGCCTCGCGCGGCATCACCGTCAACTGCGTCGCGCCGGGCTTCATCGCCACGCCGATGACCGAAGCGCTGAACGAACAACAGCAAGCGGCGATCCTCGGCAACATCCCGGCAGGCGCCATGGGAACGCCCGAAGATATCGCCGCCGCAGTGGTCTATTTGGCCAGCAATGAAGCCAATTACGTCACCGGCCAAACGTTGCACGTCAACGGCGGCATGGCGATGATTTGATCGGTCGATGCACGTATCCGCAAAGCCGTGAAAACTTTGGCTTTTCGGATGCTGGCAATGGCAGGTAAAGTGTGTTAGGAAACGGTGCTTTCTCCCCGAGGGAGCCTGAGTTTTGAGCCCGTGCCGTACGGGAAGCTACGTGGGAAAACGACTTCTCAAGTAGATGGTGGGGCAAGGATTCTTTAGTATTTACAACGTTTTAGTTCGAGGAATTCAGACATGAGTGATGTCGCAGACCGCGTTAAGAAAATCGTCATCGAGCACCTTGGCGTGGACGACTCCAAGGTTGCTGAAAATGCTAGCTTCATCGACGACCTTGGCGCCGACAGCTTGGACACCGTTGAGCTTGTGATGGCTTTTGAGGAAGAGTTCGGTTGTGAAATCCCGGATGATGCCGCCGAAAAAATCCTGACCATCAAGGATGCCATCGATTACATCACCGCGAACTCCTAAGAGTTCGATTGTGGTTGATGGGCGGGGGATTGCAGGACCCTTTGGGGTGCGGTCCTCCGCCTTTCCCACATATGGGTGAAGCTTGTATACTGTTGCGTCTCGCACAAGTTTGACACGCCAATTTGACATGAGGTCAGCATGCGTCGAGTAGTGGTCACGGGTATGGGGATGGTTTCGCCGTTGGCAGACGGTGTCGAAGCCACTTGGACAAAGCTGATCAATGCGGAATCCGGTCTCAATGCCATCGAGAGTTTCGATGTTTCGGACATTCCGGCGAAAATCGCCGGGCAGGTCCCCTTGGGCGACGGCCCCGGCCAGTTCAATGCCGATACGTATATCTCACCAAAGGATCGCCGCCGGGTAGACGATTTCATAGTCTACGGCATGGCCGCCGCTCAGCAGGCGGTCGAAGACAGCGGTTGGACCCCTCAGGACCACGAAGCGCAATGCCGTACCGGCGTGTTGATCGGTTCGGGCATCGGCGGCTTGCCGGTGTTGTCGAGCGGCGCGATCACGGTCGATTGTGAAGGCGGCGGCGGCGTGCGTCGTCTCAGCCCGTTCTTCATCCCCGCCAGCTTGATCAATCTGATTTCCGGCCAAGTATCGATCAAATATGGTTTCAAGGGCCCCAACCATGCCGTGGTTACGGCGTGTTCGACGGGCGCGCACGCCATCGGCGACGCCGCGCGTTTGATCATGTGGGACGATGCCGACGTGATGATCGCGGGCGGTGCGGAAGCGGCGTGCTGCCGCGTCGGCATGGCCGGGTTCGCCCAGGCGAAAGCCTTGTGCACCACCTACAACGACAACCCGACCGCAGGCTCGCGTCCGTGGGACCGCGACCGTGACGGCTTCGTCATGGGCGAAGGCGCCGGTGTGGTTGTTTTGGAAGAACTCGAGCACGCCAAAGCGCGCGGTGCGAAGATCTACGCGGAAGTGGTCGGCTATGGCCTGACCGGCGATGCGTATCACATCACCGCCCCGTCACCCGAAGGCGACGGCGCTTATCGCTGCATGAAAGCCGCGATGAAGCGTGCCGGTCTCAACCCCGAAGACATCGACTACGTCAACGCCCACGGCACCTCGACCATGGCCGACGTGATCGAGCTGGGCGCGGTGAAGCGTGCGTTCGGCGATGCGGCCAACAGCCTGTCGATGTCGTCGACCAAGTCGGCGATCGGTCACTTGTTGGGCGCGGCGGGCGCGGTTGAGGCGATCTTCTCGATCCTCGCGGTCAAGAACGGCGTGGTTCCGCCGACGCTCAATCTCGACAATCCGGATGAAGGCTGCGACATCGACCTGGTGCCGCACCAAGCGAAGGAACGCAAAGTGCGCGCCGCGTTAAGCAACTCGTTCGGATTCGGCGGCACCAACGCGTCGCTGATCGTCAAAGCTTTCGACTGAATGTGAGTAAGGGGGAGGCTGCATGAAACGCGCCGCCCTGTTCGCTCTCGTGTTGATCGCCCTCGCTGGCCTAGGCGCCAGCGGGGGTGGTTTTTTCTATGTCAAAGCCAAGGCCCATGCGCCGGGGCTCAATGAACAGCCGGTGCGCATCCTGATCGAACCGGGCTTGGGCGTGAGCGCCATCGCGGCGCGGCTGCAATCGGTCGGCGTTACCCATCAACCGCTGGTGTTTCGCATCTGGGCGCGATTGACGGAAGCACACACCAAACTGCGCGCCGGCGAATATGAACTGCCCGTACGCGCCAGCGCGGTCGAGGTCCTGGACATTCTACAAAGCGGCAAAACCGTGGTGCGCAAGCTGACCTTGGCCGAAGGCCTGTCGCTGACCGAGGCCCTGTTGGTGATCCAGGATGCGGAAGGCTTGGAGGGCGACATATCCACCATTCCCGATGAAGGCTGGCTGCTACCCGAAACCTATCATTATTCATGGGGCGACACGCGCAACGACCTGATCGCGCGCATGGCTGACGACATGGGTAAGGTTTTGGGCGAACTTTGGGACCAACGGGCGGAAAACTTCATCCTCACCTCGCCCAAAGCGGTGTTGATTCTGGCCTCGATCGTCGAAAAGGAAACCGCCGTTGCGGCGGAACGCCCCTTGATCGCGGCGGTGTTTCTCAATCGCTTGAAAAAGGGCATGCGCCTGCAATCGGACCCGACGGTGGTATACGCGCTGACCGACGGCGGCGGAGCGTTGGGCCGGGCGTTGACGCGGGCCGATTTGAAAATCGACAGCCCTTACAACACCTACCGGGTGGCAGGCTTGCCGCCCACGCCGATCGCCAATCCGGGGCGCGATGCCATCCGCGCGGTGATCCATCCGGCTGAGACCGAGGCGCTCTACTTCGTCGCCGACGGCAGCGGCGGGCACGTGTTCGCCAACACCTTGAAAGAGCACAACAGAAACGTTCAGCGCTGGCGCAAGATCAAGCGTGACCGCAGCGACTGACGTTCCTATTCGCAAGGATAGTATTCGATCAGGGCGGCCAGGACGACGTCGCCCAGGCTGTATTCCATATCCTCGGGATGATCGTCCATATACTGCATCACTCGGGTGACTACGTCGCCGCGTGTCGTCGTTTCATTGGTGCACACCAGTTGGTTCATGTCGTCGAAGCCCTGATAGGTCATCACCGTGTCGTGTACGGCGGTGATGGATCCGACGCACAGGCCCCAATGCACGTCGTCGACGGCCATGTTGCCGCACCAGCCACGCAGATCGCGCGCGCCGGAAAAGGCCTCGGTGGCCGATGCCGAGTGTGGGGGTAGTGCTAGGGCGGCGAAGAGAAGAAGCGCGCTTGCCGCGCGGAGGGCCCAGGTCATCGTGCCGCCTCCAATCCGTTAGGGGATGTTCCGGCTTTAAGTATATCACGATCTGACCGCGCCGGGGTAAGGTCAGGAAAGTTTTAGCCTTTTTTTGGCGCCCGGGACAAGATCCACACCCGCCAGCACGGCGGCAGCATACCGATTGCCCACGTGACGGCGGCCAGTCGTCTGGGGAAGAACACGCTGATGCGGCCTTTGCTCAAACCCTTGCGGATGCGTCGCGCGGCTTTTGGCGCATCCATGAACAATGGCATGGGAAAATTGTTTTTCGCCGTGATGCGGCTTTCGACGAAGCCCGGACAAATGGCGGTGACGACGATGCCTTCCGGGCGCAGGGCGCCGTTTAAGGCTTCGGCATACGCTTTGACCGCGACCTTGGACGCCGAATAGGCGGGTGCGCCGGGCAGCGGCGTCATACCGGCGATGGAACTGACCATGGCGATCTGTCCGCGCTTTCGGGATTTCATCGCATCGATGGCCGGCCAGATGGTGTTGAGCACGCCGGTGAAGTTGACATCGAAGATGGCGCGGGCCTGTTCTTCGCTTTCGCCGTTTCCGCCGCTGCCGCCGGAAATGCCTGCGTTGGCGATGACCAGGTCGAGCGGCTGAAGACGATCCGTCTCGCCGATAAATGCCGCCATGGCGGCGCGGTCGGTCACGGATAGGACTTTGGCGCGAACGCTGGCCCCCTTGTCGACACAATCTCTCTGCACGTCTTCGAGACGCGCAGCATCGCGACCTGTCAGGGTCAAATGCACGCCGGGGGCGGCGTATTCCAGGGCCAATGCCGCGCCGATGCCGCTGCTGGCGCCGGTGATCAAAATGGATTTTGGATCTTTCATGATCGGCAGATTGCCCCATCCCGGCGCGACGTGCAAATGGCAACGCATCGCGGGTTCTTGTTGCCGGGCAGGGGGGAGGTTATAAAAGTACATAACCTTTCAGAGGGGATTCTTGTGAGCGTTTCATCCATGACCGGATTCGCCCGTGCCGAGGGCGCCACCGACACCTGCACCTGGGGGTGGGAAGCCAAAAGCGTCAACGGCAAGGGCCTCGACGTGCGTCTACGTTACCCGCGCGGCTTCGACTTTATCGATGCCGTGGTGCGCGACCGGGTCGCCAAACGCTTCAAACGCGGCAACGTGTCGCTGAATCTGGACGTCAACTGGATCCAGGCACGCGCCAACGTCGCGGTGAACGAAGACGTGTTGGCCGAAGTGTTGCGCGCGATCCCGAAAATTCAAGCCGCGGTGCCCGGCGTGCGGCCGCCGTCGGTCGACGGCATCTTGGCGTTGCGCGGGGTGTTGGAACAATCCGACGACGAAACCGGCGACGAACAGGCGCGCGCCCTGGAAGCGACGTTGACCGAAGGCCTGGATCAGCTTTTGGATCAATTGGCGGAAGTGCGCAACGACGAAGGCGAGCGCATGGGCGGGGTGCTACACGACCAATTGGCGGTGATCGAAAACCTCAGCGAGGAAGCGGGCGAGCTGGCGGCGTTGCAGCCGGATGCGATCCGCAAACGCCTGGCCGATCAGATTTTGCTGTTGGTCCAAGACGTCGCCGCGATCGACCCCGACCGTTTGGCGCAGGAAGCCGCCATCGTCATGACCAAGGCCGACGTGCGCGAAGAGCTGGACCGTTTGGCCGCGCACATAGAAGCCGCGCGCGATCTGTTGAGCCAGGATGCCCCGGTGGGGCGGCGGCTGGATTTCCTCTGTCAGGAATTCAACCGCGAAGCCAACACGCTGTGTTCCAAATCCTCCGACACCGAACTGACCCGCGTGGGCTTGGAACTGAAAGCCGTTATCGAACAATTTCGCGAACAGGTGCAAAACATTGAATGATCCGCAAAATATCAAACGCCGTGGTCTGATGCTGGTGCTGTCGTCGCCGTCTGGTGCGGGCAAAAGCACGATTTCACGCGAACTGCTCAGTCGCGAGCCGGAACTGACCATGTCGGTGTCCGCCACCACCCGTCCGCCGCGCCCGGGTGAAGAGGACGGCAAGGACTATTATTTCATCACCAAGGACACCTTCCACGACATGGTCGCCAAGGACGAGTTCCTGGAACATGCCACCGTGTTCGACAATTCCTACGGCACCCCGCGCGGCCCCGTCGAAGCGGCGTTGTCCAGCGGCAAGGACGTGCTGTTTGACGTCGACTGGCAAGGCACCCAGCAATTGCGTGGTCGCGCTCCCGCCGACTTGGTGCGCATCTTCATCCTGCCGCCGTCGAAAAACGAACTTGAACGCCGCCTGCGCACCCGGGCTCAAGACCCCGAAGACGTGATCAAAAAACGCATGGACAAAGCCGCGTCGGAAATGGATCACTACGACGAATACGATTACATCGTCGTCAACATCGACGTCGAAGACAGCGTGCGCGAAGTCCAAGCCATCCTCACCGCCGAGCGCCTCAAAAAAGACCGCCGCGAAGGGCTGTACGATTTTGTGCGTGTGTTGTGCGGCCGAGATGAAGACGACGAGGCATAAACTCTGTTCCTGAAGTTTCCAAACACAAGCCGCCAGTCTGGGGCAGACTGGCGGCTTGCTGGTCAGGAGTTGGCGCCTGACCTTCTTTAATACACGTCCTCGCGCGTATTAAAGACGTTGAACTTGCCGGTTGGGGTGATCAACCGTTTGTCCTTGATGACCTTTTTCACCTTTCGGGTTTTGTCGTCGAGGATCACGATCGCGGATTCTTGATCCTTGCCGTTCCACACCGAGAACCACACTTCCGTTCCGGCCTTGTTGTATTCCCCTTGCACAACGCGCCGCGCGCCTTCCTTGAGGCCTGCGAGCTTGGCGATGGGGATGACCTCGAACGGGGCGTCCGGTTTGGTCATGTCGAACACCGCAATCGAAGACGAGACCTCTTCGTCGGGGTTGAGCGGGCTGTCCACCCACAGGTTGGTCGAATTGGGGTGGGTTTTGACGAACAGCGAACCGCCGCCTTGGGCTTCCAGGCTTTGCACCACTTTCCACGCTTGATCGGGATGGCCTTTCGGGTCGGTGCCGATCAGCGCCACGGTTTCGTCGCCGAGGTGGCTGGTCGCCCAAACGGGGCCGTATTTCGGATGCTTGAGGTTCGCGCCGCGTCCGGGATGCGGGGTGATGCCGACGCCATCAGCTTCGCGGATCAACTTGACCAGCTTGCCTTCCTTGGTGTCGACCACGGCGATGGTGTTGCTGGCGTTGGCGGCGACCATGAAATAGCGCCCGGTGGAATCCAGCCCGCCGTCGTGGAGGAACAACTCGGCCTCGATGCTGGTGGTCTTGAGGTTCTTGATGTCTTCGTAATTGACCAGCAAGATCTTGCCGGTTTCCTTGACGTTGACGATGAATTCGGGCCGGTAGTGCGAACTGACGATGGCCGCAACCCGCGGTTCGGGATGGTAGTCCTGTTTGCCCACCGTCATGCCGCGGGTGGACACGACCTTCAGCGGTTCCAACGTGTTGCCGTCCATGATGGTGTATTGGGGCGGCCAGTACGAACCGGCGATGGTGTATTTGTCCTCGTAACCTTTCATTTTGGACGATTCGACCGAGCGCGCCTCCATGCCGACCTTGATCGACGCGACGGTGTCGGGGACCTTCATCCACAGATCGATCATGTTGATCTTGGCGTCGCGGCCGATCACGAACAGATAACGGCCGCTGGCCGAAATGCGGCTGATGTGCACGGCGTAACCGGTATCGATGATGGTTTTGATTTCATAGCTTTTGCCGTCGATCAGGGCGATCTGACCGGCATCGCGCAGGGTCACCGAAAACAGGTTGTCGATGTCCCAGTCATTCATCTTCTTGGTTGGACGTTTTTCGGGCGGAACGCGCAAATCCCAACTGGCCTTGATTTCGGTCAGGCCGAATTCCGGCGGGGTTTGCGGTTCGTTGAGCAGGTAGCGCGCCATCAAGTCGATTTCGGCTTCGCTCAATTCACCGGAGGTGCCCCAGTTGGGCATCCCGGCTGGCGAACCATAGGTGATGAACGCCACCAGGGTTTCGTAACCACGTTCCTTGGTGATGTCGGTGGTCAGCGGTTTGCCGGTAGCGCCTTTGCGCAGAACCCCGTGACAGCCGGCACAGCGTTGGAAGAAAATCTGGTTGGCCTTGGCCTGTTCTTCCGCGCTGAGGGTCAGGTTTGGTTCTGCACCATACGATGCGAAGGACGCACCGAGGACGGTGCTGAAGACGGCTGCGCATGTGATCCATTTGCGTGCCGTCCGAATTGTGTGTGAGCTGTTCATTCCAACACTCCCCCTGTGAGGTTAGTAATTGCGAAAATGATAAAAGTAAATCTGCCCACGAACGGAAGTATGCTCACACCAATGAGTGGAATTCATTGATGTGCATCAAATCATAATATACATAAATTAGTAATATACGATGAGACGATAAGTTATTTTAGAAGTATTCGTGATTATGTGACTGGTCTCACGAAATCATCGGCTTAAGCAAGCTAATGGCGATTGACCACATCACCACGCCGATGGCGGCGTCGAGGATTTTCCAGGTGACCGGCGCGCGAAACAGCGGTGCGAGTTTAGTGGCGGCGAAGGCTAGGGCGTAGAACCACATCAGCGACGCACTTACCGCGCCAGTCAAGAACCAGGCGCGATCCGGCCAGGGATGTTGGCCGGAGATGCCACCAAGCAGCACCACGGTATCCAGGTAAACATGTGGGTTGAGCAAACTGAAACCGAGCGCAGTCAGCAGTGCGGCTTTGAGGCTCATGCGCACCTTTTCGCCGTTCTCCGTCTTTAGCGCTTCGCCGACCCAGGCGCGGCGAAACGCCAGTAGCCCGTAAACGAACAAAAACAATGCACCGAACACCGCTGCGCCGGTGGCGAGTGCGGGCGTGCTGGCCACCAATGTGCCGACCCCAAGACCGCCCAGCGTGATCAAGGCGGCGTCGATCGCGAAGCACAACGTGGCGATGGCGAAGTGATGTTCGTGCTTCAAGCCTTGGCGCAGCACAAAAGCGTTTTGCGAGCCGATGGCGATGATCAGCCCCGCACCAAGCCCCAGCCCCTGCGCGAACAATGCGGTGGTCATCGTGCGTCCAGCAAGCGCGCCAGCGCGGCGAACTCTTCAACGCCGAGTTCTTCGGCGCGCGCGGTTTCCTTGATGCCGACGGCTTCGGGGTTGAGACCTAAGGATTTCAAGCTTTGGCGCAGCATCTTGCGGCGTTGACCGAACGCGGCAGCGGTGACTTTCTCCATCGCGTCCCAGCTGGCCGGGGCCAGGGGCGCGGGACGCGGAATCAGGCTGACCACGGTGGATTGGATTTTCGGCGGCGGGGTGAAGGCGCGCGCGTCGATGTTGAATTCGGGACGCACCTCGCACAGCCATTGGCACATGATCGATAAACGTCCATAAGCCTTGGTGCGCGGCTTGGCGGTGATGCGGTCGGCGACCTCTTTTTGAAACATCAAGGTGAACCCGGTGAATGCGCCGGCGTCCTTGCGGGTGCTCTTCATCCAGCCGATCAGCAACGGCGTGGCGATGTTGTAGGGCAGGTTGGACATGATCCGGCGCGGCGCGGGGGCCAGGGCCTCGTAATCTTGTTCCAAGGCGTCGCCGGCAATGATGTCGAAACGATCGGGATACGCCGGGGCAAGATAGGCGTTGAGCGCATCGATGCAGCGATCGTCGCGTTCAACGGCGACGAGCTTTTTCGCGCCCGCCGCCAAAATGGCGCGAGTCAGGCCACCCGGTCCCGGTCCGATTTCGATCACGGTGGTGTTCGTCAGGTCGCCTGCCGTGCGTGCGATGCGCGAGGTTAGATTCAAATCCAACAGGAAGTTCTGGCCCAATTGCTTTTTTGCCGCCAAGCCATGTTCGGCGATGATGTCGCGCAACGGCGGCAGATGGTCGATGAATTCGCCGGCCATGGTTCACGTCCCGAATTGGGCGCGGGCGTCGGCCATTTCGGCGGCGGTGCGCAACGCCGCCATGAGGCTGTCTTCGCAGGCCTGACCAGTGCCTGCGATGTTGAACGCGGTGCCATGATCGGGGGACGTGCGCACGAACGGCAGGCCCAAGGTGATGTTGACGCCGTTGAAGTCGAGCGTCTTCACCGGGATCAGGCCTTGGTCGTGATACATGCACAGCGCGACGTCGTAAGTCGGCAAGGCTTTGGCGGTGAACATGGTGTCGGGCGGCATCGGCCCGACAGCGTTGATGCCCTCTGATTTCAGCCGGGCGATGGCGGGGGCGATGATGTCGATTTCTTCGCGGCCCATGGCGCCGCCTTCACCCGCGTGCGGGTTGAGGCCGGCGACCGCGATGGTCGGCTCAGAGATGGCGAAATCGCGCTTCAACGCTGCGTGGGTGATGCGCGCTACCTCGACGATGGTGTCGGCGTTGAGCTGTTGGACCGCATCGCGCACGGACACATGCACGGTAGCCAAAACCACCCGCAGCTTGTCGCACGCCAGCATCATCACTGGCTTGATGTCTTCGCCCGCCAGATGGGCGAGAAATTCGGTGTGGCCAGGGAATTTGAACCCAGCGCCGTATAGCACGTCCTTGGCGATGGGGTTGGTGACCACCGCGCCGGCCCGTTCCGATACCGTCAACGCAACCGCACGCTCAATCGCATTGATGATGGCTTGGGCGTTTTGCGCATCCGGCTTTCCCGGAACGCTCGGCGTCGCCAAGGGCTCGCTGAGCACCGGCAAGGCATCGTAAAAATGATCCAGCGCTTCCAGCGGGTCGAAAATGATCCGCACGGGCACGTCCAGGCCTAACTGCTTGGCGAGGCGGATCAAACGGCCGGGGTCGTCGATGGCGAAGAATACCGGTAGGTTTTCCATGCGCCGCAGCCACGCTTTGAGGGTGATGTCGCCGCCGACGCCTGCCGGATCGCCCATGGTCAGGGCAAGGGGCAGGGTATCGGGGCCGAGTGGCTTGAGCGCGCTCATATGCGTACGTCGATAAAGGCGTCGCGGTGCAGGTCGCGCAGCTTGCGCTGTTCCGCAACGTTGAGGCGGCTTTGAATCAGTCGTTCGCGAATGTCCGCACGAACCTTTTCCATGTCCACGTTGTCGTCGGTGCGTTCGCAAATCATCAACACCGCCAAACCACCGCCGGTGGGAATGGGTGCGCTGGGTTGGCCGACCTTGAGCTCAGCGAGCACCTTTTGCATGGTTTCGGGCAAGCTGCTGATTTTCATTTCCCCCAAAGATCCCGACATCAGAGATCCGGATTTTGCTCCGGCCGCTTCCAATTGGGCGCAGCTGGTCATGTTGCGGGTGGTGGCGACGAGTTGCTGGGCCAAGCCTTGCAGCGTTGCGGCATCACTGTTTTTTGGCGTAGGAATATGAAACTGCGACAGCTTTACCGCTGCGTCACTGCCGCCGAGGCCGGGGCTGGTGCGGACGTTTCGCAGGTAGATGATGTAATAACCGCCCAAGGTGCGCACTGGCGGGCTTGCGTTGCCAGGCTTCAATTGGGTCACGACCCTTTGCAAGGCCGGATCCAAATTCGAGAACTGAACCCATCCCATGTCGCCGTCGAGCGCAGCGGACGGCGCGCGCGAGAAGTTTTTCGCCAACGCGGAAAACGGTGCGCCTTGACGCATTTGCATCAGCAAGCCATCGGCCATGGAGCGGATATTTGATTCTTGTGCAGGAGATTCGACGGGCAGAAAAATTTCAGCCAGCAGGTATTCCGGTTTGCCGGCATTGGTCTGAATACGGTTGATTTCGTCTTTGATTTCTTCCGCGCCGACCTGGATTTTTTTGGCCAGGCGGCTTTGCACGTAATAATTCCACGCCAGCTCCGTTTCGATGCGTGCCGACAATGTGGAGATGGGTGCGCCGATACTTTGAAGATGCGCCGTTAACTGCGCGATGCTCATTTTGTTTTTTTCGGCGATGTCTTTCAAGGCGAGTTCGATGTCTTTTTGCGTCACCTTGACGCCGCTATCGCGGGTTTCTTGTAGCTTGAGTTTCTCGTCGATCAGGCCGCGTAGAACCTGGGGCGCGATCCGCATGCGGCTTTCGGCGGTGTCTTCCAACTGGGCCGATTCCATCACCATGGAAATGCGGGCGTTCAGATCTAGCATCGAGATGACGTCGTCGTTGACCACCGCGGCGATGCCTAAGCCGGAGCTGGTTTGCGCGTGGGCTGTGGGGGTAAACAGTTGAGTCAAGGCGAACGCCCATAAAATGAGGCCGAACAAGCACCATTTCGCACGGCTGAAAGCGAGCTGACAAGCGAAGTTCGCGCGGTGTCGTGATGCTTGTGGTGTGGTGCGTTGCATGGTTCCTGGCATTCTCTTGTGTTGTGTTCGCATCATACATGCGCCAATGCTGCGGCTGCAAATTCAGTGACGTCGCGAGGTCTCGTCAGTTGCTTGTGGTGACATCAGATCTCACTTCGCCCAGCGTCTTGAACACTATGCGAAACATTACGGCATCCGTGGGGCGAACTTCCCGGTCTAGATAAAACGTGCGGCCAAGCGTGGTGTCGAATGTGAGGCATTCATCCTCGTAAACGAAGCTCAACGCCATCGAACGCTGTCCACCGTTGTCGGACATGTCGCGCACCCCTGAGAACTTGGTTCGCCAGAACTCGGTGAGTTCGCTGCCGAAGGTGAAACTGAGTTCTTTGCGGCCATCGAATTCGCTGCCTTGTTGCTTGTCGAAGAAGACGTAATCGGCGCTGTAGTTGACCACAGAATAAGTGCCGTTGAGGCCAATTTCGTTGCGTTTGAAGTCGAGACTGTCTTTGCCGATACGGGTGCGATACAGCAGGTTCAGATAATCGCCCGGCGACACTTTCAGTCGGCCGACATAGTCGGAAAAATTGTCTTCAAGGCCTGAACCGGCTTGGAATGTACTGTCGGTTTTCAAGCGATAGCTTTGCCCGAACAGCACCGAAGTGCTGCCGCCGCCGTCACCGACCACGCTCCATTTAAGGCCGTAGTTGGCACGGGGGCCGCTTTCGACGCGATCATACCCGGTGAAGCGGTTGGCACTGAACAGGTTGGTGTCGTTGAAGTCGAAATCCTGACTGTCCTCGTTGGCCATCTTGTAGGAATTGCCGCCGTATGGGCTGGCCACCAACTGGGCAATGGGCTCCAGGGTTTCTGTGACGCTGGCGGTCCGGCGGGCGAACGGCCAGCTCCAATCCAGGGCCAGTTCCGGGTAAATTCGAAGTGCCGAGCCGTTGTATGTCGTTCCCCGGTTTTGCGGCACGGGAAGCTTTTGGGCATTGAAGAAATCCAAGCCCATGGTCGCACGCAATTTGTAAATGTCGCCCTTAGGTGCGATGTGGGAGACATTCCAACTCGGCCTCAAGCTGATGCGGGTGGCGTCCGTGCCTTGTTCGCGGGTCAGGGCCGTGAGGTTCATGTCGAAGGTGTTGTATGCGCCGTATTTGTTCGGATCGCCCTGGTGGTTGAATTGAACCACGGGCAGCACCAGCGGACTGGTGCGGGAATCGTCTTCGGCGCGGAGACCCTGAAACGCCAGGGTCGATACAGAGGTGTAGTTCTTACCGCGAAACCCTTCCAAAAAGGCCCGGCTGGTAAGGCTGTCCTCGCCGCCGAAGCCGTATCGGCGCATGTACGTGTCGGAAGACGAGCGGTTCACGTCCGCGCCCCAACGCCATGAATTGTTGATGTCGAAGCGTGCTTCGGACTTGATATGGCCATAGGCCCGCGAGTTGGAATCGTACGCCACGCTGGCGGCGGCATTGATCTCGCCTTTAGTGAAGCGTTCGCGGTACTCGCCCGCCAGCGCACCGCGTTCCTTCGAAGTTACGATCGGGGTGACGGTGACGTCGGAATAATCATCGAGGGCATAAAAATAAGGCGCACGCACCAAAAAACCAAGATCGCTGGACCCGCCCCAGCTCGGCGTCAAGAACCCGGACTTGCGCTTCACCGTGGGGTCGGGATAGCTCAGATACGGCGTATACATCACGGGGACGCCTAAGACTTCCATCCATGCGTCGTAGTAGCTGATGATCTTTTTGGTCCGGTCATGGACGATTTTGACCGCTTTCAACTGCCACAACAGCGGCCGCTTGGGGTCGGTCTTGCACTGTTCGCAGGGCGAATATACGGCCCGGTCCATGGTTAGGGTCTCGTCGTTGACCAGCGTGGCTTGCTTGGCGGCGAACCGCGAGCGGTCCTGCATCACGGCGCGTAGGTCAGAAATCACGCCGTTTTTCAGGTCCCCGGTGATTTCCATGGTGTCGGCGAACAAAATTTCTCCAGACGGCAAATGTAAAGCGATGTTGCCGTCGGCGCGCAAAGTGTCGGTAATTTGATTGTAACTGATGGAATCGGCCAACAAGGTGCGTTCGCCATGGTTGACCTCGACGTGTCCGCGGGCGGTAACCACACTTTGTTCTTGGTCGTGGGTCATTTCGTCGGCGGCAAAGGTGGCCGGCTGTTCGGCCGGGGTCGCGGCGGCTTGCTGGGCATGCGCCGGTACGGCCGCCAACGCACCGCCCAACAGGAGTGCGGCGGCGCTCAAAGATGCCAATAGGGTGCGTTTCAAAATCATTGCGGCCTAACCATCCTCAAGATGAAGCAACATGGCAAGCCCCAACATGGATGCGACCCCAGATGGCGCCCATGCGGCCAGCGTCACGGGGATACTTTCCGAAAGTCCCAGCGCGAACACCACGTCCGAAAAAAAGTACAACACGAAACCCGTGAACACACCCGCGGCGATAACGAAGGTCGTCGCGCCGCGCCGCGCATGGCGCAGGGTGAAGGTGGCGGCGATCAGCACCATGGCGCACATCAGCAACGGCGAGGCCAACAAGGCATGCCACTGCAACCGGTGGCGGATGGCGGAAAACCCGGCATCTTCCAGGGTTTTGATGAATTCGGGCAATTTCCAAAACGACATGGTTTCGGGGGCGGCGAAATTGTCCTGAATTTTGGTCATGGTCAAATCGGTCTCAAGCCAATATTCGGACAGATGTTCCGGCGGGGCCTCGGGGGAATTGACCCAGGCGTCTTCCATACGCCAAAACCCGTCTCCCAGCACCGCACGTGCCGCATCGACGCGTCCGATGAAGGTGTCTTGGCCCTGAAACAGATAGGTGATGGTGTTTTGCAGTTCGACCCGCTCGCCTTGTTGCAGCAGGTTAACGGCGTGGACCACCGCGTGGCCTTCGGCGGTGCCTTGGCGCAACCACAAGCCGTTGTCGGAAATCGCCAAAACGCTTTTTTGCCCCTTAAGATGGATGGCCTCCATGGCCTGGAACCGCGCCAACGTCGCGGACGCCAGGGGATTGAATGCGGTGATCTTGAAGGCGCCCAGCAGTGCCGCCAGGATCAGCGCGGGCAACAGGAATTGCCACACCGAAATGCCGGCGGCGCGGGTGACGGCCAGTTCCTGGCTGCGCGACAACCGCCAGAACGCCGTCATGCCGCCGAACAGCGCGGCGAACGGAAACAGCAATTGCCCCATGTGCGGCAGCTTCAGCAGCGCCATTTGCAAAACCACGAACAGCGTGACGTCCGGTTTGGACGACGCGCGGCGCAGCAGCTCGATGCTGTCGAGCAACAAGATCAACGTCAAAAGGCCTAAGAAAAAGCCCAGAAAGCTCATCAGGAAGTTGCGCCCGATATACAGCGACAAGGTGCCGGATAGTTTCATCTCACCGCGTCCTCATGCCGGCGTGCCCGAACGGGGCACCGATGGGGAACGGGATACGCGGCCCATGAACAGGCGCGGCAGAAGCAAAACGATCAGTCCCAACGCGATGGGGGCGAGGGTGATGGCGTAAACGGCGGGAAACAACGCCTCGTTCTTTGCCGCGGCGTTGAGAATGGCGAGCATCGCGCCTTGGTATCCGGCCGCCAGCAAGACCGCAATGAACACCCGCTTGCCTTCACCGCGCCGGGTAAAGGCGCCGGAAATCAACACGCTCAAGGCGATCATGGCGAAGCCCAGTGCGCTCCACGGAAAGGCCAGGCGGCGGTGGGTTTCGACTTTGTATTTGCCGATGCCGTTTTCATCCAACCCGGTGGTGTCGAGGTTGTAAAGTTCCGACATCGAGCGTTCGCGCGGTTCGCGGTGACGGACCTCGCCTTGTTCGGTGGGCGGGTCGAGGTCGAGCACCGACTGGTCGAAATACAAGATCGTCAGCTGTTTGTTGTCATTGGTGAATTCCTGGCGCGAACCGTTGAACATCACCACCCGTGCGCCATCGTCGTTTTCAACCAGCGCACCGCGTTCCGCCAGCCACGTTTCGCTGCGCAGGTCGTTCTTTTCGATATGCGCCATGATGCCCAAAAGCTGGCCGTCGTCGGTGCGTTCACGGACATAGACGGTGATGCCGCGCGACACGTCGTTGAAGGTGCCTTCGCGCAGCAGAACGTGGGAAAAGTTGTAACGTGCGTCCCATTTCAGCGCGCGAAACTGCGCGTAGGAGGTCGGCACGATGTAGGTGGACAGCAGATAACCGATGGCGACGATCACCAAGCTCAGCAAGATCGCGGGCTTGGCCAAGGCCATTTGTCCCAATCCGGCGGCGCGCATCACCACCAGTTCGCGGTCCATGATCATGCGGTGATAGGTAAAGGTGATGATGGCGAACAGGCTGACGGGCAAGATGATGGTCAGAAAGTTGGGCATCATCAACCCAGTCAGAAACACGAAGGTGCCCGCCGATAGACCGCTGTTGACGATCAGGTCGACGAAGCGCAGCGATTGGGTCAGCCATACCACGCACGTCAGCGCCGACGCGACCAGTGCCAAGCCGACAAACAACTGCCAAAACATGTAGCGGGAGAGCCCCATCATATTCGCTCGCTCGCCCCTTCGCGAAAACGTCTGTTGCGGTGTCCGGCCATGCCCCTGTACGGAGCGCGCGAGCCGAGCACGCAAAGTGCGTGAAAAGTGCGGCGAAATCAAGGAAAACAGCCTGAAAAGGCTAAGATAATCGGGCGGGAGCGGCTTAACCTTTTGGCGGCAGGACCTTGCCGGGGTTGAGCAGGTTTTGCGGATCCAGCGCGGTTTTCAACGTGCGCATCAAATCCAGCTCGACTTCGGACTTAAAGCGCGCCATTTCACCGGTTTTCAGTTGGCCGACGCCATGCTCGGCGGAAAAGCTGCCGCCCATGGAAACGACCAGATCGTGGACCTGTTCGTTGACCGCATGCCAGTGGCCGAGAAACTCGGCCTTGTCGGCGTTTTCGGGCTGGCTGAGGTTGAAATGGATGTTGCCGTCGCCCAGGTGGCCGAATGCCACCACGCGCACGCCGGGGATCAACTTTTCCACCAGTTCGGACGCCCGCGCGATCATTTCGGCGGTTTTCGAGACCGGAACCGCGACGTCATGCTTGATCGAGCCGCCTTCCTTTTTTTGCGCCTCGGGGATCGCTTCGCGGATTTTCCATAGACTTTCGGCTTGCGCGCCGCTTTGCGCGATCACCGCGTCTTCGATCACCATGTCTTCGAACGCGTCGCCTAAAACCTTTTCCATCAGCGCATCGAGGTCTGCTTGCGGGTCGGAACTGCCGAATTCCAACAACACGTAACAGCCGTGGCGCCCTTCCAGGGGGCTTTGCGTGCCTTCGATGTGCTTTTCGGCGATGGCGACGGAAAAGTCGCTCATGGCCTCGCACGCCATCAACACGTCGCCGGCGCGCCCGCGCGCCACCTGAAATAGGTTCAGGGCGTGATCGAACGACGCACAGCCGGCGAACGCCACCGATTTGCTCAACGGCTTGGGATAGAGCCGCAAAACCGCGCGGGTGATCAGGCCGAGTGTGCCTTCCGCGCCCAAAAACAGCTCTTTCAACTGATAGCCGGTGTTGTCCTTGCGCAGCGCGCGCAGGCCGTCCCACACCCGCCCGTCGGCCAACACCACCTCCAACCCCAGCACCAATTGGCGCGCATTGCCGTACCGCACCACATGCACGCCGCCCGCATTGGTCGACAAATTACCGCCGATGCGACAGCTGCCTTCTGCGCCCAGACTTAAGGGAAAGTACGCGCCCGCATCCTCGGCTGCGCGCTGCACATCGGCCAAAATCGCACCCGCTTCGACCACCATGGTGAGGTTCACCGCGTCGATGGACACGATCTTGTTCATGCGTGAAAAATCGACGATCACCGCCCCGTCAGGCACGCCAGCGCCGACCAACCCGGTGTTGCCGCCATGGGCGATGGCGGGGGTGTTGTGGGCGGCGCATAGTTTAACGATTTCAGATACTTGTTCTGTATTGGCCGGTTTGACCAATGCCGGGGACGTGCCCTGATACAGGCCGCGTTCCTCGACCAGGTGTGGGGCCAAATCGGCCGCGTCGGTGATCACGCCGGTTTCGCCAAGCGCCTCCTTGAGGGCCTTGATCAAGGCGTCGGTGCTCATAGCGGCGAAGCCTTTTCACGCGGAACGAAGATGAAGTTGAAGACGTAATCTGCGGGGCCCGGCGCATCGGTGTGGTGGGCTTTGGGGTCGAAACGGTCGCCGCTGTTGAGCACGCCGCGATGCAAAAACAGCATGCGATAGCCCAGGTCGGTGACGCGTTTGAGATCGTCTTCGATGGGCCGTCCGGTGTGTTGTTGTTCCATTTCGATCAGCAAGGTCGGGCGGTCGCGTTCGATCGCCGCGCGCGCCCCGTCGAGCACCGCCATTTCGTGGCCTTCGACGTCGATTTTCAAAAAGCCGATGTCGCGGATCGGTTCGTCGTCCAGGCGCCGGGTTTCGACGATCACTTCGCCGTAGCTGTCGCCGACCTTTTGGTGGTTGAGGCTGCCGCCTTGGTTCGAATAGGTGCCGCGCGCGGTCTTGGGGATGCGCAACGCGAACGACCCAGCTTGGTCGGACAACGCTGCGTGGTGCACGGTGGCCTTGGATCCGACCCCACCTTTGAGCACGTCGAACATCTTCGGGTTGGGCTCGTAAGCGTGCACATGCGCCGACAGACGTTCCAGCCAATAGGTGTAAACGCCCTTGTTCGCGCCCGCGTCCACGGATACGCGCTTGTGGTCGACCAAAAACGGCAAGATGCGCAATTCCGCCTCGCCGCGCTTCAACTCACGGCGCGCGCGCACCACGTAATACAGCGACGGCGGTATCAAAACGCCGCGCAGCCGTTCCTCGAAAGACACCGGCGGCCGCCAGTTTTCAGCGGATGCGTTCACAGTCCAACCCCTTAAATCCTAATGCGGCGCGGACCTTACCACGTTGGGGGGCTGGGACGGAAGATGCAGGAATTATGAGCCAGTCCGTCATGAAGCACACGTACGTCGCTCCCGCACAGGCGGAAGCCTAGCTCATCCGCCGTCTGGGTTCCCGCCTGCGCGGGAATGACGGAGGAGGGGGGGAACTAGCAAGGTCTCAGCAATCCTGATAACACGCACCATCCACCCCTTCATTTTTGATTTATTTATTGTAGAGCTGAGGGTCGCACACACGGACGCAGGCCTTTGTTCAATTGCGCGTTTTGTGTGAGTGAGGTTATGTCTTACAATACCCTTCAGCCAAGTCCCCTTGGGACGCAAAGGCGTCTGGTTGTTGAACTCATAATGTGCTGGTTTTGGCGGGGCGTTGGCCGTTGAAGAAACACCGAAATAACAGTCAATTGTGAAGTTTAATGCCCAAAACTGATTTTGAATATGGCAACAAGAGCGTACTGGTGATCGAAGATGTTCCGTCGATGCGCCAGCTATTGGCGTTGCTGCTTCACGAAATCGGCTTTGATAAGGTCCTCACCTGCGAAGATGGTGCCGAGGCGTTGAAGTTGGTCGAATCCACCACCAGTGTCATTGATGTGATCGTCTGTGACTTGGAAATGCCCATCATCGGCGGCTTAGAGTTTATTCAAATGTTGCGTCACAATAAGCACAGCCAGCATGCCGGGGTGCCCGTCGTGGTGCTCACGGGGCATAGCGAGCAAGCAAATCTTCACAAAGCGGTGAAGCTAGGGATCAATTCATTCTTGGTGAAGCCTGTGAGCCGCAAGATTCTTGAAGAGCACATTCGACGGGCAATGACGCACGGGCAAATTGAACCGGATGTCCTCAGTAAAAAATCCCAAATCAAACGTAAAGGCTTTGAGGCGGTTAAGATTATTGAGGGCTGAACGTAGGCCACTCGTGCTGCACGGCGTTTTGTCAAAACGCAGCCAAAAGCTCTAAATTTGAATGTTCCCGATGGGGTCGTGAGGTTTGGGCGGGCCGCCCGGGTTCTCGCCGTCTTTGGGGGCGCTGGCGCGTTCCAGGCGGTCGTTGATGGCGCGGCCCAGGCCGACGTTGGGGATCGGCACCACGGCGATGCCGCGAATGCCGGGCATGTCGAGCGCGCGCAGCATGGTGAACAGGTTCGCCGCCGCTTCCTTGAGGTCGCCGGTTTTGGACAGGTTGACTGCGGCGCGGCGCGGCATGTCGGGGCCGAAGGTGATCAGGCTTTCGCCCTTCATACGGTCTTCGGGTTTGACGTTGATGCGCAACGGGATCGATGGCGCGTAGTGGCTTTTGAGCTGGCCGGGAGCCTTGACGTCACCGCTGTCGTCGGTTTTGACGGGGCCGACCACGGCTTCGATGTCTTCCACCGCAATGCCGCCGGAGCGCAGCAGAACGGGCGCGTCGCCGGTGAGGTCAAGAATGGTGCTTTCCAGGCCGATGGGGCACGGGCCGCCGTCGATGATCAGGTTGAGGCCTTCGCGGTCTTTGAACTGCATCAAAATGTGGATCGCCTGGGTGGGGCTGACGTAGCCCGATTTGTTGGCGCTGGGCGCGGCGATGGGCACACCCGCTTCGTGCAGTAAGGCCTGGGCGATGGGGTGGGCGGGCACGCGCAGGGCGACGGTGTCGAGCCCCGCGGTGGCGGTCAGCGCCAGCGGGCCGTCGGGCTTGCGCTTCAACACCAATGTCAGCGCGCCGGGCCAAAAGGCGTGGGCGAGCTTTTGCGCCATGTCGTTGAATTCGGCCAACTCAGCGGCTTGGAATTCGTCTTTCACATGCACGATCAAGGGGTTGAAGGTCGGACGGCCCTTGATTTCGAAGATCGTCGCCACCGCTTTGGCGTTGGTGGCGTCTGCGCCGAGGCCGTAAACCGTTTCGGTGGGGAACGCGACCAAGCCGCCCGCGCGCAGGATTGCGCCGCCTTCTTGGGCGGCGGCCAGGGCGGCGGCGGGGCCTTCGGTCGCCTCGACAACCTTGAAATCGGGAAGTTCGATTGCTTCGTTCATGTGATCCACGGTCTCAACTGTGCGTTTCAGGTGGGGTTCTACGCGCAAAGTGGGGTCCGCGTCCAGACGCTTCAAGGTATTAAAGGCAGACGGGGTGTTCCGGGAGCACAAGGGACGCATAAGGAAAACCGCCGGGCGCTTGTTCCGGCGGCTTCCGTGTTTTTTCACTTATTCTGCGTTTGGATGAGGTCGCCCGGTTACCTGTCTTCGTTCGGGACCTCGGCTATGGCTTTCGCCACTGGTTCCAGCAATGGCCTAAATTGTCTGCAGCCCGTGCCGCGTCGTCACGATCCTCTGCCCAGGGGGCGGGTGATGGCCTATCCAGCAGTCACAGCACTGAGGTGCTGCGGCTTTGTCGCGGTATCGGGAACGTGTCCCCTGAACCGGTAAGAGGAATTGTGAACCCACCGTCCTAGGACCGTCAACCGCTTGGCCGAGGAACATAGGCCGCTTGACATGCCGGGAGTCCTTAAACGGGTAGGTTTTGGGAGATTTTCCGGTCAGAGGTGCTGACGTTTAGCCCTGTTGCTTGCCCTTGGCGACAAAATGCGGGTTTTCGAAGCCCGGTTTGCCGTAGGTCAGCGGTTTGCCGTCCAGGTCGGTGACCGTTCCGCCCGCCGCGCGCAGCACCGCATGCCCGGCGGCCGTGTCCCATTCCATGGTGCGGCCCAGGCGCGGGTAGATGTCGGCGATGCCGCGTGCGATGACACAAAATTTCAGCGAACTGCCGGCACTGGTTTCTTCACGGATGTCGTAGTCCTTGAGAAATTCATCCGTTTCGGGGCTTTTGTGGCTTTTGCTGACCAACGCGGTGAGCCCGCCCGGAGGCCACGCACGGCACGAAATCGGTTTCGGTCCGCTGCCCAAATCGGCGAACGCGCCGTGGGGGCTGCCCATATAGACATGCCCGGTGGCGGGGGTGTGGACCACGCCGACCACCGGCATGCCTAAGTTGATCAGGGCGATGTTGACGGTGAATTCGCCAGTTTTTTTGACGAATTCCTTGGTGCCGTCCAGGGGGTCGAGCAGCCAGAACGGGCCGTCGCCGATGGCCGGGACGTTGCCGTCGGAAAACGCTTCCTCGCCGATGATGGGGAACTCGGCGGTGATCTCTTCCTTGATGGCCTTAGTGATCAGGTCTTCGGCGCGGCGATCGGCGGCGGTGACGGGGGAATCGTCGCCCTTGTACTCGACCTCGAAATCGCTGTTGTAGACTTCCATGATCTCCTTGCCGGCGCGCACCGCCATCAGGTGCAGGCTATCGAGCATGGAAAGCGGGATGTTGAGTATCATGGTGGCGGCCTCTGCACAGAATCATGAAAGAAGTGAACGCAGAGTAAGCGCAGGCTGGCTTCAGTTCAATGCTTCTCGGCAGGGATGTCTCGCCACGCGGCGCCGGTCTCGGCGGCGATGAAGCGCCAAGCTTTAAAACTATCCGACCAGTGTCCGGCGCCGAGACCGGCCTTGGCCTTGAGGTGGGCGAGAAACTGCGCCGGATCGGGCAATTGCGCCCACACGGACGGCAGAAACAGCGCGCGTCGGCCTTGGTCTTCGATGATCAGGCCGTCTTCGTTGACGCGCAGGTTGGCGATCAGGTCGGCCTGGTCAGTGAAGGTGAACGGTTCTGCGGGACTGAGTACGGACAGATGAATGTCGAGCTGATCGGCTTCGTCGCTTTGCAGCGGGGCAAAGCGCGGGTCCTTGAACGCGGCGCGAAAGGCGTTTTCGGCGACGTCGGTGGCCAGCGGCCGCCATGCTTCGGGCGATCCGATGCAACCGCGCAGCCGCCCGGCCTTGTTCAAGGTGACGAAGCATGCGCCGGTCTCGACCATTTCCGGGGGCAAGGTATCGAGAGCGGGCGATAACGGACCGTGGGCGCTAAGACCCTGCTCGATGGAATTCTTGGCGATCTGCAAAAACACATCGCCGTGGGCGTCGAGCAATGCGCGGGTCTTGGCGGCGAAGTCGGTTTCTGAGGTGACGTTCATTGGGATGTGTCCTCCCAAAAGCCCCACGAACCGTAACCGACAACCTGAGTGCGCGGCCCGGCGGTGTCGCCGGAATTGCGCAGGTCCAGGGTGCGCACGCACATGCCTTTGCGCTTGGCCAGATGCAACAGGCCTTTTACCGGCATGCGCCCACAGGCTTGCGCGTCGCCGATGGCGTCGACGTCCAAATGCTCGATCGCGTCGCAGGTCTTGCGGTCGATGGCGCACGCGGCGTCGTAGCTGAGATAATGGCTGAGATCGCTTGAGACCACGATCAGGGTTTCGGGCCCGCCCCACACGCGATCCAAAACCTCCGCGACCTCCGCAGGGCTGGCTTGGCCGACCACCATGGGCACCAGCTTGAAATCGTCGAGCACCACTTGCAGGAACGGGATGTGGACTTCCAGGCTGTGCTCGGCGGTGTGCGTTGCGTCATAGACGTGAACTTGGGGGAGGTCCAATAAGGTCTGGTCCAGACTGTGGTCGATGGCGACCGGGCCGAGAGGGGTGAGGAAGGTCTCCGCGCTCGACAGCGCCAGTCCCAAGGTCGGCACCCGGTGGCACGGGCCCAACAGCACCACGCGGGTGATGACGTCGTGCAAGGGTTGCAGGTGGGCGTAGGCGTGGGCGGCGACGGGACCGGAATAGATGTAGCCAGCATGCGGCGCGATCAAGGCTTTGGGCGCAACGCCGACCTCTTCGCCGGCCTCGGCCAGAAAGGCGCGGATTTGGCCGGAAAGAGAAACTGCGTCGGCGGGGTAGAAAGCACCCGCGACGGCGGGGGAACGTACCAAGCTCATGATCTTTATATGGTATACTGATTGGAGCAAATAGGAAACCGGGAGCGTGTCATGAGCGAGCAAAACACGACCGAAACGTTCCAAAACAACAGCGTCGTCAGCGGGCGCTATTGGCATGCGCTCGATAACGGGCGGGTGCAATGCGACCTGTGCCCGCGTGCGTGCAAAATTCACGACGGCCAGCGCGGGCTGTGCTTCGTGCGCGCCGCGCGCGGCGGTGAGGTGGTGTTGACCACCTATGGCCGCTCGTCGGGTTATTGCATCGATCCGATCGAAAAAAAGCCGCTCAATCATTTTCTCCCCGGCACGCCGGTGCTGTCGTTCGGCACGGCGGGCTGCAACCTGACCTGCAAGTTCTGCCAGAACTGGGATATTTCCAAGGCCCGTGAATTCGATGTGTTGGCGGCCAAGGCGAGCCCGCAACAGATCGCCCGCACGGCCCACGACCTGGGCTGCAAAAGCGTCGCCTTCACTTACAACGACCCGGTGATCTTCCTCGAATACGCGGTCGATACGGCCATCGCGTGTCACGAACTGGGGGTGAAGACCGTGGCGGTGACGGCGGGCTATATTTCGCCCGAACCGCGGCGGGAATTTTTCAGCCACATGGACGCCGCCAACGTCGATTTGAAATGCTTCACCGAAGACTTTTATCAACGCCTGTGCACCGGTCATTTGCAGGACGTGCTCGACACCTTGGTTTATCTGAAGCATGAAACCGACGTGTGGTTCGAACTCACCACATTGTTGATTCCCGGCGAAAACGATTCGGATGCAGAATTGGACGCCATGACCAAATGGGTGGCCAAGGAGCTTGGCCCCGACGTGCCGATGCATTTCACGGCGTTCCACCCCGATTGGAAAATGCGCGACATCGTCAAAACCCCGCACGAAACACTGTTGCGCGCGCGCGCCATTGCGCTCAGCAACGGGGTGCGCTACGCCTATGTCGGCAACGTCCACGACCTGGAAGCCGAAAGCACCTACTGTCACAGTTGCGGCGAACGCCTGATCGGACGCGATTGGTATGTGCTGTCGGAGTGGAATTTGACCGACGACGGTCATTGCACCAAGTGCGGTGCGCGGTGCGGCGGCGTTTTCGATGGTCCGGCCGGAACGTGGGGGGCAAAGCGCATGCCCGTGAACATGGGTTGAAACGAATAGATGCGAAGTGAATTTCGAATATGATTAACCGCCACAGGGCAGGGCTTATCCTTAAATTTGTTATATCTGCCGCTTTGGTGTGGGCGTTGATGCATGCGGTTGGCGGAGGGGACGCCGTGGAACGCATGTTAGACTTGCGCCCTGAGTGGTTGGCCGTGGCTCTGATTCTCGGCTTTGTGCAGACGGTCGTCGGTGCGTTGCGTTGGCGCGCGGTTCTGATCGCCATCAAAGCGCATTTGCCTTGGTGGCAGCTTTTTCGGTTTACCTATATCGGCGCATTTTTCAATCAGACTTTGCCGTCCGCTGTCGGTGGAGATGCCGTGCGCGGGTATATGGCTTATCGGTCCGGTTTGGCGATGGGGCCATCGGTGAACGGTGTGTTGCTGGATCGCATCGCCACGGTTTTGGCGCTGGTTATGCTGGTGGCGGTGATGACGCCGTTCGGCGTGGCGGAACTGAATGTTGGGGATTGGTTCGCGCGCACCGTTTGGCTGGTTTCCGTCTTGGCCGTGGCCGGCGTTGCGACCATCATGGTGTTGGACCGTCTGCCCCTTGGCCTGCGCCGCTTTCGTCTGGTCGCCGGGTTGAGCGTCTTGGCGACCGATGCACGATGCATGTTTCTGCAACCAGGTCATGCGCTGCATGTGATGTTCTGGTCTGCGCTCGGTCACGTGAATTTGTCTGCGATCATTTTTGTGCTGGCGATGGGCTTGGGGGTGGATATCACCCTTGTCGATTGTCTGTTGTTGTTTCCCCCGGTGCTGTTGGCGCAGACGCTTCCGATCTCGCTGGCCGGTTGGGGCGTGCGCGAGGGGGCCATGGTGGCGATGTTCGCTTTGGCGGGGGTCGGCGCGCAAAGCGCGTTGGCGATTTCGATCCTCTACGGTTTTGTCATGATTTTGGCCAGCTTGCCGGGCTCCGCTTTTTGGCTGGCGGCGGGCCGCAAGACCGTGGAACAAGCGGAGGCCTTCGCCGAACGGTAACCCGGTTGCGCTTTTACGTTTGCCGCCCGGTGATCCGAGTTGTTAGAGTGCTCGCAAACGATCCTTGCGTTCCCCATATTCGGGACAGCCAACCTCATTATCGATTACGGAGTTTTCCATGAAGATCTCGTTCGCCAATCTCGCCGTTCCCAAAGCCGGCGCCGTCGTTGTCTGTGTTCTCGAAGGACGCAAGCTGACCGACAGTGCTCAGGCGATCGACGATGCCACAGGCGGAGCGCTGACCCGTGCGATCAAGGCCAGCACGTTCAAGGGCGCAAAACATCATTCGTTGACGGTGATGACGCCGGGCGGACGTTTGAGCCGCGTGGTGTGCATGGGGCTGGGCAAAGCCAAAGAGGTCGACGCCCTGGCGTTGCAGGATTTGGGCGGACGCATCGTTTCGACGTTGAAGGCCCACGCGACCAGCGCCCAAGTGTTGGTTGACGACATCGAAGGCTGCGAACTTAAGGCCCACGAAATGGCCGCGGAAGTGGCCTTGGGCGCGCGCTTGGGCTCTTACGCCTTCGACAAGTACAAAACCAAGAAGAAAGCCCACGACACGCCGTTGCTGCGCGACGTGAAGTTCTATTGCAAGCTGTCGGCCAAGGCACAAGCGTTGTTCGCGCCGCAAGACAAAGTCGCGGATGGTGTGTTCTTCACCCGCGATCTGGTCTCCGAACCGTCGAATGTGCTGTATCCGGAAACCCTGGCTGAACAAGCCAAGACGCTCAGCAAAATGGGCATCAAGGTCGAGGTCCTGTCCCAAGCGCAGATGAAACGCCTGGGCATGGGCGCGCTGTTGGGCGTGGCGCAAGGCAGTGCGCACGAACCCAAGCTGGTGGTCATGCACTACAACGGCAAGCCTACGCGCAAAGGCGCCAAGGCGGCCAAGGCCGATCAACCGGTGGCGTTCATCGGCAAGGGCGTGACGTTCGATTCAGGTGGCATCTCGATCAAGCCGTCGGCGGGCATGGAAGACATGAAATGGGATATGGGCGGCGCGGGCGTCGTGATCGGCCTGATGAAAGCCTTGGCCGGTCGCAAAGCCAAGGTCAACGCGGTTGGCGTTGTGGGCCTGGTGGAAAACATGCCCTCCGGCACCGCGCAGCGCCCCGGCGACATCGTCACGTCGATGTCGGGCCAGACCATTGAAGTGCTCAACACCGACGCCGAGGGCCGCCTGGTTCTGGCGGATGCGCTTTGGTACACCAAGGAACGCTTCAACCCGCACACCATGATCGATCTCGCCACGTTGACCGGCGCGATCATGGTTGCGTTGGGCTCGCACTACGCAGGGCTGTTTTCCAACGACGACGATTTCGCGTGGGAACTGATCAAGGCCGGACGTGAGGTGGACGAACGAGTGTGGTCTTTGCCGCTGGGGCCCGAATACGACAAGATGATCAACTCCTCGGTGGCCGACATGCAAAACATCGGCGAACGGTGGGGCGGAAGCATCACCGCGGCGCAGTTCCTCAAGCGCTTCGTCGGCGACACCAAGTGGGCGCACCTCGATATCGCGGGCGTGACCTGGTCGAAAGCGGGCAAGCCCGTTGCGCCCAAAGGCGGTACCGGGTTCGGTGTACGCCTGTTGGATCGCTGGGTTGCCAATCAGCTCGAAAAGTAAGATTGGATGATGACGGAGATCGCCTTTTACCACCTGACCCGTTCGCCTCTCGAAGCGGCCTTGCCCAAACTGTTGGACAAGACCCTTCAGGCCGGCAAACGCGCGGTGGTGATGGCGGGCTCCGCCCAGCGGGTCGAGCATCTCAATGGCGCGCTGTGGACGTTCGATTCCGCTTCCTGGTTGCCGCACGGTTCGAAAAAGGACGGTCATCCGACAGAGCAGCCGGTGTGGTTGACGGACACCGATGAAAATCCCAACGATGCCCAGTTCTTGTTTTTGACCGATGGGGCCGCCGTGGCGGACTTAGACGGTTTTGAGCGTTGTTTCGAACTGTTCGACGGCAACAGCATCGACAGCGTGCAGGTCGCGCGCGAACGCTGGAAGGCGTACAAGAGCGCTGGCCACACCTTGACCTATTGGCAACAAACCGAGCAGGGCGGGTGGAGCAAAAAAGAAACCTGAGTTTAGACCGATACGGATATAAAAAAGCGGCGCTCCAGGCGCCGCTTTTTTTATGACTTTTTTTAGATCTATATCAGCCGGGTTTGTGTTGGCGACGCGCCATGGCGCGCTCGGCGGGATTGGAGCCGACGCCTTCGTCCATCTCTTTGCGCCGTTGCTCGCGGATGGCGCGTTGACGGCGTTTGTACTCGTCGTCTTTCGCTTTCATCTTGCCGCTGAAGATCACCATCATCAACTGGCTACCGATGATCGCCAGCAGCGCCATCATGATCGTCGCCGAAACCCAATAGACAACGTGAGCCAAGATGATCTCTTCGATCATGAACACGTGGTAGAAGAATACAAAAATCCACAGCACCACTTCGGCGAGGATAAACAGACGAAACGAGATGCGCTCCTTCAGCGGGCGAGGGTGCAACAGATTGGAGTTGATGTACGCAAGTGCGCTCAAAAACCCGCCCAGCAAGCAACTCGTGAACAGAAATGCACTGATGACGGCGATCCACGCCTGCATTTCCGTAAAATTAAAGGCCTTGAGCAGCTCTAAATAAGCTTCCGCCATGGCCACCTCCATTATGTGGTCTAGTTGACCATTTCCTTATGCCCTTGTGGGGGCGCCCCTAAGCAATCCAGATGAGGCCGTTGAAAGGCGCTCAATCGATCACAGATATCAAACCCGCGCACCTCGCAATATGCCCTTGCGAATCGGCGCGATTCTATTGCTTCAATACTGTCTGGCTTGAATGAAGAAAAAGTTACCAGCGCCCACATTCTACATCTGCTGCGTGTTTTAACCGATTACAAGATCCGCGCAACGATAAATATTGGCGGTTCTGAATCGTTTTTGTGACGCAATAATACCCCTTTATTGGTATTATGAATTGTCGGCGTCACTTTCTTCCATCGCCGCTTCGGCTTCAAGCCAGGCAATCTCAGCGGTTTGCAGGCTTTTCTCGATTTTACCAAGTTGGATTTGCAACCGCGTCAGTTCGTCGCTGGCACCGGAATAGAGACTTGGATCAGCCAATTTCTTTTCGATATTTTCTTTCTCTATGCTCAGGCGGGTGACTTCTTTTTCTGCGTTTTGCGCATTTTTTCGCAATTGGCTCGAGGCGGCGCGGGCGTCGGCGCGGGCTTTTCGCTCGGCCTTCTTGTCCCCCTTGGGGCTTTTGGCTGCGCTCTCTGATGCATCGGAACCGTCTTTGCGACCGCGCCTAGCATCCAACAACAAGCGCTTGTAATCGTTCAGGTCGCCATCGAACTGGGTGCATTTTCCGCCATCGACCAGCCACAGGCGGTCGCAGACCAACTCGACCAAGTGGGGGTCGTGGCTGACCAGAACCACCGCGCCGTCGTAGGTGTTGAGTGCGGCCACCAGCGCTTCGCGGGCATCAACGTCGAGGTGGTTGGTGGGCTCGTCCAGCAGCATGATGTGCGGGGCGGACCGGCTCATATTGGCGAACAGCAAGCGCGCCTTTTCGCCGCCCGAAAGGTTCTTGATGGGGGTGTCGGCCTTGTCCTTGTTGAAGCCGAACTTACCCAGTTGGGCGCGGACCTTGGGTTCGATTACGCCTTCCATTTGTTCTTGCATGTATTCGTAGGCGGTTTCTTCTTCGGGCAGTTCTTCGGCCTGGTGTTGCGCGAAGTAACCGACTTCGAGTTTCTTGGACTTGACGATTTTACCGTCTTGGGGGGCAAGGCGGCCCGCCAGCATCTTCATCATGGTCGATTTGCCGTTGCCGTTGGCGCCCAACAGCGCGATGCGGTCGTCCATGTCGATGCGCAGATCCAGGTTTCTGAGAATCGGCTTGCCGGGCTCGTACCCCAACGCCACTTCGTCCAGCGCCACCAGCGGCGGCGACAGGGGCGATGGGTTGGGGAAGATGAAGCTGGTGGTCTTGTCTTCGATCACCGCAGCGATGGGCTCCATCTTTTCCAAAAGCTTGAGACGGCTTTGCGCTTGGCGGGCTTTCGAGGCCTTGGCGCGGAACCGGTCGACGAATTCTTGAATGTGACGCTGTTCGGCCAATTGCTTGGTGCGGTTCTTGGCCTGCTGGCTGAGCCGTTCGCGGCGGGTCTTTTCGAAAAAGTCGTAGTTGCCGGTATAGCGGACCAGCTTTTGCTCTTCCAAATGGATAATTTCGTCGACGGCGGTGTTGAGCAGCGTGCGATCGTGGGAAATCACCATCACGGTGCCTTGCCAATTGGCCAGATAGTTTTCCAGCCACAGGGTCGCTTCCAGGTCCAGGTGGTTGGTCGGTTCGTCCAACAGCAACAGGTCGGGGGCGGCGAACAGTACTGCGGCCAATGCCACGCGCATGCGCCAGCCGCCGGAAAAGTCGGAACAGAAGCTTTGTTGCGCCTGTTCGTCGAAGCCGAGACCCGAAAGGATTCGCGCCGCGCGCGCCGGGGCGGAATGCGCACCGATGTCGGCCAGGCGGGTGTGGATGTAGCCGATGCGGTTGGGGTCGGTGACGACTTCCGATTCCGCCAGCAGCTCCGTGCGCTCGGTGTCGGCGGCCAGCACCGTGTCGATGAGGCTCACCGGGCCGCTCGGCGCTTCCTGTGCGACCATGCCCAACCGCGCCCCTTGGCGCAGGTTGATGGTGCCGCCGTCGGGCGCAATGTCGCCAGCGATAAGCTTGAACAGGGTCGATTTGCCTGTGCCGTTGCGTCCCACCAAACCGACTTTGTGGCCTTTGGGGACGGCGACGGTGGCGTTTTCGAGCAAAAGTCGCCCGCCGATGCGATAGGTGAGGTCGTTGATGTGTAACATGGCGGGGCTTTTAGCACGCAGATCGGCCGCTGGAAACAACATCTCACGCGCGCAGGGATCGTGGCTCTGAAAACCCCCTCTTGTCAGCACGGAACGATCCGGTTATAACCCCGCGACCCGGCATATTAGAGATCGGGGCCGAAATTTCCTTTAACAGCAAAAGGCTCTTGAGCATGGCTGTCGAACGCACACTGTCGATCATTAAACCGGACGCCACCGAGCGTAACCTTACCGGCAAGATCAATTCCTACATCGAAGCCGCGGGTCTGCGCATCATCGCCCAGAAACGCATCCGTCTCACCCGCGATCAGGCCGAAGCCTTCTATGCGGTTCACAAGGAACGCTCGTTCTTTGGCGAACTGGTGGACTTCATGCTGTCCGGTCCGGTGGTCGTGCAAATCCTGGAAGGTGAAAACGCCATCGCGAAATACCGCGAAGTCATGGGCGCCACCAACCCGGCCAACGCCGACGAAGGCACGATCCGCAAGGACTTCGCCATCGACGTGCAGAACAACTCGGTGCACGGCTCCGATGCGCCGGAAACGGCTGCCGTCGAAACCGCTTTCTTCTTCTCCGGCATCGAAATCGCCGGTTAAGTCAAAGCGCCTCAGATTTAAAAGGCCGCTCCGGATTGGGGCGGCCTTTTTTATTTCAGGATACGAAAATGATCCGAAATCGCTGCCACCGCCCGGGCGATTGGGGTTTCCGTGCGCATGACGCTGGCCGCCGTGCGCGCACGGGTGCGGATGTTTTCGTCGTTCAAGGCTGTCTGGATGCGCTGGGCAAGCGCTTGGGCGGACCATGTGCGCTTGAGTAAGGGGGCTGGCGCCGCGCCGATGCGGTGGAGCTCGCGGCCCCAAAACTGCTGTTCGTCGATGTGCGCCACCACCACCGACGGAACCCCGGCGCGAAGCGCCGTGTGGGTTGTGCCCGCACCGCCGTGATGAACCACCGCGCCGCAACGTGGAAAGACTGCATGATGTGCGCTCTGGTCGACGAACAACACCGTATCGCGGGACTCGGGTTCGTGTGCGAGCCTCAAAGGGGCCTGGATGATCATCCGGCACGACGCCAAGTGCGCGGCCTGCATCAAAACGTCGATGGTGTCTTTTTGCTGGGTCGCGTGGTTGCTCATGACGCTGCCGAAACTGACGTAGACGGGGGGCGGCCCGGCGTTGAGAAATGCCTCCAATCGCGCATCCGGGGTGTGCTCGGCGGTGGCGTCGCGAAATCCGAATTCGCCGCAGATGCGGTGCTGAGCGCCCCAGTCGTCCTGATGCGCACACAAAACCCCACTGACGGCGATGAGATTGAGTTCCGGCGATGTCCACACATCGTCGATCAGATCGCGCGCCGGTGCCATGTCGTGCGCGGTGCGCATTCGATCTGGGAACGGCTTGATGTATTTGTTCAAGAGTTTTCGGGTTATCCACCACCATGCCCGATTGACTGTCTGTCCCCAGTCGGGCAAGCCTGACGGCGGCGCGAAGCGCGATGGAATGACGCTGTGGGCGAGCATGACGCTGGCGTAGGGGCGTCCCGCCAATTCAGCGGCGATGCGTAACGGATAATGAAAAAAATGCCCGATGACCAGATCGTTTTCGCGGCACAACCGCTCGGCTTCACCGAACATCTGATCCGCGACGGGTTCCAACAGGTTGTCGACAATCATCTGCGCCTGTTTCAGCGGGTTTGCTTGCGCGAACACCGCGGCTTGGACGCGGGCGCGTTCCGGCGCGCTTTCGATCACCGGCCCGCCGACATACCGCACCGTTAGGGCGAGGCGTTGCGCCGTTTCACTGTAGTCCGTGTCATCGATGCTGGTGATCGACACGGTGACGTCGTGATCGGCTTCTTGCAGCCCATCCGCAAGCGCCAATAGGGGCATGATGTCGCCGCGGCTGCCCCAGGTTTGAATGCCAATGCGCATGTCGGTTCCCCTGATTGGTCTTTTGAGTATTCCTCTGATTGGATCTGTCGTCGCACGAGGATATAGCGTAATTTCGAGCAATCACCAGTGAGGGTGCTCACAGGTGAAGCTCAAAAAATAGGTGCGTGGTCTGGGTTGTGAAATAACCTTTGAAAACAATAAGTTTTGTGGTTTTGAAAGCAGGGTGATCATTAGCAAAACCGTTGCCATCTACGTTTTCGACGAGATCGAGGTGCTCGACCTCGGCGGTCCGTTCGAAGTGTTTTCCGTCGCCAATCGACTGGCGGCCAAGGACGGGCGAGACCAGCCATTCAATGTCGTGACCGTCAGCAGCGGGGCGGACATCGTGCAAGCGCGGGGCGGATACCGTTTTTGCCCGTCGCACAACTTTGCCAACGTCCCTCCGGCCGATGTGTTGGTGGTGCCCGGCGGCGTGGTCGATCACGAATGCGCCCGCCCAGATGTCATTGCGTGGCTGCGCCAAGCCCACGATGGCGCTGAATTGACGGCATCGGTCTGTACCGGTGCATTTTTGCTTGCCGAGGCGGGCGTGTTGACGGGGCTGGAGGTCACCACGCATTGGGAAGACATCGACGAGCTTGAACGCCGCTACCCCGATCTCCATGTTTTGCGGGATCGTTTGTGGGTCGACGAAGGCCGCGTCGTCACGTCGGGCGGCATTTCGGCTGGCATCGACATGTCTCTGCACTTGGTGCGTCGCTTGGAAGGTCTGGATCTGGCCCGGCGCGTCGCCCGGCAAATGGAATATGACTGGCGCAGCCTTTCGGGCATCGCTGAGCAAACAGGAGTGAATAGGTAATGATCGCCGTCATTTTCGAAGTCTGGCCGGACCCCGTGCGCAAACAGGACTATCTCGATCTCGCCGCCGAGCTGCGCCCGCTGCTCGACGGCATCGACGGGTTCATCTCGATCGAACGGTTCGAAAGCCTGTCGGAACCCGGCAAAATCCTGTCGCTGTCGTTCTGGCGCGACGAAGACGCGGTTGCGCAATGGCGTGCTTTGGAACGCCACCGCGCCGCGCAAACCGAAGGCCGGGGCGGCGTTTTCAAGGACTACCGCCTGCGGGTCGCGGCCGTAATGCGCGATTACGGGATGCACGCGCGCGTAGAGGCTCCGGAAGATTCGCGCCGTGCCCATGAATAAGGCTCGCCAAACGCCTGAAATGAGCATATAGGCCATTGAACGGCGCGCGTTGTGCGGGCTCTTACATGGAAAACCGAATATGGCTCACGGGTCGGTCACGCCTGTTTTGCCGCCTTCTGCGGGTGGGGGGAACTCCCTTGCCTATTGGATCGTGATCCCGAACGCCTTTTCCGCCGACGAATGCCGACATCTTACCGATGTGTTCGCGCAACTGGACGCCGTCAATGGCGGTCTGGTGGCGGGGCGTTTCGACCAAAACGTCCGCCAGTCGGCGCTGGTGTGGGTGCCCGAACGCGAAGACCTCGCCTGGGTCGATACGCGCATGGCGCGTCTGGCCGCCGACGCCAATCGCCAACTGTTCAATTACGCGCTGGACGGTTTCGACGAGCAGTTGCAAATGGCCGCATACGGTCCCGGTCATTACTACGACTGGCACATCGATCGCGGCCAGGGCAGCACGGCGGGGCGGCGTAAGCTGACCCTTTCGGTGCAACTCACCCAACCCGACGCTTATGCGGGCGGTGAATTGGAAATCAACGCCGACGGCCGCCCCTTTCAAGCCCCGCGCGACCAAGGCACGGCGGTGGTGTTTGCCGCCACCACCTTGCACCGCGTGGCGCCGGTGCTCAGCGGTTTGCGCCACTCCCTGGTCGCCTGGGTTCACGGCCCGGCGTTCGTTTAGGCATTAGCCAGCCGGATTGCTCATCGCGCCGTCGGGCACGGCGTGATCGTTGATCAGCACGCGCTCGGCGCTGACCCTGACCCGGCCCTCGGCGATGAATTTGACCGCGCGGGGATAGATGACGTGTTCTTGTTCCAAGATGCGCGCGGCCAGATCGTCGGGGGTGTCGGTTGGGTGCACCGGAACCACGGCCTGACTGATGATCGGGCCTTCGTCCATGGCCGGGCGCACGAAATGCACCGTGCAGCCGGAAAAACGCGCGCCTTCCTCGATTGCGCGCTCGTGCACGTGCAGGCCTTTATATGCCGGCAACAGGGACGGGTGGATGTTGATCAGGCGGTCGCGCCATTTGCGCACGAAGCCGTCAGACAGCAACCGCATGAAACCCGCCAGACACACCAGTTCCGCGCCGGCTTCTTCGATCTTGGCGCTCATGGCTTCGTCGAAGCTTTCGCGGTCGGCGAAATCCTTGTGGCTGAGCACTGCGGTGGGGATGTCGGCTTGACGGGCGCGCTCCAGACCGTAGGCGTCGGCCTTGTTGGACAGCACCAGGGCGATTTCGGCGGGGTAGTCTTCCGCCGCGCAGGCGTCGATCAACGCTTGCAGATTGGAACCGCGACCGGAAACGAGCACCGCAAGCTTCATCGCCGTTAACCCCAGGCTTTGTCTGCGTTCAGCAGCACCACGCCCTCGTTGCCTTGCGGACGGGGGATGATGCGGCCGATTTCAAACACCGTTTCGCCTTCAGCTTCGAACACGGCTTTGAGTTCGGCGGCCTTAGTTGCATCGACGACCACGGCCATGCCCACGCCGCAGTTAAAGGTGCGGGCCATTTCGGTGGCGGCGATGTTGCCTTCGCGTTGCAGCCAGCGGAACACATCGGGCGTGTCCCACGCGGTGGCGTCGACCTCGGCGGCCAGACCATCGGGCAGCACGCGGGGGATGTTTTCCAAAACGCCGCCGCCGGTGATGTGGCTCAGCGCATGTACGCCGCCGGACTTGATCGCGGCCAGGCACGATTTGACGTAGATTTTGGTCGGCACCAACAGCGCCTCGCCGAGCGTCTTGCCCTGGGCGTTGAAAGGCGCGAAGGGCGCTTCGACCTGATAGGCCAGACGCGCTTTGTCGACGATGTGGTCGCGCACCGCGGCTTGCATCTTGGTGTCGGCGGGGCCGCCGATCACGGCGTCGGAAACGACCTTGCGCACCAGGGAAAAACCGTTGGAATGCAAGCCGCTGGACGCCAAGCCGAGGATCACGTCGCCGTCTTGCACCTTGTCGCCGGTGAGCACCGCGTCGCGATCGACCGCGCCGACGCAAAAGCCCGCCAGATCGTAATCGCCGCCGCCGTACATGCCGGGCATTTCCGCCGTTTCGCCGCCGATCAGCGCCGCGCCGGATTGACGGCAGCCTTCGGCGATGCCCGCGATGATGTCCTTGCCGGCCTTCACGTCGAGCTTGCCGGTGGCGTAATAATCGAGAAAGAACAACGGTTCCGCGCCTTGCACCACCAGATCGTTGACGCACATGGCGACCAGATCGATGCCGACGGTGGTGTGGCTCTGCATGGCGATGGCGACCTTCAGTTTGGTGCCCACGCCGTCGGTACCCGCGACCAAGATCGGGTCAGAGTAGCCAGCGGCCTTGAGGTCGAACATGGCGCCGAAACCGCCCAGACCGGAAACCACACCGGAACGCGAGGTCGATTTGGCGTCGCCCTTGATCGCTTCGACCAACGCGTTGCCCGCATCGATGTCGACACCGGCGTCTTTGTAATTTGCCCCGGACATGGCGGGCTCCTCTTGGTTCTCGTATGGCTATACGGGGCGGACGCAAACGCCGCTCTGGTAATGATGGCTGAGCGTGGTAAAACAGTGCCTAGCCTGTGTTCTTCAGGTGAAACATACCCATTTAGGGACGCTTTGCAATGGCGCAGAATAAGGGGACGCGGTTGATGAGAATTGGAACTGCTTACGGGCTTGTATTTGCCGTGCTGTTCGCGCTCTTGGGCACGGACGCCCGGGCCGATGCGCCGCGCCTGTTCGAGGTCTCCAACGTCACCGTCGACGTCACCGCCGATTCGGCCACCACCGCGCGGGTCGAGGCCTTGGCCCAGGGCGAGAAAAAGGCTTTTTACCTGCTGTTGAAGCGTCTGACCCTGCAAGCCTATCACAACCGTCTGCCCGACATCCCCACCAACCAAATCACCGAATTGGTGCAAGATTTTGCGGTGACGGACGAAAAAACCTCATCGGTGCGCTACATCGCCAAGCTCACCTACCGCTTTCACGCCGAAGGGGTGCGCGCGCTGCTGGACGAACATGGTCTGCCGTTCGCCGAAACGGCGTCCAAGCCGGTGCTGTTGCTGCCGGTCTACCAAGCCGCGGGCGCGTTGCTGCTGTGGGACGACCCCAATCCGTGGCGCGCGGCGTGGCGCGCCTACGCCGAAAACGGACCCGGCCAAGGTTTGGTGCCGATGGTTCTGCCGGTCGGCGATTTGAACGACGTGCGCACCATCGGCGCGGAACAGGCCATCGAAGGCGACATGGCGCGCCTGGAAGAAATCGCCCGGCGTTACGAGGCCGGCGACGTGGTGGTGGCGCATGGCATTTTGCGCATGGACTCGTTCAACGGCCTGCCGGAACTGGAAGTCTATTTGACGCGCTTCGGCTCAGCCCTTCAAGAACACACGGTGGTCAAAAGCTTTACCTCGGAACCGGGCGACGACATTCCCAATTTGCTGAAGCGCGCCGCCGAGCAACTGACCGCTCAGGTCGAAGACAATTGGAAGCAGGACAACCTGATCCAGGCGGGCAGTGCGCAACTGCTGCCGGTGTCCGTGCCGGTGCGCGGCTTGAGCGATTGGGTCCGGGTGCGCGACCGTCTCAACGGTGTCGCGGTGGTGCGCCGCGCCGATCTGGTGTTGCTGCGCCGCGATCAGGTGCGTTTGAACCTGCATTTCATCGGTGACGCGGAACAATTGGCATTGTCGCTCGACCAAGCGGACTTGGCACTGTGGGAAGAAGCCGGGCAGTGGTATCTGGCGCAGAAAATCGCGCCGTCGGCGGCTACTTCTGCTTCCCCTGAACCCACTGCGCAGTGATGGTGGCGTTTAGGTGAACATCCCCAATATCATCACGCTGCTGCGCATAGCCGCGACACCGTTCGCGGTGTGGCTGATCCTGGAAAACAACCTGATGTGGGCGTTTTGGGTGTTCGTCGCGGCGGGCATATCGGACGCCTTGGACGGGTTTATCGCCAAGCGCTTCAACATGGAAACCGAACTGGGCAAGTATCTCGACCCGCTGGCCGACAAGGCGCTGTTGGTGTCGGTCTACGTGTCGTTGGGTATCGAAGGCTATTTGCCCAATTGGTTGGTGATCATGGTGGTGTTTCGCGACGTGTTCATCGTCGGCGGAGCGTTGCTCTTTGAAACCATGACGCATTCGCTTACCATGCAACCGTTGATGATCAGCAAGGTCAACACGACCTTGCAGATTGTGTTGGCGGCGGCGGTGATGGCTAGCGTCGGTTACGGCATCGATCTCGCCCAGGCCCTGGACGCGGTGGTGATCTTGACCGCCATGGCGACGGTGCTGTCGGGATTGAGCTACGCGGTGGTGTGGATCCGCCGATGGTCGCAGTTGGAGGACGATCAATGACCCAGCGGATGAGCCGCGAAAAGCAGACCGTGGTGTGGGTCTTCGGCTTTGCGGTGTTCGTATTCTTGCTCTACGCCCTCAGCAGCGTGCTGACGCCGTTTGTGGCGGGGCTTGCGGTGGCTTATTTCCTCGACCCTCTCGCGGACCGCTTGGAAGCGGTGTTGAAATCGCGCTCGGCGGCCACGGCACTTATTCTGCTGACCTTTTTCGTCGCAGTGTTCGCCCTTGGCGTGGTTTTGTTTCCGCTGTTGCAGGCCCAGATCACGGGGCTGGTCGCGCGTATCCCCGAGGCGCTGGACGCGGCGCATGGTTTGCTCGACCCGTTGGTCAAGCAGATCGAACAGGAACTTGGCGCGGCGGAAATTCAAAAGCTCAAAGACAGCGCGGGTGCCTTCACCGGCGCCGCCGTATCGTGGCTGCTGGATGTCCTGAAAAGCTTGTTCCTCGGTGGCAAAGCCTTCGTCAACGCCCTGTCGCTGTTGTTCATCATGCCGGTGGTGGCGTTTTTCCTGTTGCGCGACTGGGACATTTTGGTGGCTAAGGTCGACGACCTGTTGCCGCGTTCATCGGCTGAGACGATCCGCGCCCAGTTTCGCGACATCGACGCCACCATTGCCGGGTTTGTGCGCGGTCAAGCGACCGTGTGCTTGGCGCTAGGCACCATTTACGCCACCGGCCTGACGTTGGTGGGGTTGGATTTCGGATTGCTGATCGGCTTGCTGACCGGCCTTTTGGCGTTCGTGCCCTATGTCGGCATGATCATCGGCCTGTTGGTTGCGTTCGTCGTGGCCCTGATGCAGTTCAGCGATCCGCTGTCGTTCCTTCTGGTGGCGGCGGTGTTTGGCTTTGGGCAAACCGTCGATGCGGCGTTTCTCACCCCCAATCTGGTTGGCGGACGCGTCGGGCTGCATCCGGTGTGGATCATCTTCGCATTGATGGCGGGCGGTTCGGTGTTCGGCTTCACCGGGGTGTTGTTGGCCGTGCCGGTCGCCTCGGTGATTGGCGTCTTGGTGCGTTTCGCCATTGGCCGTTACCGCCAATGCGCACTATATACGGGTTCATGAAACAGCCTGTGAAGCAAATCCCCTTTGATTTCGACCTGAGACCGGCGTTGGGCGGCGAGGACTTTTTGGTTGCGCCGTGTAATGCAGACGCGATCCAATGGGTCGAGCGCTGGCCCGACTGGCCGGGCCCGGTGTTGGCCATTGCCGCCCCCGAGGGGGCGGGCAAGACCCACTTGGCGCACGTCTTTCAGGCCCACAGCGGTGCGCGCATGGTCGGCGTGGACGACTTGCGGACGTTGCGCGCCGATGGCGTATTGTCCGGCGCGACGGCCTTGGTGTTGGAAGACGTGGAAACGTTTCTCGACGCGGGGTTGGCGGAAGAGCTGTTGCATCTTTATAATTTGGCACGCGAAGAGGGCGTTAAAATCCTCATGACGGCGGAACGCCCGCCGTCGCGCTGGTCTATTGACTTGAAAGACCTGAGCTCGCGTTTGAACACCGCGCCGGTGGCGGAAATCAGCCCGCCCGACGACGCCCTGATCACCGCCTTGATCGTCAAGCAGTTCGCCGATCGGCAATTGGGCGTGGACCCGGATGTTTTGACGTATATGCTGGCGCGCATGGACCGGTCGTTTTCGGCGGTGCGCAACTTGATCCGCGCCATCGATGCGCAAGCGCTGGCGCAAAAACGCCCCATCACCGTACCCTTGGTGCGAAGCGTGTTGGAAAATCAAAAACCTAACGATATGGAATGACAGATGGACTTGGGACTTAAAGGTAAAACCGCGATTGTCTGCGCCGCCAGCAAAGGATTGGGCCGCGCCTGCGCGCATTCCCTGGCGCGCGAAGGGGTCGATGTCGTGATCGCGGCGCGTACCGAAGGGCCTCTGATGGATACCGCGCGTTTCATCGCCGAGGATACCGGCGTCAAGGTCATCCCGGTGATCGCCGACGTCGCCACCGAAGAAGGCCGCGCCGCCGTTCTGGCCGCATGCCCGACCCCGGACATTTTGGTCAACAATGCAGGTGGTCCGCCGCCGGGCGATTTTCGCGATTGGGATCGCGATGATTGGATCAAAGCCATCGACGCCAATATGCTCAGCGCCATCTTCATGATCAAAGCGACCGTCGACCCGATGATGGACAAAGGGTTTGGCCGCATCGTCAACATCACGTCCGCCGCCGTCAAAGCGCCCAACGATATCTTGGGTCTGTCCAACGGCGCACGCTCGGGCTTGACCGGGTTCATCGCCGGGCTGAGCCGCAAGACGGTCTGTCGCAACGTGACCATCAACAACATTCTGCCGGGGCCCTTCGATACGGACCGTCTGCACGCGACCATCGAAGCCGGTGCCAAGCAACAAGGAAAAACGGCCGAAGAAGTCGCCAACGCGCGGCGCACGCAAAACCCGGCCGGGCGTTTCGGCCAGCCGGAAGAATTCGGCGATTTGTGCGCCTACATCTGCTCAGCCCAAGCCGGTTATCTGACCGGGCAGAATTTCCTGATCGACGGCGGGGCTTATCCCGGCACGTTTTAACTTTTTCAGCCCTCGGCTTCCGGGGGCATCGCGAGGACACCATGCGTAAAGTGACGTATTTCAGCGCGGGGCTGCTTGCGGACTTCGTCATTTCCGATCAGGCCTTCGACAAGTTCCTGGTCGATCTGAACGAAGCCCAAGGGGAAATCGATCGCTACGGCGAAGAGGACCTGCTGAAAGCGCGTACCCTGTTGGACAATTTTATGGCCCGTGCCCAGCAAGACCAAACCATCGTGCAAGGGACCGGCGAGGTTTTGGGGGCGAGCTTCATCTGGAACTTTTTCAACACCAACCCCGACTCGTCGCGCGTCATCACCGGCGATATCGTCGTCGTAGATCTAGATGGCACGTTGACGTCGGTTGAATACGCTTCCGTCAACGACTTGAAGTTCGCCCAGCACGACCACGATCATGATCACGATCATGCGCACGGACACGGTTGCGGGTGCGGTCACGAACACTAAACCACTCATAAAATCAGCTGACGCAGGACAAAAAAGAGGCCGTCACCCTGGGGGGACAGTTAGGGTGACGGCCTGAGTTTATATTTCGTGCATAACTCGAAATATTTCCGACAAATTTAGTCGGATATAGAGAGAATGTGGTGCAGCGCAAACAAGATTTCAATCGTCTTTTGAGCGAGGTATTTGAATTTTTTGCGTCACGCGCCGATAGGGCGTGCGCGGGCATGACATTTTGCTTCTAAGCGATTAAAGTGGTGGGGGAATTTCATATCCCCACGGTGATGCATCCTGTGATGTGTCCAGCCGGGAAATTCTCCATGCCGTATGTCCACTTACGCGTCCCTCATCGGGATGCACATTCAAGAGATATGCAAAAATTTTGCGCGCAAGGGTCCCATCTATGAACTCCCTCGATATTTCCCGGATCAGCTTGAATTCCAGCGACCGTTTCATCAACCGCGAACTGTCGTGGCTTGCCTTCAACACCCGTGTGATGGAAGAAGCCATGAACAAATCTCATCCGCTGTTGGAGCGGGTGCGGTTTTTGAGCATTTCCGCCGCCAACCTCGATGAGTTCTACATGGTCCGTGTCGCCGGTCTCAAAGGCCAAGTGCGTGCGGGTATTTCGACGATTTCCGAAGACGGCTTGACCCCGGCCCAACAGTTGATCGCCATCAACGAAGCGGCGCAGCAGTTGATGAAAAGCCAGCAAGATTGCTGGATCGTTCTCAAGGACCTGTTGCATAAGGAGGGCATCAAGGTTCTCAAGCACAAGGAGCTTTCGGACCGCGACACTAAGTGGCTGGAAAGCTATTTCCTCGACCACATCTTTCCGGTTTTGACCCCGCTGGCGATCGATCCCGCGCACCCGTTCCCGTTCATTCCCAATCTGGGTTTCTCGTTGGTCATGTTGCTGCAACGGCGCAACACCGAAGAACAACTGCGCGCGCTTTTGCCGATCCCGCACCTGGTCGAACGGTTCGTGCGCTTGCCGGGCGCGGCGATCCGCTTCATTCCCATCGAAGAAGTGGTGGAGATGTTCCTCGACCGTCTGTTCCCCAATTATGCACCGCTGCAAATCGGCAATTTCCGCATCATCCGCGACAGCGAAATGGAAATCGACGAAGAAGCCGAAGATTTGGTGCGCACGTTCGAAACTGCACTCAAGCGTCGCCGCCGCGGCTCGGTCATTCGTTTGACGTTGAACCAAGGCATGACCGATGAACTGCGTTCGGTGGTCTGCGATGAAATCGTCGTCGACGAAGAAGACGTGTTCCGCCTGGGCGGTATCTTGGGTATGGCGGACCTGTCGCAATTGATCGTCAAGGAACGCCCCGACCTGTTGTTCGAACCGTTCAATGCGCGCTTCCCCGAACGAGTGCGCGATTTCGGCGGCAACGTGTTCCAGGCCGTGCGCAAAAAAGACCTGATCGTTCACCACCCTTATGAAAGCTTCGACGTGGTGGTGCAGTTCGTGCGCCAAGCCGCGCGCGATCCCAAGGTTGTGGCGATCAAGCAGACGCTGTATCGCACATCCAACGACAGCCCCATCATCGAAGCCCTGATCGAAGCCGCAGAAGCGGGCAAGTCGGTCACCGCAATGGTGGAACTGAAAGCACGCTTCGACGAAGAAGCCAACATCCGCTGGGCGCGCGATTTGGAGCGCGCCGGCGTGCAGGTCATCTACGGTTTCATGGACAAAAAGACCCATGCCAAGGTCAACCTGGTGGTGCGCCGCGAGGCCAAGGGCTTGCGGTCCTATGTGCATTACGGCACCGGGAACTATCATCCGATCACGGCGAAGATTTATACCGATTTGTCGTTCTTCACCTGCGACCCGGCACTGACGGCGGATGCCGCGCGACTGTTCAACTACATGACCGGTTACGCCAGCCCCGAAGGCATGGAAAAGCTCTATTATTCGCCGCTGACCATGCGCGACAAACTGGTGTCGCTGATCGAAAACGAAATTGCCAACGCCAAGGCCGGCAAGCCGTCTGGGGTCTGGGCGAAAATGAACTCGGTGGTCGATCCGGTGTTGATCGACACCATGTATCGGGCCTCGAACGCAGGTGTGCCGATCGACCTGGTGGTGCGCGGCATTTGTTGCTTGCGTCCTGGGGTCAAGGGGTTGTCGGAAAACATTCGCGTCAAGAGCATCGTCGGGCGGTACCTGGAGCACGCGCGCATCGTCGCCTTCGCCAACGGCCAGGAACTGCCCTCGCGCAGCGCCAAGGTCTATATTTCATCGGCCGACTGGATGCCGCGCAACCTTTACCGTCGCGTCGAAACCCTGGTGCCGATCGAAAACCCGACCGTGCACCGCCAAGTGCTCGACGAGATTATGGTGTTGAATTTCCGCGATACCGAACAAAGCTGGACCCTCGCGCCGGACGGATCGTATCAACGCATCAACACCGACGGCGGTCTGAACGTGCATCACTACTTCATGACCAACCAAAGCGTTTCCGGCCGGGGCACGGCGGCGCGCCGCACCCGTCCCAAATCCGGCCGGACGGCGAAAGCCAAAAGCAAGCGGACCGACGACGACTAAACCTAACGCAGCGGGGTGGGAATGAATAAGATTGCGAGCGCAAAACCCGGCGAGGCGCATGGTCGCGTCGCCGTGGTTGATATCGGATCGAACAGCGTGCGGCTGGTGGTCTACGATGCGCCGACGCGCTTGCCGATCCCCATGTACAACGAAAAGGCTCAATGCGCGCTGGGGCGAGGCCTCGGCGCCAGCGGGGTGCTGCATCCGGCCGGTGTGGAATGCGCGCTGAGCTCGATCAAGCGCTTCGTCGGCTTGGCCAAGGCGATGGGCGTGGCGGAATTGGAACTGGTCGCCACGGCGGCGGTTCGTGAGGCCGCTGACGGTCCAGAATTCGTCGCCCGCATTCACGATTCCATCGGTCACGATATCCAAATTCTCAGTGGCGAGGACGAAGCCAAATACGCGGCCCTGGGTTTGCTGATGGGGGTGCCGCGTGCCGATGGTGTGATTGGCGATCTGGGCGGCGGTTCGCTCGATCTGGTCGGTTTGGAAAGCGGTTCGTTCACCCATTCGGCGACCTTGCCGTTCGGTCACATTCGGTTATCCGAAGCCGCCGAAGGCAACCCGGAGCGCGCCCGCGCGATCGTGCTGGAGGCCCTGTCCGAACTCAAATGGTTGAAATCGGTCAAGGGCCGCACATTGTACGCTGCGGGTGGTTCATGGCGCGCGCTGGCGCGCATCCTCATCGATCAGACCAGCCATCCGCTGCACGTGGTCGACAACTTCACCATCGGTGCCGAGGCGGCGTTGAAGATCATGCATCTGATCAGCGGTGCAGGTCGGCATTCGCTGGACCTGATTCCCGGCGTGCCGAAAAAACGTGTCGAGACGTTACCGTTCGCCGCCGCCGCGCTGGAAGGCATGCTCGTCGTCAGTCAAGCCGCGAAGCTGCAGTTTTCCGGTTTCGGTATGCGCGAAGGGGTGTTGCTGTCGTGCCTGCCCGATACCATGCGTCACCAAGATCCATTGCTCAGCGCGTGCAAAACCATGGCCGAGCGCACCGGGCGGTTTTCCGTCAAAGGCCGTGAGATGCTGGAATGGATGGCGCCGCTCTATCCGGACGAAACCCCGGCCGAACAACGCTTGCGCTACGCCGCGTGTTTGATGAGCGATATCGGCTGGAACGAACATCCCGATTACCGGGCCGAACACTCGTTCCTGCGCGTGCTGCGCGTGCCCTATGCCGGCTTGACCCATGCCGACCGGGCGTTGTTGGCGTCGACGGTGTACGTGCGCCAAAACGGCGATCTCGGCGATCCGCTGATCCGTCCGATCCTCGGCTTGCTCGACGTCGGTCAATTGTCGTGGATTAAGGTCACCGGTCTGGCGTTGCGCCTCGCCCACACCATCTCCGGCAGTGCGCCGGGCGTGCTCAACAAAACCAGATTGGAACTCGGCGAGGACAACCTCCAACTCCTGGTCGACGAAGAAGACCGCGACGCGCTGCTCAGCGAAGCGGTGCAACGCCGCCTCAAAACCCTGGGCCGCGCCTTGGGACTGAAGGGCAAGATGGAATAAGGTCTCTATCCCTCATACGCCGCCCGCATCGCCGCGATCGCTGCGAGTTTTTGTTCCAGTCTCGACCAATCGTCGTTTTGCGCGATGGCGTCCCAGATGTGTTCGACCTCGTCGATCAACATGGTGCAGGGCCGGTCGCCTTGGAAGTAGGCGTGATCCGGCGTGATGCCGTCGGCAGGCGCGCAGGTGGCGAGGTCCCGGACCAGGTTTTTCAGGGGGCCGTCGGCATAGGTTTGACGCGCGATGTCTTTACGGGTCGCTGCGGTGCCGCCGTAACAATCGAAAAACACCTGTTCGAACGGGGCTTCGGCTTTGTGCATGGCGGGGAACAGTCGCAGGCCGAGTTCCAGGCGCTTGCCGTCTTGCGCGTCGATGCCAAAGCGGCGGCTCAACGCCGTGTTGAGCGCGCGGTTGAAGGCGTCGTCGAAGCCCGCCAGGGCGTTGGAGAGGTCTTGTTCAGCGGCGAACGGGGCGAAGCATTCCGCCAAGCGTGAGACGTTCCACAGCACCGCTTCGGGCTGGCGGCCAAAGGCGTAGAGGCCGAAATCGTCGAAGTAGGCGGCGGTGAAATTGGGGTCCATCTGGGGCAAGAACCGCCAAGGGCCGTAGTCGAAACTTTCCCCGGTGACGTTGATGTTGTCGGTGTTCAAGACGCCGTGCACGAAGCCCGCGGCGGTCCAGTCGGCGGCGGTGCGGGCGGTGTTCGTCGCCACGCGGCGCACCAGCTCGACGGACAGTTCGGCCATTGGCGCGTCGGCGTCGATATCCGTCAGGTAATGCTTGGCGACGTGGCGGGCCAAGGTCTCGATTGCGTCCAAGTCTTGGTGGTAGGCGTGGCGTTGGAAGCTGCCGATGCGCACGTGGCCGTGGGACAGACGCACCAGCACCGCGCTGCGGGTCGGCGACGGTTCGTCGCCGCGGGTCAACGCCTCGCCGGTTTCGACCACGGAAAAGGTTTTTGAGGTGTCGACGCCCAATGCTTCGAGCATTTCGGTGGCGAGGATCTCGCGCACCGCGCCTTTCAAGGTCAATTTGCCGTCTCCGCCGCGCGACCACGGTGTGCGTCCGCTGCCCTTGGTGCCGAGATCGAGCAAACGGCCGTCGAGCGGATCGCGCAACTGGGCGAACAGGAAACCGCGCCCGTCGCCGAGATCGGGGTTGTAGTGGCGAAACTGGTGGCCGTGATAGGCCAGCGCGATGGGTTCGGGCAGGTTGTCGGGCAAGGCCTTGAATTGGGCGAAATGATCAACCCAGGCGTCGTCGTTCAAATCGTCCAAACCGACGTGATGGGCCCAGCGCTGATTGCGAAAGCGCAGCTCGTGCTTGGGAAATTGCGCGGCGGGTACGGGCTGAAAAAAGCGCGGTCCCAGATCAAGGTGAGTTTGGGATGCGGTGTATTTAGATGGCGCGCGCATGGTCAGCCTTTAAACGTTGGGGCAGGAATGTGCGCTATATGTGAGGTGAGGCGGGGGCGGTTTCAACCGCGACGTCAAAGGGGTTTTCGCCACACCGTCGCCAGCCACGGTTGTTGATGACGGGGCAAACCCGGCGGGCGGAAATAGTGACGAATTTCGACGAAGCCTGCGGTGGTGACGAAATCGCGCCACGTGTCGATGTCGTGGTAACAGCCGTAGCGTTCTTGATTGAAGCCTTCCTGGTTGTCGCCGCGCGGGTTGGAACAAAACAACACCCCGCCGGGTTTCAGCGTGGCGTAAAGTTCACTGAGCACGCGCGGCAGTTCGCGGCTGGGCACGTGAAACAGGGATGCATTGGCGAACACCCCGTCGAAGCGCTCAGTGGGCAAATCGAGGGCGAGGAAGTTTTGGTGCCACACGTCGCAGCCGGTTTCGGCGTGGGCCATGGCGACGAACTGTTTGGACCCGTCCAGGCCCACGGCTTCGATCCCTTGGGATTTGAAGTAGGCCAAGTCGCGCCCCGGCCCGCAGCCGAGGTCGAGCACGCTGTGCGGCGGCTCGCCCTGCAGTTCGCTGAGCAAGGCGTCGTAGTTTTGCGTCACGTCGTGATCCCAGGTGCCTTCGCGAAAGCCCTTGGCGGAACGGTTGTAATGATTGAGCGTGCGTTCCGCCGCGCGGGCCACATCGTCATCGGTCAATTTCGCGGACATGTTGGAATCCTCTTTATGAGCCTTTGCCGTTGACGTTGACGTCGAATTGCAGCGCCGCCAGATGGGCGTAAAGCGGGCTGGATTCGAGCAACTCCTGATGCGTGCCGGTGGCGACGATGCGGCCATGGTCGACCACCGCGATGCGATCCGCGCCGACCACGGTGGCGAGGCGGTGGGCGATCACCAAGGTGGTGCGCCCGGCCTTGAGTTTTTCCAACGCCGCTTGCACCAACCGTTCGCTTTCCGCATCCAGGGCGCTGGTGGCTTCGTCCAGCAACAGCACCGCTGGGTCGCGCAGCAACGCACGCGCCAGCGAAATGCGTTGGCGCTGGCCACCTGAAAGACGCACACCCTTTTCGCCCAAGAACGTCGCGAAGCCTTCGGGCAATTGGTCGAGGAATTCCGCCGCTGCCGCAGCCTCCGCCGCTTGACGTACGGCGGCGTCATCGGCGTCGGGGCGGCCATAACGGATGTTGTCCCAACCGTTGGCGCCGAACAGCACCGGATCTTGCGGCACCAGGGCGAAGCGTTCGCGCAGGTCCTTGGGGTCCGCCGTGCGCACGTCGACGCCGTCGAGCATCACGCGCCCGCCGCTGGGGTCGTAAAAGCGCAGCAGCAACTGAAACACCGTCGACTTGCCCGCACCAGACGGGCCGACCAGGGCCAGGGTCTCGCCCGGCTTGACGTCGAGGGTGAAGTTGCTCAGCGCCGCTCGGTCGGGGCGCGAAGGGTAATGGAAGGTGACGTCGTCGAAACGGACCTCGCCGCGCGCAGGCTGGGGCAGGGCTTGCGGTTGTGCCGGGGCCTTGATGTCTGATTCGGATTCCAGCAATTCGATCAGGCGTTCGGTCGCGCCGGCGGCGCGTTGGAGTTCGCCGTAGACTTCGCTCATCACGCCGACGGAAAAGGCCACCAGCGTGGCGTAATAGATGAACGCCGCCAATTCGCCGCCGGTGATGTCGCCGGCCAGCATCTGCCGACCGCCGATCCACAAGATTACCCCGATGGCGCCGAACACCAACACGATCACCACCGCCATCAACGCGGCCCGGGTGCGGATGCGAATGATGGCGGTGTCGAACGCATTGGCGACTTCCGCGCCGAAGCGTTTGCGGTCGACGTCTTCGTGGGTGAAGGCCTGCACCGTGGACATGGCGTTGATGGTTTCTTCAGCGAACGCGCCGACGTCGGCGACGCGGTCCTGGCTGGCGCGTGACAGTTTGCGCACGCGCCGTCCGAACACCAAAATCGGCACCACCACCACCGGCACCACCAGCAACACCATCGCGGTCAAGCCGGGGTTGGTGATGAACAGCATGATCACCCCGCCGACCAGATTGAGCGCGTTGCGCAATGCCACCGAGGCGCTTGATCCGATCACCGATTGCAGCAAGGTGGTGTCGGTGGTCAGGCGTGAGAGCACCTCGCCGGTCTTGGTGGTTTCGAAAAATCCCGCATGCAGGCTCATCACCTGGTCGAACACCGCCCGGCGCAAATCCGCCACCACCCGTTCGCCCAACCACGACACCAGATAAAACCGCGCATAGGTGCCCAGCGCCATGATTACCGCCAGCGCCAGCAGCAGATACAGCGCGCGGTCCAACGCCTGCGCGTCGCCGTCGGCAAAGCCGCCGTCGATCAGGCCCTTGAGCCCTTGGCCGAGCCCCAGTACCGCCAGTCCGGTAACGACCAGCGCCGCCGCCGCTGCGATGACGCGCGGCGTATAGGGTTTCAAGAACCCGGCCGTGCGGCGAAGATAACGGAAGTCGCGACTTTTGGGTCGGTCGAATGCGGCGCTGTTTCTGGCCAATGCTCAAATCCCAATGAAAAGAAGCGTGAGGGTTGGCCTTATATGGGGGTGCTTGAAGGCTTCAGCAACGCTGGAAGCTCAATCGCCGTTGGGGTTGTCCAGCAGAACGACTTTTTTGTTTTTGATGGCAAGGCCCATTTCGCCTGAGCGCAGTTTGACGGCGGCTTCGCCGAACATCTCGTAACGCCAGCCCTTCATCGCTTCGACGTCGGCATCCGCGCCGAACGCGGCGATTTTGTCGATGTCGGCGGAATTGGCGATGAGCTTTTGCGCCACGCCTGTTTCTTCGCAGATCATCTTCAAAAACACCTTCAACAGGTCCGACACCGGACCGATGCCCGACGGCAGGTCCACGGGCTTGGGTGTTTGCGGCAACTCGTTTTCGGGGATCGACAGCGCGCGCTCGACGGCCTTGAGGATTTCCGCGCCGGCGGGACCGTTGGCCATGCGATCGCCCAGTCCGCGGGTGCGCGCCAGATCGCCGGCGTTTTTCGGCGCGTGGTGGGCGATTTCCATCAAGGCGTCGTCGCGCAGGATGCGGTTGCGCGGCACGTCGCGGCGCTGCGCTTCGCGTTCACGCCACGCGGCAAGTTCCTTGAGCAGTGCGGCCACGCGGGGTTTGGGATTGCGCGCCTTGATGCGTTTGAAGGCTTGATCGGGATCGCCTTCGTAGGTGGCGGGTGAGCGCAGCACCTCCATTTCCGATTCCAACCACGTTTCGCGGCCGTTGCGTTCCAGTTGCTTGGCCAGCTTGCGATAGGCGTCGCGCAGGTGGGTGACGTCCGACAGCGCATAATGGATCTGTTTGTCAGACAATGGGCGGCGGGACCAATCGGTGAAGCGCGACGACTTGTCGATGCGCGCCTTGGTCAACTTGGCGATGAGGTTTTCGTAACCGACCTGATCGCCGAAGCCGCACACCATCGCCGCGACTTGGGTATCGAACAAGGGGGCGGGAACGTGGCCCATCAGGTGGTAGAAAATTTCCAGATCCTGGCGCGCGGCATGAAAAACCTTCAAGGTTTCCTGCGCGTCCATCAGATCGAACAGCGGCGCTAGGTCGATGCCCGGCGCCAGCGCATCGATGGCGGCGGCGTCATCGGGACCCGCGACTTGGACCAGGCACAACTGCGGCCAATAGGTGCTTTCACGCATGAACTCGGTGTCCACGGTGACGAAGGGCGTGCCTTTGAGCGAATTGCAGAACTGGATGAGGTCTGCCGTTTTGGTGATTAAAATCATGATGGTTCCGCTTTTACACGGTTTTGGTTAGATTCGGAACCGTCAAATAAAAGCCACGTTTGAGCCCTTAATATCCCTTGTGAAATTGTGGTAAATTCCGCCCCGGCATTCAGCTTGTGGTGGATCGGGAAGCATTTGAGATGAATACGTCCAACGCGGTGAAGCTTGAAGACATCGTCGGTCATCCCGTCAGCGTGGAAGAATCCTGGGATGTCGCCGATTACCTGTTGGCGTGCTTGACCCATGTCACCAACGCGCGGCCTTTGTTCGGTGTGTTTTGCACCGAAACCGGACGATTGATCTGGACCGCCGGCGGGGCCGAGTTTCACGGCCTTTTGGATGGCGGTGATCCCGATGGGGCGATTACGGATTTCGAACCGTTGATGGCGGCGTTTGGCATCGCCTCGGGCGTTTCCAGCTTGATCGTACAAGACGCCAGCCAATTGTCGCCGGGCGCGGCGATGACGATCCTCAAGCCGTTGTCGGGCACGGACGGGAAACGGTTTCGCATGGTGTTGCGCCGCCGCGATGGCGGGCGGCAGGATCAGGTGCAGTTTTCCCTGTTCGACGTCACCGCGTTTCAGGATGTGGCGCGGCGCACCCGCACTTTGGCGCAGGCGTTGGTGAAAGGGCTGGATGTTCCCACAAGTGATCATCCCAGTACGCGGGCGTTGCTGGACAGCGTGATCGAAGATCTGCCGCGCCTGTTCGCCGGGCAAGGCGACAGCGAGATTTCACGGTTGAGCGCCGACATGAGCGGGCGCGTCACGACGGTGGCGGAACGCATGGTGGCGATGCTGCGCACCTTTGAAATGGGCGATGCCAGCGACCACTGGCGGCCGATCGACCTCAATCCCAGTTTGCGGCCGATTATTTCCGCCCACAACGCGCCGATCAACGACTGGCACGAACTACATGGCGAGGTGTTGCGTACGGTCGATGGCGCACCGGCGTTGATACCGGACATTTCCGAACAGGTCATTCACGCGCACAGTTTCGTCACGAACGCCGCCAGCACCATGTTGATCGCGCCCACCGAAGACCGATTTTTCGCCCTCAACGGTCCAGCGGCGGAACGTCACTTCACCACCGTCGAAGATTTGGTGCGCGCCATCGGCGTGGAAGAAAACTCCACCCGTACCGCGGTCGAATTTTTCTCCAACCTGAAAAACGAACCGGCGCTAAGTCTCTTTGCCGTCGGCGGCGAGAACGTCGAGGCTTGGGGGCGCCCAGGGCTTTACGGCGGGTGGCAAGCCATGCTGGTGCCGGTTCCCGCCCACGGTGCGGGACAGTCGATGCAAGACGGCGTCGATGTGCGTGGGTTGTTTCACGGTCTCAAAAACCTGCTGCTGCATCTTCAGGTCTTGTACGTGGTGCAAACCCGCGCCGATGTGGATCAGGTGCAAGCCGGATTGAGCGAGGCGGCGCGAAAAATCACTGAGCGTCTCGCGGACCTCGACGCCATCGCGCAAACCGGTCACCGCGCGCGCCTGCACCAAGCGGAAACCGTTGCCCAATGGTTGGCGGCGGCCAAGCGGGTCGGCGAGGAGCTTAAAGGCGAGGTCGAAATCCAATGCGACGGCATCGACCGCACGGTGTACACCCGCGCGCCGTCGGAAATGGAAGACACGATGGAAGAGTTGACCCGCAACGCTTTTTTGAACGGGGCGCGCAAAGTCAGCGTCAGCGCCGTGGGGCGCGGCGATCACTTGTGCATGACGGTGTTGGACGACGGTCCGGGCATGAGCGCGGCAAAGCTGGAACAGGTGCGCAGGGTGCTGAAAAACCGCGCCTACGACCCAGATCTTTCGACCCGCGCCGACGGAACCGGGAACGGTCTTTTGGCCGCCGCGAATGCCGTTTCGCGCTTTGTCGACGGGCGTCTCAGCGTCGATGTCGGCCCGGGCGGGCGCGGCGTGGAAATCGGCATTTCCATGAAGCTGCCCGCCTGATCGGACTTTTTGCCTCGTTTGCACAGTCTTTCCTTGACAAACCGCCCTCAAAGGTGTGCTTTTGCGCCGATTTCACGCGTGACGGCGGGTCCGTTTCCGCCGCCGTTTTCGCTTTGTTTTTGAGATGTAAGGATCATCGATGCACCCCTACCGTACACACACCTGTGGCGCGCTCCGTCTTGAAGATGCGGGCGTTGAGGCACGTATTTCGGGCTGGGTTCACCGCAAGCGCGATCACGGCGGTCTGTTGTTCGTCGACGTGCGCGACCATTACGGCATCACCCAGGTGGTGATCGATTCGTCTCACGAGCTGTTTGCCCAGATCGAAAGCGCCCGTCCCGAAAGCGTGATCACCGTCACCGGCAAGGTCGTGCAGCGCACCGAAGACACCGTTAACCGCGATCTGCCCACCGGCGAAATCGAAGTGGTGGTGCAGGACTTCCATCTCGAAAGCGCCGCCGCGGTGTTGCCGATGCAGGTTGCGGGCAACGAAGATTATTCCGACGAGATGCGCTTGACGCACCGTTACCTGGATTTGCGCCGCGAAAAGGTCCACGCCAACATCGTGCTGCGCAGCCAGGTGATCGCTTCGATCCGGCGGCGCATGACCGATCAGGGCTTCCTGGAAATGCAAACGCCGATCCTCACCGCCAGCTCGCCGGAAGGCGCGCGCGACTATCTGGTGCCGTCGCGCCAGCATCCGGGCATGTTCTACGCGCTGCCCCAAGCGCCGCAGCAGTTCAAGCAGTTGCTGATGGTGTCGGGCTTCGACAAGTACTTCCAGATCGCACCGTGCTTTCGTGATGAAGACGCCCGCGCCGACCGTTCGCCGGGCGAGTTCTATCAGCTCGACTACGAAATGGCGTTCTGTACCCAAGACGACGTGTTCAACGCCATCGAACCGGTGCTGCACGGCATTTTCGAGGAATTCGGTGGCGAGCGTGAAGTCACCCCGTTGCCGTTCCCCCGCATCGCTTACAAAGACAGCATGCTCAAGTACGGTTCCGACAAACCCGACCTGCGCAACCCGCTGATCATCACCGACGTCACCGAACACTTCGCCGGTGGCGGGTTCGGTCTGTTCGCCAAGAACATCGAAAAGGGCTCGGTGGTGCGCGCCATTCCCGCGCCGGGTGCGGCGGGCCACCCGCGCAGCTTCTTCGACAAGCTCAACGACTGGGCGCGTGAAGAGGGCATGGGCGGCCTCGGCTACATCATCTACGGCGAAGACGGCGAAACCAAAGGCCCCATCGCCAAGAACTTGGATGCCGATCGCGTCGCCGCGATCAAGGCGCAAACCGGCGCCAACGACGGCGATGCGGTGTTCTTCGTCTGTCAGACGGAAAACCTCGCCGCCAAGTTCGCCGGGTTCGCCCGCGACAAGGTCTGCGACGTGCTGGATATCCGCGAAAGCGGCAAGTTCAAATTCTGCTGGATCGTCGATTACCCGATGTACGAACTCGACGAAGAAACCGGCAAGATCGAGTTCTCGCACAACCCGTTCTCCATGCCTCAAGGCGGCATGGATGCGTTGATGGGCGACAACCCGCTGGACATTTTGGCCTATCAGTACGACATCGTGTGCAACGGCGTGGAATTGAGCTCGGGCGCAATTCGTAACCACTTGCCGGAAATCATGTACAAGGCGTTCGAGATCGCCGGGTATTCCAACCAGGTGGTCGAAGAACAGTTCGGCGGCATGCTCAGCGCGTTCAAATTCGGCGCACCGCCCCACGGCGGTTCCGCACCGGGCATCGACCGCATGGTGATGTTGTTGGCCGACGAGCCCAACATCCGCGAAGTCATCGCCTTCCCGATGAACCAGCAGGCTCAGGACTTGCTGATGGGCGCGCCCGCCGTGGCCAGCGATCATCAATTGCGCGAACTGCACATCAAGCTCGCGCCGCTGCCGAAGGCGGAAAAGAAAACCGCCGATGCGGGTGACGCTGAAAAGGCCCCTGAAGACAGCAAATGATGCCTGAGCGGGACCCTGCGGTTGAGTGGCTGGTGCGCGACATGCGCAGCCACCTGCGCAAACGTCCCAAACGTCATCAATTGTCGGATGCGGGCGCGTACGCCTTCGATCTTTATGAAACCAACACCGCGTCCATGCCGACGTACGAGCTGGCGTGCAAGGCCGGGTGCGGCAGCTGCTGCGCCGCCCACGTCGGGGTGGAGGTCGCCGAGGCCTTCGCCATCGTGCGCCACCTGCACCAAACGCGCACCCCGGACGTTTTCACCGCGCTGATGGCGCGGGTCGCGGAGATCGCCGCCGAGGTCGGCGAGCTCGATCCCGGTACGCGTTGGGTCAAGCAGGTGTTTTGCGCGTTTCTCGACCCCGATAGCCAGTCGTGCACCATTTATCCCGTGCGCCCGCTGGCGTGCCGGGGCTACAACAGCAACGATCTGGATGCATGCAACCTCTCGACCGCGAACCTCGATCACGATCAGCCGATCCCCGCCGACGCCGTGCGCATGCTGCGCGCCCAACAATTGCGCCAAGCCCTGGCCGAAGTCACGGCGCGCATGATCGACCAAGACGGCATGACCGATCACGCCGAACTGCACAGCGCCCTGACCGCCGCCCACGCTGCGGACAGCGAATTGGCGTGGATGAGGGCGAACAAGCACGGTTGATTTTATCGACGTTGAATCTTCTTCAAAAACGCGTCCAACGCGCGTCGTCCGGCTTCGATGACGGCAGGCTGTAAATCCGGGGTGGCTTCGAGCTCGGCGCGCACCTCGTCGGATTGGTATTTACAGATCTCGTTCCATTGCCGTTTGGCCTGGGCCATGTCTTGATGCGCGCCCGCGTCTTCGAGCAATTTGCGCACCACGGGGTAGGGATCGCGCGCGGTGTAATAGGCCTGGCTTTGATGCAACGGGGCCCATGAAAACGGACTGGTGAAGATTTTCGGATTGCACGCAAACGCGCTTTGGCGCGCGGCAAAGACACTGTAGGTCCAAGGCGTGACGCCGGTGTCGTCGGGCTCGTTGAGTGAAATCGCGACGCTCGGCTGGGCCAGTAGGGCCGTGACGATTTCGCTGAAACCCAGATAGGCGGCGAGGTTCAGCGGCGTCTTGCCCCACTTGTCTTTTTCCGTCAGTCCGGTGAGGTCGGGGCCGGTTTCGATGAACGTGTGCAGGTCGTCCAAGGCGGCCTGGGTGGCGATCTCATAGTCGTGCACGTCCTTGGTGGTCTGGCCGATCGAGGTGATGCGCAGGCGCAACTGGCCGATGATCTGATGGGGCGTTTTGAGGTGTTCCGCCGCTTCGGTGCCAAACGACAACATCACGCCGATCAAGATGGCCACTACGGGCGATGCTGCTTTCATGTTCCGCTTCCTCATCTTCAGCGCACGCAGCGCACCGCATTGTAAATCCGCACCGCGTCTTTCTGTCCGCCCAGCGATGTCCAACGGCTGGGGTCGCCGGTCTTCGGATCGCTCCGCTGCGCGCCCGCACCGTGGGTATCGATACCGCTCGAGGATACGCATTTGCCGAAGCACACGTAAGACGCCATCGAAATGTTGTCGCCGTGGGTGGTGGACGACCAAAACCACGCGCCCTTGTCGCTTTGACGCAGGTAACGTTGATCGAGCGCCGGATCGTTTTTGGTATAATCTACGATCGATTGCAGTTCCTTGACGTTGGGCAAGCGCCAATCGTCATGCCCGGCGAGCGCGAGGTTTTCGCAATACCGCAAAGCTTGGGGCCAGTCGCGGCTTTGTCCGTCGTCCGATTGCTGCCACGTCAAACCCAAGGCGCGATCCGTGACGGTGCCGTCACCGTTGTCGACGAAATCGTTCGCGCCCCATTCGGGGCCACTGACGCAGCGGTAGAACAATCCCGTGGGGCCGTGTGTCGGGGCTTGTTTGATGTGGCCGTCGAGGAAATTGTAAAAGAACGCCGCCTCCACGCCGGGGCGGCCGTAATGCACCCCTGTGTAGAGGGTCGAAGACCACGTCTGGCCCATCATTTGTGTGGAATGGGTCGCGGCGAAGCGGTCGCCTTGCAGCACGCTGGCGTCGGGTTCGGCCAGGTCGAAGACATCGTCGATGAAAAAACGTCGGCGTTGCGAGCCGCGAAAGTCCGCCAGGGAAAACAATTCCTTGATGGTCGGCAGCCGCCAGTCGGTGCGTCCGCCGATCGTCAAGCGCTGGCATGCGGCTTTCGCCTCGCCATATCCCAACCGTTTGGCGTGATGGGCTTTTTCCCACAACAATCCGGTGACGGCGTCGCGCACGGTGCCGTCCGCATTGTCGGTGTAACTGGGGGCGGGGCCGTGATAGTGCGCGTCTTGGCCATACAAGGCTTGGCCTTTGCCGGGGCAGGCAATTTTGGCGGTGGTGGAAAAGCAACTGCCTTGCTGGGTGTCGGGCACGCGGCTGGAAACCGTCTTCGCGCCGGCGAATTTGGCCGCGATGTCCGCACCGTGGGGGCGCATGGTTTGTGGGCTGCCTCCCGGTGCTCCTCCCGGGCTGCCGCCAGGACCACCACCACGGGGCATGCACAGTAACGTGCCGGCTTGTCTCGGCGGCATGCCGCAAATGCCGGACATTTGACCGCGTGGCGTTACAAAACGGCACGGCGCATCTTGGGATTTTCCGACGCAGGCTTGGCGGGCTTCGGGGGGCGGGCCCATGCCGGGGCCGCCCTGTTGAGCCCAGGCGCTGACGCCTGCAACGCCGGTACCCATAATGCTAGCACCGAGTAGTAGGGTGCGGATAAAAGACATGCGGTTTCTCCCAAGGGTGCGGACGTCGAGTATGTCACGGTTGTACGCTGGGCGTAAGGCGTCCCGCCACCATGCCGGGGCTGAGCGGAGCGTGGCATGGGGGCGGGACGGAAGGTCCCCTGAGGTCAGGGAACCGACATTAGGCGAGCAAGCTCGCGGGCGGTTCGATACGCCGCAAAATCGATAGGATGTACAAGGCGCGTTCCTTGGCTTGGCTGGTGGCGGGGGCGAAGCGGCGTTCGAAGTCGAGCTTTTGTTCCCACACCTGAACGAAATCTCGGGGCTGGTCGGGCAATGCTTTTTCACCGGTGAGCGCGCCGATGGTGCGGGCGAAATCGGGATGCAGGTCGGGCTGAAAAACCAATTCGACGTGTTCTTCCCAGCTCAAGATGCCGCTGGCGTAAAGATCGAGGCTCAGGGCCTGCATCTGGCGCGGCGTGATGGCGCGGGCATTGATGTTGGCGAGGATTTGCTTCAGCGGGCTTTCCATCAGCACGCGGCCGCTGCCGGGCACCTCTTGCGGCGGTTTGGCGGGTTCGAACACCACCACGTTGCGGCCCGGTTTGCGCGCGGGCTTGCTTTTTGGCGGCCAAATGACGGGCTTGGTCGGGGTGCTCACGGTTTCAACCTCCATCCGAAACCGACGGAAAAAAAGACCGCCCGGCCACGAATGTGGCTGAGGGCGGGAGTTGGGGCTTGAGGGGTAAAGCGGTCATGGAAGGCTTATCCGTTCCGATCGGTGATGGGGGCGTGGTTTTAGCGTTATTGCAGCTCCTTCAAGGGCGTGCCGCCGGTGCGTACGCGCTTGGCTTCATACATGGCGCTGTCGGCTTGGCTCAGCAGGTGGTCATGTTGGTCGTCGGGGCCGAAGCGTTGAAAACCGAGGCTGGCGCGCACCGCGATATGCTTGCCGTTCCAGTTGACGTATTTGGTGTTGAGGATGTGCTTGAGAACTTCGGCGCGCTCCAGTCCGTTTTGCCAATCGGTGCGGGTCAATAGGACGGCGAATTCATCCCCGCCCAAGCGTGCCACCAGATCGTTGGGGCGGACGTTTTCGTTCAATGTGCGGACCACTTCGCGCAGCACATGATCGCCGGCGGCATGGCCGTAGGTGTCGTTGATCGGTTTGAAGCCGTCGAGGTCGACGTACACCAAAACCCCGGTTTCGCCGTAGCGTGCGGCGGCGGCCAAGACGCGCCGGAACTCCTGCTGAAAGCCGCGGCGATTATACGCCCCGGTCAAGTCGTCGGTATAGGCGAGGCGCTCCATCTCGTCGATGCGCAGGGCCTGGTGACGCAGTGTGCGATCCGTCGCCAGGGCGGCGCCGAGCGCACTTTCGGTCGCGTCCTTGCATCGGGCGAGGGTTTTATGGTCCAGGGTATGAGCGTCGTTTTCCAGGCAATCGCGCAAAAACGCCAACGCGGAAAGCAAGCTTTCGTTGGACGTGGCGTCCGTGTCGCGCGCCAGATCCCAGGCGTTGACCGGAAAGCTCAAGAGGTTGCCCATGATCCCAATCCTTTTCCCACACTTTCACCGTCCGGTTGATTTGATATGGACGGCGTTTTTTTGATCCGCGCAGCTCGCGAATGTTGCTTGTGGAAAGAGGCAACCTTTGTGCCAAAATAAAATTTGTTTAAAAACAATATGTTAGCTTGGCATCGGCTCGGCAAAAAATGCCGAGTGCGGCAAAATCTGCCGCCCTGTGGGCAGCGAATTCCGGGAGATGTTCGTAGGGGTATTGGATCGCGCCGTGGCCGAGATCAGGATGCGGTGGCCGTGGATTTCTTTGTGTCGGACGCGCGGGCTTTTTCTGCGAGCCACTGTTCCGTCCAGACCTCCGCCGGGTGGGGCTTGCCGAACAGGTAGCCTTGCAAAATGTCGCAGCCGTGGCTGGCGAGAAATTCGCTTTGCAATTCCGTTTCGACCCCTTCGGCAACAACCTTGAGCTTGAGGTTGCGCGCCATCGCCATGGTTGCGGCGCTGATCGCGTCGTCGTCGGACCCGGTGCCGATGTCGGCGACGAAGCTGCGGTCGAGCTTGAGCACCTGGATCGGCAACACCTTCAGATAGGCCAACGACGAATAGCCGGTGCCGAAATCGTCGATGGCGAGGCTGACGCCCAGAGAGCGCAATGCCTTCAACTGTTCGACCGCCAAGTGGGGATCGTCCATTGCGGCGGATTCCGTCACTTCCAATTCCAGGTCAGGCCCGGACAAACCATGAGTTTGTAGCACATTTTCCACCTGAGCCACCAATGTCGCCGAACGCAATTGATGCGGCGACAGATTGACCGCGACGCGGATGCCAGCGATGCCTTGACCTTTCCATTCAGCCAACTGTCGACAGGCTTCATCCAGCACCCAACTGCCCAGTGGTTCGATCAGGCCGCTTTCTTCGCTAATGGGGATGAACTTGAACGGTGGGACTTGGCCGCGGGTCGGGTGGTTCCAGCGCACCAGCGCTTCGACGCCGATCACTTCGCCGGTGGCGGTGCGAATTTGCGGCTGGTAGTAAAGTTGGAACTGGCCGTCGACCAGCGCGGTGCTCAGGTCGCGCTCCATGTCCAGACGATCCTGAGCCTCTTCGGTCATGGCGGTGGAGAAGAACTGATAGTTGTTTCGCCCCAGATCCTTGGCATGATACATGGCCGTGTCGGCATTTTTCATAAGCTCGTCCACAGTCTTGCCGTCGGATGGATACAAGCTGATGCCGATGCTGGGGGTCGAGTAGAGGTCGTGGGTGCTGATTGCATAGGGCGCGGCGAGATTTCGTGAAATCTTCGACGCAATCGTCGCCGCCGTCGAGGGATCGTCCATGCCGGTAATGACCACGACGAATTCGTCTCCGCCCTGGCGCGCGACGATGTCGCTTTCGCGTACGCAGTCCTTGAGCCGGTGGGCGACCTCGACCAGCAAGTTGTCGCCGATGTGGTGACCAAGGGTGTCGTTGATGACCTTGAAGCGGTCGAGGTCGATGAACATCACGGCGACGCGTTTGCCTTCGCGCCGCGCCGTCATCAAGGCTTGTTCGAGGCGGCTTTCGAGGCTGAAACGGTTCAGCAAGCCGGTTAGCGGGTCGTGGTGAGCCAGACGATAAATCCGTTCCTCGGCGGCTTTGCGTTCGCTGATGTCGGTGTAACTGGCGATGTGATGGGTTAAATGCCCGTTGTCGTCGCGGATGGTGGAAATTGCCGCCCACTTTGGATGAATGGTGCCGGATTTGTCGCGGTCCCAAATCTCGCCTTGCCAAAATCCGCTGTGATTGAGCGCGGCCCACATATCTTGATAGGTCTCGGGCGGGGTTCGTCCCGCCGAAAGGATTTTCGGATCTTGCCCGATGACATCTTCAAGGCTGTATCCCGTTAGTTGACAAAAAGCCGGGTTGGCGACCTGGATGCGGTTGTGCGCGTCGGTGATGAGCATCGCCTCGCCGCTATGCTCGAATGCGTTGGCGTAGAGATAAAGGGATTTTTGGGCCTGTTTGCGCTCGGTCAAGTCGATCAGGGTGGCGAGGAATTGGCCGTCGAATGTGATCCCGGAAAATTCTACGGTGCGGATGTCGCCGTTCTTGCAGGTGACATTGTATTCCATGGGCGGGATTTCGGTGCCTTCGCGAACCGAGCGTCCGACGGCGTCATTCCACGTTTCGATGACTTTGGCGCGATAGGCGTTATCGGGGTAGGCTTGGCGCCGCCATGAATCCAACGTCGGCGCATCCTCTTCGGTGTAGCCGAACATCTCGAGGAAGCGTTTGTTGCGAAAGTGCATGCGTTGCTGGTCGTCGACGAGAACCAATCCGACGGGAATTTCGTTGAGCAGGAATTCCAAGTGATTTTTGCTGTGTTGCAGTTCTTGGACCATCACTTGCAAGGTTTTGCCCAGGTGATTGTATTCCCGAACCATGCCGTCCCTATACGACACGGTGCTTTGCTGACTGTGTACGCGTGCGGCGTAATCCATCAAGCCGGAAAGCGACGGCAGCGCGACAAACCGGAATATCCACGCGGCAAGGGAAATAAACACAATCGTCAGGGCGAGTACGATCAAGGTGCCTTGTTGATAGTGACGGCGCAGATTTTGAAAACCGGTATTGGGTAGGGCGATGACCATGGTCAGGCGCGTGCCGGCCTGGTCTTGAAATAGGGGCGTGTGCGACAAGAAGTACGCGCCACTTTCCAATATGTCGCCGGTTTCGGCCAGCTTGACGGCCGCGGTCAGCTGTTCGATGGATTGCGCCGCGCCATATGTGTCGGTCGACAGCAATACCCCATCGGCCAACAGCGCCACACCGGATGCCGATGAGGCATCCTTCAATTCACGCAAGAAGGCCAAATTGTCGTTGAGCAGAATGCCCGCGCACAGCACACCTTGGACGCGTCCGATGGTGGTGCCAATCACGGGCACCTGATAGATCAGCGCCGCCAGCTCCTTACCGTTGTCGTTTGCGGTGACGATGCGCCAAGCGCGTTGTCCGATCGCCGACACGCTGCAGTTGATGGCTTTATGCAAGACCTTGCTGTTGATCAGTGGGGGGCTTAAATCCGCTAGCATCGCGCCAGTGCTGTCATGCAGCATCAATAGCTCGAAGTGCTGTCCCGCTTCGCCGTTGGTCCATTCGCTCAAGGCCGCTTGAAGAGCCGCGGAGTCATTGGATTTGAAGCCATTGATCAGGCGCGGGCTTTCGGCTTCGTCCACGATCAGGTGGGCGAGATAATCGAGTTTGTTCTTGGTCAACAGGTGGGCGGTTTTGTTACTGTGATCGAACGACCTTTGCACTTCGGCTTCGAGTGTTTCCTTGGAGCTGAAGTAATACAGAGAGACTTGCACCGCCGATAGGATGATCAGTGGCGCCAAGACCAAGGCCAACACCAAGGTCGTTAGTGATACCGAGCGGCGTGGCGCAGGAGTGTTGTTGTCGTTCTTTTGCATGTGCCTCATTGGCCGCTGTAGCGGAAAGCCCTGATCTCTAAGTCGTCGATGGCCGCAGGCGTGAGATTTTTCGTCACCAAAGCAAAATCGCCCGTGTACACGGTCGGCACCGCCCCTGGGGTGCCCGATTGGTCGAGCACGATCGCATCGGCCATGGCGACGCCATTGTCGTCGTTCATGCGCATCACGGTGACGTCGAGCTCACCTTTTTGGATGGCGGCCAATTCCGAGCTGCCGCCGCCCCAGCCATTGACCATGACTCGATCTTGACGGTTTTCCTGGCGCAAAGCGTCTGCGACGCCTAAGGCAAGATCGGTCGAACAGGCGTAGATGAATTTCAAATCGGGAAAATCTTTCAGCGCGGCCAACGCAGCCGTGCGTCCCGCTTCCTGGGTCGAGCCGGCATAGAAAAAGGCCTTCAAGTTCAGGTTGGGTACGTTTTTCATCGCAGCGACGAACGATTCACCGCGCATTTCGCTGATGTAGCCGCGCGACCAACACACCACTGCATAATCGCCGAATCCGCCGGTCGCCTTGACGAAGTGATCGGCAAGGATGCGCGTGCCGGTGACATGATCGAAGCCGACATAGAGAAACGGCTGGCGGTTATTCCAGGCTTTCAGCGGGGTGGTGACGTTTTGCAAGATCAGCTTCGGCGTGCCGTGTGCCAACACGCGCTCTATGAGCAACTTGTGGCGCTGTGCATCCAAAGTGAACACCAGATAGTCGGGCTTTTGTTCCAACGCCTGGGCCAAATGCTCGGCTTGTTTGCGCACTTCGATGGTCGGTTTGGTGAAGTACTTGTCGAGCACATAGGGTTGGCCCGCAGCCTTGAGGCGCGCTTCGAACGAGTCCACTGATCGCCGCCAGTAATCCGACGCTTGCAGCCCCGGATAAATCAACGCGATACGTACCGGCTTGGCATCTGCGACGGCGCGTGGAGGTTCTGACTGACGCACCACCTGCGCGAAGTGCGACATTAGTGTGCCCTGGCCTGGGTGGGTTGTGACAAAGGTGTCAACCGACATATACGACCCGGCATCCTGACCGAGTGCTGACCACGGCAAACCAAGCAGAGTGATTGCTGCAGCCCAAGCGGCCATGTGGAGTTTCGCGTTCAGGACGCGAAAATAGCGAATGTAGAATTGTCCCATGAACTCAAAGCCCATCGAAATATTATTATAGTTTTCCAGTGCGTTAGGTTCTTGTTTCGAACCCTTGTCCGACCTTGCGCCCTAACATTAGGACATTATGGAACAAGGGGGAAGCAATACTCGCTGAAAGCGATTACGATAATCTATGGTTGTGTAATGATTTCGCCGCACACCCAAATGGAGGTTGCGTAAGCCAGCTAAGCCCACAGCCACGCCGCGCCACGCACGCCGGAACTGTCGCCGTGACGGTTTTGCACCAGTTGGGTGTCGACTTTGTCGGAAAACACCCAGTCCCCCCAGAGTTTGGGGATGCGCTCGTAAAGCCGGGCGATGTTTGACAGGCCGCCGCCCAAAACGATCACGTCGGGGTCCAAGACGTTGATGACGCTGGCCAGCGCCCGCGCCAGACGTTGTTCGTAGCGTTGCAGCGTGGCTTCGCAGGCGGCGTCACCTTGGGCGGCGCGCGCGACGATTTCTGGGCTTACCAAGCGCGCGCAGGTGGCGGCGTGGTGGTCGTTTTCCATACCTGGGCCGGATAAAAACGTTTCGATGCACCCGTGTTTGCCGCAATAGCATGGCGGACCCGGGCGTTCGGAATCTTCGGGCCAGGGCAGGGGATTGTGGCCCCACTCCCCGGCAATGGCGTTGACGCCGGTCAGCGGATGGCCGCCGATGCTGATGCCGCCGCCGACCCCGGTGCCGAGGATCACGCCGAACACCACGGCCGGCCCGTTTTGTTGGTTTGCGCGTAAAGCCTCCGCCGCCGCACCGTCGACGGCTTCGGAAACGCTGAAACAATTGGCGTCGTTGGCGAGCCGCACCGTGCGCCCGATCGCCTCAGCCAAATCGTGGTCCAGCGGTTTGCCGATCAGGCAGACCGAATTGGCGTTTTTGATCAGTCCTGTCGCCAGCGACGCCGCGCCGGGAATCGCCACGCCAACCGTGGGCACTTCGATGCCGTCCATTTCGGCGGCAAGGGCGTCCAACCGCTTCACCAAGTCGGCGATGGCTTGAACGGTGGCCAGATAATCGCCTTGCGGGGTGGGGACGCGGGTGCGTTCGACCTCAGCACCTGTTTGGTCGAGCAAGATGCCCTCGATCTTGGTGCCGCCGAGATCGATGCCGATGCGCTTGGACGGTGAGTTTATGGACGGCGAGGCTGCGGTCACAACGCCCCCGTCATGTTAGTCGAGCAGTTTGTGCAGGGTTTTTTCGTCGGAAAACAGCGCCGGACGAAACATGCCGCGGATAAACCGCGCGCTGGGTGCGTGCGGCGCGTCCTTGGCGGCACGCACCGGCAAGGGATCGGGCACCGGGGTGACGGACAGAATATCGGCGCCGGGGAAAAATTGACGTGCGCGCACCGCGGCGACGGTGGCGCCCGGCGCGGTGATCATCTCGTAACTGAGGTGTTCCGAATCACCGGGACGAACCAAAGTAACCGTGTACCGCTTTTCCTGCGATTTCACATTCAAGTCGGCTTCGCTGCCGAGCACATTGCGTTCGAATGGTGTTTTCACGATCCAGCCCCCCAGGCCAGGAATTCATCGACGACGGACCGCGTCCAGGTTGTGGTGCGCACGTTTTCCTTCGGCTTTCCAAAGGTTTGCGCCCCCGAATCAAAGGTCCGTAAACGACTTCTTAACTATAATAGATGGAGTGTAGTGTCAATGGAGTGACTACTCCATATTGTACGGCCTACAATATATCGTAAGTCAAAACCAAGTTGAGACTGTCTCTGGAGAAAACAGAGGTTGAGCACTATATGTAGTGGTTCGGATTGCCAGAATGGCCCATAAGTTGACTGTGTCGGTGTGCATCGAGAGGCGAAATATGACCCTGATTGGGCGAATCGCTTTCAGCATTTCGGTGAAAAAGTCTGAGGCATCATCAAGGGTTTGATAACTCTTAGGGGCTAAAAAGGGAGAATAGCCATGACGTCTGCAGCCGATTCGGCGGCAACGGTGGCACCCCAAGCAGAATGCGAGGTGGCCCAAGCGAAACGCGAGGGGAACGGTGAGCGGTCCGGTGCATCCGGGCATTTGCCTGTTTTCGATGCGTTCGACGGCTTAGGCCTGACGGGGCGAGATGTCGCGGAACTTGTCGGCGTCACCCCGCCCACGGTGAGCAAATGGCGTTCGGCCAAGGTGCACATCCCGGGCGAAAAGCTGGCGTTTTTAACCTTGGTGCTTGCGCATCTTCTGGATGAGGCGGATAAGGTGGCGAACAATGGGGGCGAATGCAGTTCTTCTACACGTGGACCGATCGAGGCCGCGCACGCCGCGCTGGTCTATCAAGATGTGCTCAACCGCGACTTGGACCCAAGCGACGTGCGCGTCGGCGCACAGCGCTTTCGCGCTTGGTGGTCGTCAGGCGAAGCTTTGAAACTGCAAGACAAACGTTTCCAGCCGTCCAGCAATGCGGACATTTTGGATGTGTTGAAGAAAATGAGGACCAAACGATGAGCGCCAACTTAGGCATCAGCAAAGGCGGTATCGATATCGCCATGCAGGTCAAAGAGAGCTATCGCAGCGGGGAACCGATCTGTGTGCCTGGCGATCCGACGCGCATTTTGCTGCCGGAACACTTGGTCAACATCGATCTGGATTTGACCGAATTCGAAGATCCGCTACCGTTGGCGTTGATGGCTACTCGCGATCCGGAATCCCCGATGGCGCTGGCCGCTGCGACGCGTTTGTCGCCTAAGGCCGAACATCAAAAACTTGTCGCGGGGGTGTGCGCGCTGGTCGGCGAAACGACCCGCCATCCGCTGGTCAAACGATCCATCGACCTGATTACCGAAAACGACTTTTCGCCCAAGGCGATCGCGTTCGTGCGCACCCGCACGTCGCAATTCATTGTCGAAACGCGTCGCCAGTATGCGCACGCATTGAAGGTCATCTTGCGCGCCCTCTTGGACGGTGACATGACGCCCAGCGATTTCGTCCAGCAGTTCATCAAGCTGACCGAGGCCGGCAACCTGCAAAGCGACGTGCGGCAAAAACTGGTCACCAGTCTGTTGCTGTCGGAAACGGTGCGTCCGGGTATCAAATTTTTAATGCTGGAACACTTCAACAGCTTTCCCATGCCCACCCGCCAAGGCATCATTCAAGCCGTGGCCAGCGCACCGGAAAGCCGTCACATCGATGTGCTTAAGGAAGAGTTGCGTTGGATCGTGTCGCACGAAAAGCAAAAGCGCCAAGCTGAGAAGCTGGTCGTCAAACGCAAGACGCGCTCCGGCTCGGCAGGCGTTCACTGAACGCTCACCTCTAGGACAAAAAATAACGGGCAGGGAATATTCCCCGCCCGTTTCATTTTGACCCTTTAGGCAGCACCCGTTACGCAAAGCTCTCTAGTGCGCAACGCACCAAGGTAGCCTTAAATGGCTTTAACTTTCGGTTCTTCGGCGTCGTGCACCACCAAGGTGGCGTCTTGGCCGCAATAGAGGCCGTAAAGGGTTTCGATCACCGCGCTGGCTTCTTCGCCATAAAGTGAATAATAGATGGTTTGGGCTTCACGGCGCGTTTGCACCAGTGAATCCCTGCGCAGGCGCGCAAGATGCTGGGACAGTGCCGATTGGCTCAGTCCGATGATTTCTTCCAGATCGCTGACGCATTTCTCACCTGGCACCAATTGACACAAAATCATCATTCGATGCTGGTTGCTCATGGCCTTTAGAAGGGTACTCGCACGCAGTGCGTTGGCCTGAATTGTTTTTAGTCTTTCCGTAACCACGGTTATCTGTTCCCCCAGGTTTGATCCGCATTTGCGCGGACGCGCCGACAGTTATAACGGCGCATGTTGGTGCCGACTCCCCTCGTCTCCCCCCTAACGTGGCCTTCATGAACTGAAGTGTCTGACCCACGATTCCCGCAAGGGTATTTATTTTTGTATCCTAATAAACGCATATACTATCGTTGTCAGGCGACAGGGGCCAGCGGAAATCGTTTATTTTTATGAGGTTCGACTGCAATTTGGAGCTAAGTCGCTGCTTTGTTACGAATTTTTTTAGGTTTAAACACCTGCAATAGGCCTTGATCCAAGACTCCGCCGAACAGGGTCAAAAGCGGCGGGATGATAACCAAAGTTAGAATCGCAGACAGGGTCAACCCGCCTACGACCACCGAGCCCAAACCGCGGTAGAGTTCCGATCCCGCGCCGGGGAACATCACCAGCGGCAACATGCCGAACACCGAGGTCAACGTCGACATAAAGATAGGGCGGATGCGGTTTTCCGTGGCTGCGACGATGGCGTCTTCCAGGCCCATGCCGTCTTCGCGGCGGTGATAGAGGGTTTGGTGCACGATCAAGATGGCGTTGTTGACGACGATGCCGACCAAGATGATGAACCCCAGCATCGTCAGCATATCCAACGATTGCAGGGTGAACAGGTTGACCACCCATAATCCGATCATGCCGCCCGCGGTCGCCAACGGCACCGACAAGATGATGATGAACGGATAAAGGAAGCTCTCAAACAGCACCGCCATGACCAGATAGACGATGACGATGGCGAGCAACAGGTTAAACGTCATTGCGTCCCAGGTTTGCGATAGCTGATCGGCGGTGCCCGCCAGACGGATGCGGACGCCCTCGGGTAAGCCCTCGTCGCGCAGGGGTTGGGCAACTTGTTCGTTGATCAGCTTGATCGCGGCTTCCAGGGATACGGCGTTTGACGGGCTGATTTGCAAAGTAACGGTTCGTTCGCGTTCGATATGGCGGATTTCGGTGGGGCCCGAGGTCACAACCACGTCGGCCAGCGAACTGACCGGTACGATCGCCCCCGAACGGGTGACCACCGGCAGGTTGTCGATCCCTTGGGTCGTCGTGACCTTGCGTTCCGGGCCCGCCAAGGTAAGGTCGATGCGCTTGCCGTCGACGGTGATTTCCGCGACCCGCAGGCCGTCGTTGAAGGCATCGACGGTTTGGCTGAAATCGCGTGCGGACACGCCGTTGTCGGCCAAACGCAACGGATCAGGCACGATGCGCACTTCCGGTGCGCCCAATTCCAGGCCCGGTCGCGGTCGCATCTGGTGGCCGTCGTCGCGCGGCAAAACGCCTTCGATCAGGCCGGTGGCTTTGAGCGCGACGGCCAAAACCACCTCGAGTTCCGGGCCGGAAATGTTCAGCTCGATGTTGCGCCCGCTGCCGATGCCGCGACCGAACAGCGATGGTTGGCGGATGAAGCCGAACGTACCCGGTTCCTTGAACACCGGTTCACGCAGCACCGGGATCAATTCGGCGATGCGTTCGGGCTCCACCGCGCGCGCGCCGACGATGGTCGAGGCGGGACGGGCGATGAAGAAGAAGTCTTCCATTTTGGGCGGTTCGCCGGGTTTGGATTCAGCCCCGGTCACCGACGCCCACAAATGGCGCACCGAATCTTCGATTTCCTGGGCCGTCTTGGTGGTGGTTTCCAGATTGTAGCCGGGCGGCGGCAGAATGAAGCCGAAAATCAGGTTGCGGTTGCCGGTGGGCAGGTATTCCTTTTGCGGCGCCAACCACCAGGTCGTGCTGCCGCCGACGATCAGCAGCGTCATCACCACCAGCAACGCTTTGGCGCGGTTGTGCGCCACAGAATGGGTGAAGCTGACGATCAGGGCGGTGAACCGTCCGGCCAGCACATCGACCTGGTGCAACACGCCGGTGGGGCTGTGTTCGGGGACCGATGTCAGTAGGCGGTTGCTGAGCGCGGGGATTACGGTTACCGCAACAATCAGCGACAGCACCACCGCCACCGAGATCGCCACGGCGATGTCGCGAAACAGTTGCCCGGCTTCCAATTGCATGATCAAGATCGGCACGAACACCATCACGGTGGTCAGCGCCGAGACCAAGATCGCGCCCCACACCTGGGCCGCACCCTTGTAGGCGGCTTCGCGCTGGCTGGAGCCTTCTTGACGCAGGCGGAAAATGTTTTCCAGCACCACGATAGCGGCGTCCACCACCATGCCGACGGCGAACGCGATGCCTGCCAGCGAGATCACGTTGATCGAACGGCCCATCGCCGCCATGGCGACGAACGCGCCGATCACCGAAACCGGAATGGCGATGGAGATGATCAGGGTCGCCGCGCCGGAACGCAAAAACAACAGCAAGATGATCGCCGCCAAGGTGCCGCCGACCCAGATGTTTTGTTGCACTAGGTCGATGGCGGATTTGATGTAGATGGTTTCGTCGTAGACCTGTTCCAAGACCAGCTTGTCGGACGCCAGCGGTGCAGCGTTCAGTTCGGCCACGGCGATACGCAATTCGTCCATGATTTCGATCACGTTGGCGCCGGTTTCGCGTTCGACGTTGACCATCATGGTCGGCTCGCCGGATCGGCGGATGAACGCGGTGGGGTCTTTGTAATCGGTGGTGACGATGCCGATGTCGGCGACGGTGACGCGCGACACGCTACCCGTAACGGGATCTTTGAGAGAGCGCACCACCACGGCCTGAACCTGTTCGGGCGTGGTCAGTTCGCCTTCGGTACGCACCACATAGCGGCGCTTGCCTTCGTCCACGGTCCCCGCGGTAGCCGACGAATTCGCGCCGCGTAGCGCGCCCAAGACTTCGGGCACGGTCAGGCCGAAATTCGCCAAACGGACCGGATCGACGATGACGCGCATTTCCTGCTGGGTGCCGCCGTAGACGTTTGTTCCGGCGACGCCGGGAACGCGCTCGAAGCGATCTTGAATGACGTTTTCGACGTAATCGCCGTAGGTGTGCATGTCGCGGTCGTTGCCGGGCAGGCGTTTGAGCGAGAACCATGCGATCGGGGTGTCTTCGCTGCCGCGTGTCGCCAAGGTCGGCTTGTCGACCTCGTCGGGGTAGCCGTCGATGCGGTCCAGGCGGTTGGACACCAGCAACAGCGCCTTGTCCATGTCCTGTCCGACATTGAATTCCAAGGTCACCGTGGCGCGGCCTTCTTCGGCGCGCCCGATCATGTTGTCGAGGCCCTCAAGCCCGCGTAGGGCGTCTTCCTGGCGGTTGAGGATTTCACGTTCGATTTCGGCGGGCGCGGCGCCGCTCCAATGGGTGCGCACGCTCATTACCGGTTTGTTGATGTCGGGGGTGAGCTGAATGGGGATGGTGTCAAGCGCGAGCAAGCCGAACAGCACCACCATCAGAACCGCCGCAACCACGGCGATGGGGCGGTCGATCGATGTCTTGATCAGGTTCATGGCGTGTAGCCCCTACTGGTCGTTGGAGACTTTGGCAGCGTCGGCGGATGCCTCGGCGCGGATCTCTTGGCCGGGGGCCAGACGCTCGTTGCCGCGCACCACCACCTTGTCACCCGGGGTCAGCCCGGAAATGACGATAAAACGTCCCAATACCGCTTCATCCAAGGTCACTGGGCGCAGTTCGGCCTTGCCGTCTTTCATTAAAAACACCACTTGGCGGCCGTTGCGATTGAGCACCGCGTCCTTGTGCACGGTCACCACGATGCGTGCAGGACCGGCGGGAATGCTGATGGCGACGGTCTGGTTCGAGGCCGCGCCTTCGAGAATGGCGTTCGCATCGGGGGCAAAGCGTACCGCGCGGGTGCGGGTTAACGGGTTTTCGTCCGGCACCACGGCGCGCACGGTGGCTTGCTGTTGCGGGCCGCCGCCGGTGGTGAACGTGACCTGGGTGCCCGCCACCAGACCGGCGGTGCGGTTCGCGGGCACGTCGGCTTCGATTTCCATGGTGGAATCGTCGACCAGCGTCACCACCGGCTGGCCGGTGTTGAGATATGTGCCGACTTCGGTGTGCACGGCCGACACCACCCCGGGATAGGGGGCTTTGATCTCGGCGTTGTCTAGGTCGATTTGCGCCAGATTGAGGTTGGCGATATTGCGCGCCAGCTCGGCTTCGGCGCGGGCGGCATCGCTTTCGGCCTTGGCCAGTTCTTTTTGCGCGTCTTCATAGCGTGCGGCGCTGAAGGCGGCGGATTTCTTAAGGTTGTCCAGGCGTTTGAGTTCCTGGCGACGCAGGCTGGCCTGGGTTCGGGCATTGGCGAGGCTGGCCTTGGCGCTGTCGACTTCGGCGGCACGCAACTCACGCGACCAGGTCAGGCTGTTGGCCAACAGGCGCGCCATGACGTCGCCCGCTTGCACCCGGTCGCCGACCCGCACCAGCACTTCGGCGACCACGCCTTTGGACAGCACCGAAACCACGCCCGAGCGCTGCGCAACCAATCGCCCGATCACCGGCACGGTCTGGCTGGCGCGTTCTTCAATGACGGCATCGATTCCGATCAGCGCAGCCTTGGGGGCGTTCTTCTTTTTTTCTTGCGCAAGCGCGGGGGAAGCCGCGACCATATGCAGGCCGAGAACCGCGACCAACAGGGTTCGTACAAACGCACGTAGACTCATGAAAAAACTCCGAACCCCAATAAAATGCCGAGAATGTTGTAGTGGGAGCTTGAATTCGCGGTCAAGTTCACAATTGTAACCAAACGTATCGCCGCAGCTTATACCGTTCAGACATATGTAGGGAATGATCCGTTTTGAGCACGCTTTTTTATACCCACCCGAGTTCTTTGGAACACGATACAGGCCCCGGCCATCCCGAGCGCATCGACCGTATTCGCGCCGTGGAAGACGGCTTGTCGGGACCGGAGTTCGACGCGCTGATCCGCCGCGAAGCGCCGCGCGGCTCCGTGTGGGACATCAAGCGGGTGCACGACGACGCCTATATTCAGTCGGTGTTCGCCGCCGTGCCTGAAACCGGCTATGAACGACTGGACCCCGATACGGTGCTGTCACCCGGTTCCGGCGAAGCGGCGTTGTATGCCGTGGGCGGGGTGTGCGCCGCCGTCGACGCGGTGGTCGCGGGCGAGGCCGACAATGCCTTTTGCGCCCTGCGTCCGCCCGGCCACCACGCCGAGCGCGACCGCGCCATGGGCTTTTGTCTGTTCAACAACATCGCCATCGCGGCGTTTCATGCCCTGCAATTGGACGGCATCGAACGGGTGGCGGTGGTGGATTTCGACGTTCATCACGGCAATGGCACCCAACATGCGTTTTGGGATCACGAAAACCTGTTTTACGCCTCGATCCACCAATCGCCGTGTTTTCCCGGCACCGGCACAGAGCGCGAACGCGGCAAATTCAACAACATCGCCAACGCGCCGCTGCCGCCGGGCAGCACCGGCGACGACATGCGCGATGCGTTCGGCTTCATCCGTCCGGCGCTGAGAACCTTCGCTCCGGATCTGGTTTTGGTGTCGGCCGGATTCGATGCTCACACCGACGATCCGTTGGCGAATCTCGACTTCCATGAGGGCGATTTCGCGTGGATCACCAATGAACTTGTGATTCTCGCCGAAACTTACGCTCATGGGCGCTTGGTGTCGGTGTTGGAAGGCGGTTACGACCTGGGGGCGCTGGCGCGATCGAGCGCGGCGCACGTCGCGGCGTTGATGAGCGCATAGCTTAAGGGTTGCGAGTTCGGTGTCGGCACCCTAGAGTCCGGCAAAAGAAAGGCGGGCACATGGCCGATACCTCTGAGACCACTGCAATTCCCAAAGACATCCAGAAACTCAGCTTCGAAGACGCGCTGGCCGAGCTGGAAGGCATCGTGCGCGATCTGGAAGATGGGCGCGGCGAACTCGAAGGTGCGATCAAGGCGTTCGAACGCGGCACCTTGCTCAAACGCCATTGCGCCGCCAAGCTCAAGGAAGCCGAGGCGCGGATCGAAAAAATTCTACCCGGCGACCCGGCGGCGGGCGGCGGGGCCGAGGGGCTGGAAACGGCGGAGTTCGACTAACGTGACCTATCAATTCGACGAAGCCGTTTTCAAAGCGCGCCTCAACCAAGACGCCGAGTTCGTAAACCGCGCCATGGATACCCTATTGCCCATCGACCAAGGCCCCGAGAGCCGGTTGATGGAAGCGGTGCGCTACGCCGCGCTGATGGGCGGCAAACGAGTGCGTCCGTATTTGACCCTACACACGGCGGCTCTGTTCAACGTCGACGTCAAGCGCGCGCTGAGAGTCGCCTCGGCGGTTGAAATGGTGCATTGCTATTCGTTGGTGCACGACGATCTGCCGGCCATGGACGATGACGATCTGCGTCGTGGTCAGCCGACCTGTCACATCAAGTTCGACGAAGCCACCGCGATCTTGGCCGGCGACGCGTTGCTAACGCGTGCGTTCGAGGTGTTGTCCGAAGAAGGCACCCATCAAGACGCCACCATCCGTATCGATTTGGTCAAGGAATTGTCCAAGGCGTCCGGTGCGTTCGGCATGGTCGGGGGGCAGATGTTGGATTTGGTCGCCCATGAGCACGAATTGGATATGAGCGAGGTCGCGCGCCTGCAACGCATGAAGACCGGCGGGCTGATCAACTTCGCATGCGTGTCGGGGGCGATCCTCGGCAAGGCGTCGGAAAGCGCGTTGAACAAGCTGCACAGTTACGCCCACGATGTCGGCTTGGCGTTCCAGATCGCCGACGATCTGTTGGACGCGACGGGCGACGCCGAACAGGTGGGTAAACGCACCGGCAAGGATGCGGCTCAAGGCAAAGCGACCTTCGTTTCGTTGATGGGGGTCGAACAGGCCCGCGAGCAAGCCGCGCTATTGCGCGATCAAGCCATTGATCAGCTTGATATTTTCGGCGATAAAGCCGATCCGTTACGCGATATGGCGCATTTTGTGGTAAATCGCGTATCCTAAAGCCAGCATTCGTCACTTAAAGAGGATCCACTGTGTCCGCTACAGATCTCGCCACCAGGGGGGAGACGCCGCTTCTGGATCGGGTCAAAAAACCCGAAGACATCCGGGGGCTGAGCATCGCCGAGCTGAAAACGCTCAGCGATGAACTGCGCGCGGACACCATCCGCAATGTGTCATTCACCGGCGGGCATTTGGGCTCGTCGCTGGGCGTGGTCGAACTGACGGTGGCGTTGCACCACGTGTTCAACACCCCCGACGACCGGGTGATTTTCGACGTCGGTCATCAATGTTATCCGCACAAAATTCTGACCGGTCGGCGCGAGCGCATGCCGACCTTGCGTCAAGGCGGCGGTCTGTCGGGTTTCACCAACCGTTCCGAAAGCGAATACGATCCGTTCGGCGCGGGCCACAGCTCGACCTCGATTTCGGCGGGGCTGGGCATGGCGGTGGCGCGCGACCTCAAAGGCGGCGCCAACAACGTGGTGGCGGTGATCGGCGACGGCGCGATGAGCGCGGGCATGGTGTTCGAAGCCCTGAACCATGCCGGGGCGCAGCAATCGCGGCTGATCATCATCTTGAATGACAACGACATGTCGATCGCCCAGCCGGTCGGCGGCATGAGCGCCTATCTGTCGCGCCTGACCACGTCCAAGACCTACCGCACCGCCCGCGACATCGCCAAGCAGCTGACCAAAAAACTGCCCAAGATGCTCGAAGACACCGCGCGCCGGGCCGAAGAATACGCCCGTACGCTGGTCACCGGCGGCACCATGTTCGAGGAAATGGGCATCTATTACGTCGGTCCCATCGACGGCCACAATCTCGACCACATGCTACCGGTGTTGAAGAACATCCGTGACGACGAGGGCCAAGGCCCGGTGTTGTTGCACGTGGTGACGGAAAAGGGCCACGGCTATGCGCCGGCCGAAAACGCATCCGACAAATACCACGGGGTGGGGCGTTTCGACGTGGTCACCGGCAAGCAGGTCAAGGCCAAGTCCAACGCGCCCAGTTACACCAAAGTGTTTTCCGAAGAGCTGCACCGTTTGGGCGGCGAAGACGACAAGATTTGCGCCATCACCGCCGCGATGCCGTCGGGCACCGGCCTGGATGCGTTCGCCGAAGCTTACCCTGAGCGGTTCTTCGACGTCGGCATCGCCGAACAGCACGCGGTGACGTTTGCCGCCGGACTGGCGACCGAAGGCTACAAACCGTTTTGCGCCATCTATTCGACCTTCATGCAGCGCGCCTACGATCAACTGATCCACGACGTGGCGTTGCAAGGCTTGCCGGTGCGCTTTGCACTGGACCGCGCCGGTCTGGTCGGCGCGGACGGCGCCACCCATCACGGTGCGTATGATCTGTCTTATATGAACTGCATCCCCGGCATGGTCGTCATGGCGCCCGCCGACGAGGCCGAGCTGAAGCACATGACCGCCACCGCCGCGGCGTACGACGCCGGTCCCAGCGCGTTGCGCTATCCGCGCGGCGAAGGCGTCGGGGTGGAGCTTCCGGCGAAGGGCGAGGTGTTGCAAATCGGCCGTGGGCGCATCGTTAAAGAGGGCACGGCGGTGGCGCTTCTGGCCATCGGCACGCGCTTGAGCGCATGCCTGGACGCCGCCGAGATGCTGGCCGCGCGGGGGCTGAGCGCCACGGTCGCCGACGCACGGTTCTTGAAGCCGCTGGACGAAGAACTGGTCGCCACCCTGGCCGCCAATCATGAGGTCTTGATCACGGTGGAAGAGGGCAGCCAAGGCGGCTTCGGCGCGGCGGTGCTGCAATTTCTCGCCCGTGAAAGTCTGCTCGACGGCGGCCTGAAGGTGCGCACCTTGCATCTGCCGGATCTCTACATCGAACACGACAGCCAAGACGCGCAATTGATCCAAGCGGGCCTCAGCGCCCATGACATCGCCGCCAGTGCGATGATGGCGTTGGGCCTGGACACGGCCAGTCTGTCCGAACGAGCCTGATCCATGAGCAAAGTCGAAAAGCTGCGTCTCGACCAATTGCTGGTCGAACGCGGACTGGCGGAAAGCCGCACCCGCGCTCAGGCTTTGATCATGGCGGGTAACGTCTATTCGGACACCAAGCGCCTCGACAAAGCCGGCCAACAGGTCAAAACCGATATCGCCATCGAGCTGAAGGGCCAGGACCACCCGTGGGTGTCGCGCGGCGGACTCAAGCTGGAAAAAGGGCTCAAGCATTTCGCCATCGACGTCGCGGGCAAGGTCTGTATCGACGTCGGCGCATCGACCGGCGGCTTTACCGACGTTTTGCTGGCGGGCGGCGCGGCCAAGGTCTACGCCGTCGATGTCGGCCATGGCCAATTGGCGTGGAAACTGCGCGGCGATGAGCGCGTGGTGGTGATGGAGAAAACCAACGCCCGCCATCTCACCGCCGCCGATATATCCGATCCCATCGACATGGTGGTGTGCGATGCTTCGTTCATCGGTTTGCAAACGGTGCTGCCGGCCGCGTTGAGCCTCGCCGTGCCCGGCGCGCATCTGATCGCGCTGATCAAGCCGCAGTTCGAGGTCGGCAAAGACCGTGTCGGCAAAGGCGGTGTGGTGCGCGACCCGGAGCTTCACCAAGAAGTCTGCGAGCGTATCGAGGCTTGGCTCAACGGTCTGCCCGGCTGGTCCGTGCTCGGCATCACCGAAAGCCCGATCAAGGGCCCGGAAGGCAATATCGAATTTTTGATTTGCGCGCGGCGGGACAACACTTAGATATGCGTATTTTGCATACCTAAGCCGCGAGAACAGCGCTGCTCCTTTGCGCGTAACGGGCGTATATGGCTGCTCACAAACGCCCACCCCCGAGGGCGAAAAAATAAGGAAGCCTAAAATGTCCGCTTTGACCTTTAACCACTTGCCCGTCGGCCATAACGTTGTGAACGGTGTGGTTAAATTGATCTCTTTCGCGTGGGCCGAGCACCTCAAGAACCGCATCCGCTACGAGCTGGATGTGCGCGCCGCGATCTCCGAGCTGAACCGCCTGGATGGCCGCAGCCTGGAAGACATCGGCATCAGCCGCGGCGACATCAAAGCCGTCGTGCGCGGTCGCCGCGCCTAACGCAATAGCTCTGCGATCGAAAAAAGAGCCCCAATCGGGGCTCTTTTTTTGTGTCCGGGATCTAGGGAATATGAACCGTCCCTGGCGTCGAAAGGCTTGCGCGAGGGGGTTGCGCGAACGCCCGGGACAGTTCACCTGCGGGGCCGGAACTCAGTCGGTTTCAGTTTCCAGGCCTAATTCTTTCCAACCGTTCAGGCCGCCCTTCATGTGGTGGGTCTGGCGAAAACCGTTTTCCATCAATTGTTTGGCTGCGGCGGCGGAGCGCTTGCCGATGGCGCACATCAAGATCACGCGGGTGTCGGGCAGGAACGGAAAGCGCGTGGCGTCGAAAAAGCTCAGCGGCATCAAGAATGCGCCGGGGATGCGTTCGTTTTCGTATTCGCTCACTTCGCGCACGTCGACCAGCACGGCTTTGCCGGCTTGCAACTGGCTTTGCACGTCACGGGGATCGTGTTCGATCAACTGGGTGGCGTCTTCAATGCGTAAGACTTGGGATGCCATGATCTGAGTTCCATTTGCTTCAGAGTTCGGGGTTACGTCGTTGCGTGGGTTCGGCATTGGCTATCCAATTCGCCATATTGTGTGTGAATAATATATAAAATCCACAAACAAATGTCAATATAACATATATAACATAAAAAAATAGTACAAAAAGGATGTTAATTATTATATTTCAATTGGTTATGTCGAAATAAGGTCGTCTTTGTCCGGGGGCTGATTAAAAAAGAAAGGGGGTGAAAACACCCTATAGTGACGGCTGTGCACACCGCTTGTGTACAATAGGCCGGGTGAAATCGGACGTTTTCAGATAATAAAAGGTACGCGGATTACCCGACTTGGCCGCGATGGCGGAGCAGGTGATCGACCAAAACCAAAGCCATCATCGCTTCGCCCACCGGCACGGCGCGGATGCCGACGCAGGGGTCGTGACGGCCTTTGGTGACGATGTCGGTGTTTTTGATTTTGGTGGTCACGGTTTGGCGCGGGGTGAGGATCGAACTGGTCGGCTTGACCGCAAAGCGCGCGATGATGTCTTGACCCGATGTGATGCCGCCCAGCGTGCCGCCGGCGTGGTTGGCGAGAAATTCGGCCCGGCCATCCGCGCCGCGGCGGATTTCGTCGGCGTTTTCTTCGCCCGTCAACGAGGCCGCGCCAAAGCCTTCGCCGATTTCCACGCCCTTGACGGCGGGGATCGACATCAGCGCCTTGGCGATGTCGGCGTCGATACGGTCGAAAATCGGTTCGCCCAGACCCGCGGGCATGCCGCTGGCCTGAATTTCGACCACCGCACCGACCGATGAGCCGGCCTTGCGGATATCGGCGAGGTAGGCTTCCCACTGCTTGGCCGCAGCGGCGTCGGGACAAAAGAACGGATTTTTGGCGATCTGCGTCCACGACCAGTTGCGATAATCGATGTCGATGGGGCCCATTTGCACCAAAGCGCCGCGAATTTTCGCCGATTTGCCGAGGATGTGCGACAGGACCTTTTGCGCGATCGCGCCGCCCGCCACCCGCACCGCGGTTTCGCGCGCGCTGGAACGTCCGCCGCCGCGATAATCGCGCACGCCGTATTTGGTGAAATAGGTGTAATCCGCGTGACCGGGGCGGAACTTGTCCTTGATGTCGCCGTAGTCTTTGGAGCGCTGGTCGGTGTTTTCGATCAACAGGCCGATGGGCGTGCCGGTGGTCTTGCCCTCGAACACCCCGGAGAGGATCTTCACCTGATCGGCTTCTTGGCGCTGGGTGGTGAACTTGCTTTGGCCGGGGCGGCGCTTGTCCAAAAACGGCTGGATGTCGGCTTCGGACAATTTGATGCCCGGCGGACAGCCGTCGACGATGCCGCCGATGGCGGGACCGTGAGACTCACCGAATGTGGTGAGACGGAAGAGTTCGCCAAACGTATTGCCGGCCATGTTTTGATTCCCGTTGGACGTTAGACGCCAGTAAAATTAAACGGTGGAGATGTCGGGCGCGTCGACGGCCTTCATGCCGACGGTGTTGTAACCGCTATCGACGTAATGGATTTCCCCGGTGACGCCGCTCGACAGCGACGACAGCAGATAGAGCCCCGCGCCGCCGACATCTTCCAAGGTGGTGTTGCGGCGCAGTGGGGAATTGAGTTCGTTCCATTTGAGGATGTAACGGAAATCGCCGATGCCGCTTGCGGCCAAGGTCTTCATCGGGCCGGCCGACATGGCGTTGACGCGCACGCCTTCGCGGCCGAGGTCTTCGGCCAAGTAGCGCACGCTGGCTTCCAGCGCGGCCTTGGCGACGCCCATGACGTTGTAGTGGGGGATGACCTTTTCGGCACCGTAGTAGGTCAGCGTCAGCAGCGCGCCGCCGGGGTTCATCAACGGCGCCGCGCGTTGGCACACGGCGGTGAAGGAATAGACCGAGATGTCCATGGAACGGCGGAAGTTTTCGCGGGTGGTGTCGACGTAGCGGCCCTTGAGCTCTTCCTTGTCGGAATACGCGATGGCGTGAACCACAAAGTCGATCTTGCCCCAGCGCTCTTTGACTTCTGCGAAGACCCTATCGACGCTGTCCATATCGGTGACGTCGCATTCGATCAGGAAATCCGAACCGACTTCGGCGGCCAGCGGCGCAACGCGTTTTTTCAACGCATCGCCTTGGTAGGTGAAACCGATTTCGGCCCCGTGGGCGTGTAATTGCTGAACAATACCCCAAGCAATGGAGCGGTTGTTGGCAACGCCCATCACGATGCCTTTTTTTCCAGCCATCAGCGCGGTGGCAGCGGTCATGGTTCTTGGTATCCCTATCACTTAAATTTCAGTGCGCGCATCCTACACGAAACGCCCCCAAGCTGAAAAGATGCGGTTGCAGCAAGGATTGGCTCTAAAGGTGCGCTTGTGTGTATCATGATATAAGCGCGTTAATAGAGTGTTGTTACCAACAAATGACCGGCACGAACATGCCCCACGACGTCAGCCTGAACGATAGCCAATCTTTTACTGCGGAACTGCGGGCTTTTATCCGCTTGGTTTTGAAGCGATTTGGCCACGACCAGTGCATGCGCATCGCCGCCGCGCTGAGCTACACCTCGCTGTTGGCGCTGGTGCCGTTGGGCGCGATCGCGTTTGCGATTCTCAAAGCCTTTCCGGTTTTCGACAACATCCAAGACCAGATCAAGGCGCTGTTGTTCGAAAACTTCCTGCCCGATTCGGTGGAGGGCGCGCAAACCTATTTCGACCAGTTCATCGGCCAGGCCGAAGGCCTGACCGCAATCGGCATCGTCGCTCTGGCGGCGACCGCGATCATGTTGTTGAGCACCATCGAAGCGGCGCTCAATTCGATCTTTCACGTCAAGGCGACGCGCCCGTTCGTGCCGCGCCTGATGATGTTTTGGGCGGTGATCACCTTGGGTCCGTTGTTGTTGGGCGGCAGCCTGTCGCTGGCGACCTATTTGTTTGCGCTGACAGAGTGGTCGGGGGCGAGCCAGATTTCCGGCCTTGGCTGGATGATGGCGAAGATGCTGCCGGCGGTGCTGGCGATTTTCGCCTTTTCGGTGTTTTACGCCATCGTGCCGTATCGTCCGGTGCAAATGCGCCACGCGCTCATCGGCGGTATATCGGCGGGGCTGTTGTTCGGTCTGTTGCGCCGCCTGTTCGGCCTCTACATTGCCGCGTTCCCGGCTTATCACACCATTTACGGGGCGCTCGCCACGGTGCCGATTTTCCTGATCTGGATGTACCTCAGTTGGGCGGTGGTGCTGATCGGCGCGGAAATCACCGCCTTGATGCCCGAATGGGGCCGCGCGCGCACCGCTCAAAACTTCGACGACATGGCGTCGGCCCGCAAGTTGGATGCCGCGCTGGTGGCGATCGAACGGCTGTGGCGGCATGGCCGCGGCGAAGAGGTGCACCACCCGACCCGCAACCCCAAGCGCGAGGAAGTGCTGGAACAAGCGCTGGAAACGTTGCGCCAAGCGGGATTCGTGGCGCTGAGCGACAAGGAAGAGTGGATGCTGATCCGCGATCCCGAAACCTTGTGCATCGCCGACGTGGCCCACGGGCTAGGACTGGCGCCCAATCCTGACGATCTGCCCGCGGGCGGTCCGCCGTGGCGCAAGCAATTGAGGGAAAACCTCGGCGGCGCAACGGGCAGCGGCTATGGCCGCACCTTGCGCCAGGTGTTCGAGGACTATTAGTTTCGCCCAGTTCCGGCTACTCAGCGGCGGTTCGATTGAGCGTTTCCTTGCGCACCTTGTAGGGGCGCTTGCCGATCCATTTTTTGACGAATTTCTTGAGATCCGAATCTTCGTCTTCGGGCAGCATCACCTTGAGCGATACGTAGTGGTCGCCGCGCAAGTCCGAACCGTGGCGGTGGATGCCCTTGGTCTTGAGGCGCAGTTTGGTGCCGGAGTTCGAGCCTTCCGGCACGGTGACCAGTACCGGGCCGTGGATGGTTTGGACTTCGATCCGCCCGCCCAGCAGCGCTTCGGCCAGCGTCACCGCTTCGTCGCTGTAGACGTCGAGGCCTTCGGCGCGGTACTTGGCGTCGTTTTGCACGATGATTTCCACCAATGCGTCGCCCGCTGCGCCGCCGCCCATGCCCGCCATGCCTTGGCCTTTGAGGCGCAGAACTTGGGCGGTTTCGGTACCCGCGGGAATGCGCACCTTGAGGGTCTTGCCGGAGGTCATGCGCACGGATTTGTCCGCGCCCTTGGCGGCTTCGAGAAACGGGACCTTCAGCGTGTAGCTGACATCCGCGCCCCGGGCCTTGATGGACTGGTGTTCCTTCTGTGCGCGGTCCTTGAAGAAGCTGTTGAAGGGGTTCTTGCGCGCTTGCCCCGCGTTGGGATTGCGCTTGTACGCGTCATAGCCGTGTGCCGCGCCGCCAAAACCGTGTGCGTTGGCATAGGCGTGCAGCTTGTTGCCCATGGCGTCGATTTCTCCGGCGTCGAACTTGCGCCGCTTGATCGGATCGGACAACAGGTTGTAGGCGCTGGAAATGTCCTTGAAGCGTTCTTCCGCGCGCTTGTCGCCGTGTTTGTGATCGGGGTGGTGCTCACGCGCCAAGCGACGGTAGGACTTTTTGATGTCTTCCGGGCTGGCGGTTTTCTTTACGCCGAGCGCGCTGTAGGGATCGAGCATCAGATAGAAGCCTCCGGGGTGTCGACGATTTGCCATTCGCCGGCGGCGTTGCGGCACGCGGTGCCGGTGGCGGTGCGTTCGTCGCCTTCGACGTTGACGGTTGTTTCGAATTGACGGCAGCCTTGGCCGTCGTCGTTGGTGTAGGGCTCATCGGCGGTGACGGTGCCGGAATTGCCGCTGTCGGGGTTGCTCCACACGGCCCGTTCGCCGGGTTTGCCGTATTCCAAGGTGTCTTGGGTGGTGCGCTGGGAATACATCTTGTCGGCGTCGCTCAAGCCTTTGGCGATGTCTTGGCCCCACATCGCGCCAAGCGTCGCGCCGATCACGGTGGTCACGCCGCGCCCGGTACCTTTGCCCAACTTGGAGCCGACCACCGCGCCCGCGATGCCGCCGAGCACCCCGCCCAAAGTCTGGCTGCGGCTTTCGTTCCACGAACACGCGCCAAGGCTGAGCGTCACGACGAGGCAGAGGGTGGTGCGAACAACAACGGTCATCGATTGCGGTGGCTTTTGGCCGTCTCCCTGGATTGAATCTTTCATTCGGGGCTTATCCGGTGGCCGTGCGCGCCGCCTTGTTATATGTATGGCTTCAAGGTGTGCGGAACACGGCAATTTTGATTACAATGCATTCATGGTAAACAACGCCTTAACGCGCCGATAAAATCCTCGAAAGACACATAAAGCAGGCCTGCTCATGACCACCATACCCACCGACGCCAATCCGTTCGAACTGTTTCAAGACTGGTTGACGATGGCCGAAGAAAAAGAGCTCAACGATCCCAACGCCATGGCCATTGCCACGGTGGGCGATGACGGTGTGCCGTCGTTGCGCATGGTGCTGCTGAAAGGTTTCGATGAGCGCGGGTTCGTATTTTACACCAACCTAGGCAGCCAAAAGGGCCGCGAACTGACGGCGAACCCCAACGCGGCGCTGCTGTTTCATTGGAAAAGCCTGCGTCGGCAAATCCGCATCACCGGACCGGTGGAACCTGTTTCCGACGCGGAAGCCGATGAATACTACGCCTCCCGCGCCCGGGATTCGCGCATCGGCGCATGGGCGTCGAAACAATCGCAGCCGTTGGACGGCATGTTCGAACTGGAAGCGCGGGTCGCCAAATACGCCGCGAAATTCGCCCTGGGCGACATTCCGCGCCCCGAATTCTGGTCGGGTTTTCGCATCAAACCCGCGCGCATGGAATTTTGGCACGACCGGCCGTTTCGTTTGCACGAACGGGTGGTCTATATTCAAGGACCTGATGGCTGGGAAAAAGAGCGTCTTTATCCGTAGAGGTACGAGACGCATAAAAACATGAACGATACGACCGCACCCCGAGAACCCAACGCCAGACCGAAACAATTGGACCGCGCCGCCGCCGGACGCTTGATGCGTCTGGCCACCTATGCGGCGGTGGGCACGGCATCGACTCTGATCGCGGTCAAATTCGTGGCGTGGTTGATGACCGACAGCGTCAGCCTACTGTCGACGTTGATCGATTCCTTGCTCGACGTCGCCGCGTCGACGGTGAATTTGTTGGCCGTGCGCCACGCGTTGGAGCCCGCCGACGAAGAGCACCGCTTCGGTCACGGTAAGGCCGAAAGCCTGGCGGGCTTGGCGCAGTCGGCGTTTATTGGTGGCTCGGCGGTGTTTTTGCTGTTGCAGGCGGGCGAACGCCTGTTCAATCCCAGCCCGGTGCACAACACCACGATCGGCTATGGGGTGATGGTGTTTTCCATCGTCGCCACCATCGCCTTGGTGATGTTTCAAAAGTACGTCGCCAAGCGCACAGAATCGCTGGCCATCAGCGCCGACAGCGCGCACTACACCATGGACGTACTGGTCAACCTCAGCGTCATCGTGTCGCTGTACCTGGCTTCCGAGATGGGCTGGCAAATCGCCGATCCGCTGTTCGCCATCGCGATTTCGTTTTACATTTTGCACGGCGCCTATGAAATCGGGATCGAGGCCTATCATGTCTTGATGGACCGCGAACTGCCCGATGAAGACCGCGAGAAGATCCGCGCCCTGGCGATGAAGCATCCACAGGTCATCAGCATGCATGATTTGCGCACCCGCCAATCGGGCCCGGATATGTTTATCCAGATGCATCTTGAGATGAAGGGCGAGATCCCGTTGGTCGAAGCCCACGAGGTGGCCGAAGACGTCATGTACCGGGTGCAAGCCGCTTATCCGCGCGCCGAGGTGCTGATCCACCAAGACCCCGCCGGCATCGAAGAAGACCACGCTTTCGAAGATTGATCGTCGCCTTAGGCGGTGCGCACCTGATTGGCGCCGGCGGCCTTGGCGGCGTACATGGCCTTGTCGGCCAAGTCGATCAGTTCGTGGGCCGACGCGGCGTTGTCGGGGCAGATGCTGATGCCGATGCTGAGATCGATGGCCAAACTGTGACCGAGAATCTCCATCGGTTCACGGAACGCCGCGAGCACCTTTTGCGCCAGATTTTCAGCTTCATCGAGGTTTTTGAGATCTTCGAGAATCAGCACGAACTCGTCGCCACCGATGCGCGCCACGGTGTCGGTGGCGCGCACGGCAGCTTTAAGGCGCGATCCGGCTTCAACTAAAACCTCGTCCCCGACGACGTGACCATAGTTGTCGTTGATCGATTTGAATTTGCCCAGATCGATGAACATCAGCGCGGTGTTGGCGTGATGGCGGGTGGCACGCTGAACGGCGAGGTCGAGACGCTGTTCGAACAAGCCGCGGTTGGGCAGACCGGTGAGCGGGTCGTGATAAGCCATGTGCTGGTAGCGCTGCTCGAGTTCTTTTTGTTCGGTGATGTCGCGCACCGCGCCGATCATGCGCATCAAACCGCCTCGCTCGTCGCGCAGCAGGTTGCCGGTTTCGCGCAGCCAACGCACGGTGCCGTCCGGCCAAACCACGCGGTATTCGACGTCGTGTTTGAGGTTTTGCGCGATGCAGGCGTTTTCGTTGTCTTTGACGTGTTGGCGGTCGTCGGGATGCACGGCTTCGCAAAACAGGCTGTAGGACGGTGTGGTGCCAGCGGGTAAACCGAACATCGGCGCGACTTCTTCCGACCAGTGCAGTTCATCGGTGCCGACGATCCAATCCCAGGTGCCGATGTTGGCGAACGTGCGGCTGCTTTTGTAGCGCTCTTCGCTAAGGCGTAGGCGCTCTAGTTCCCGCGATTGGCTGATGTCGTGGATCAGCCATTGGGTTTGCCCGTTGGTTGCCGGCACCTCGCCGGCGAACCAGATTTCGACAGGCAGGCGTTGGCCGTTCTTGTGGACGATAGAAAGAGCGTAGCTGTGGGTGCGGTCGTAGGGCGGGGTGAACACGATGTTGGCGATCAAACGTCCGGAATCGGAAAGCTCATGATCGACGAACAGCGATGCAACGCGCTGCTTTTCCAGTTCGTCGCCGTTCAGCCCGGTGAGGTTTTCCAGGGCCGCGTTGAACGACACCAACTCTCCGTGGCGGTCGATGCGGACATAGCCGATGCCGGTGCGCTCCAGCGCGGTCATCAGGCCGTCGTCGGGTTTACGCCGGCATGCGTGTGTCCCGCGTTTTAAAAACGCATGTAAACCGGCCCCGAGAATCATCGAGGTTATGATGAGCAGCCACAGTTCGGGAGAGGGGATGGCCATTTCGTCGTGTTGCTTCTCTTCCAGGTCAGGTGGTGCCGGGTTTAATGGAAAACAAGGTTCGTTTCCATATGGTACGACTATACATGGCAAAAAAACGTCACGGTTAAATGGTTGTTGATTGTGGCGAGGTCAAGGCTCGCAAGAAAACGGCAATATGATATGAATAGGCTGTGGCGATGTCGCGGGCATGAGCAAAGGAATGGATGATGGCTGAGTGGACCACCGATGACGCTGAGGAGCTCTACCGCATCCAGCGCTGGAGCGACGGTTATTTCGGGATCAGCGACGATGGCAAGCTGCTCGCCTTGCCCGATGTGGGGAAGCGCGAAGTTCCGGTCGCCTTGCAAGACGTCGTCGATGAGTTGCGCGAACAGAACGTGCAGTTCCCGGTGGTGATGCGTTTTCACGACATCCTCAAGAATCGGGTGCGTCAGCTCAACGAAGCCTTTGCCACAGCCATTGCCGAAGCCGAATACCAAGCGCCTTATCGCGGCGTCTATCCGATCAAGGTCAACCAGATGCGCGAAGTGGTCGACGAGATCGTCTCGGCCGGTCGACCGTTTCACTATGGCCTCGAAGCGGGCTCCAAGCCGGAATTGATGGCGGTGCTGTCCTATGACACCGGTGAGGAGGCGCTGACCATCTGCAACGGCTACAAGGACGAGGACTTTTTGCGCCTTGCGCTGTTGGGCCGCAAGCTGGGCCGCAAGGTGGTGGTGGTGATCGAGAAGTACAGCGAGATCGAACCGTTGCTGAAGCTGGCCGCCGAAATGGAGGTCGAACCGATCATCGGGCTGCGCATCAAGATGCGCGTCAAGACCGAGGGACGGTGGAGCGAATCCAGTGGCGAGCGCGCTAAGTTCGGCCTTACCACCTCGGAAATTCTCAACGCCATCGCGCTGATTGAAAAGCGTGGCTACGGTGACGCGATCCGCCTGCTGCATTTTCACGTCGGCAGCCAGTTGTCCGAAATCCGCTTTGTGCGCGAAGCGGTTCAAGAAGCGGCGCGGATTTACGCCCGCCTGGTCAAACGCGGCATCCCGTTGACCTATCTCGACATCGGCGGCGGGCTTGCGGTCGATTACGACGGCAGCCGTTCCAGCGGCCATTCGTCGATGAACTACACCATGGACGATTACGCCAACGGCGTGGTCTATGCGGTCAAACAGGTGTGTGACCTGGAAGAGGTTCCCCATCCGACCCTGGTGACCGAAAGCGGCCGCGCCATCAGCGCGCACCATTCGTGCGTCGTCATCCGCGTGATGGGTGAGATCGCCAACGACGCCAACCCCATCGCCACCGACCCGGTGGAGGGCGAACATATACTCGTCACCAACATGCGCGACCTGCTCAGCAGCTTGGCCGAGGCGAAGAACTACCAAGACGTCTACAACGAAGCATCGTTGCTGTTGGAAGATGTGCTGAGCGCGTTCAAGCTCGGCGTCATCGGGCTGGAAGAACTGGCGCGCACCGAAACCCTGTATTGGCGCCTGATGCGCGCGGTCGCCAAGGGTTTGGAAACGGAAGAGTTCGTGTCCGAAGATTTGCGCAACGTGGAATCGCTTTTGGGCTCGCAGTACCTGTGCAACTTTTCGCTATTTCAGTCGGCTGCCGACAGTTGGGCCATTCAGCAGGTGTTGCCGGTGGCGCCGCTGACCCGCTTGAACGAAGCGCCGTCGCGCAATTGCACGCTGGCCGACATCACGTGTGACAGCGATGGGCGCATCGCCCAGTTCATCGGCGAGCAGGGGGAACGCTCGGTGTTGCCGCTGCACAACCTCAAGGCTGACGAAAGCTATTTCATCGGGCTGTTTTTGACCGGTGCGTATCAAGACGTGATGGGCGACATGCACAACCTGTTCGGCCGCCTCAACGAAGCGCACATCTACAGCGACCCCAACGATCCGACCGGCTTTTACATCGAGGAACTGCTGCACGGGTCTTCCGCCGCGCAGGTGTTGGAGATCATGCAATACAATCCCAAAGCCATGGCCGGACAGGTCAAGGCGATGATTGATCGCACCGTCGCCCAAGGCGGGTTGCGCTCTCGCGACGGGGTCAAGCTGGTCGACTTTTACGAACAATGTCTCGCCAGCTACACCTATCTGCGCCAAACGGAGCCGGGCGCGCGGACTTAGCCCTTATATGGACCGGGAGCCACCGCAGTTCGCGGCGGCTCCCAATTTTCCATCCCTTAACATCCGCAACCGCAGTTTGCGGCGTTGGCGGTTTCGGGTGCAGCGGCCGGTGCGGCCGGTTCCGGCGGGTCCGCAAATTCGTTGATCGGCGTGTCCTTTCCGCCCTCGCAGCACACCACGCCAGGGATGGAGCTGGAGCACACGCCCGTTTCCGGCAACGCCAACTGCACCGTGTTGGCGCGTGTGTGATCGCCGACCAACGCGGCAAAGATCGATCGCACCTGTTCATAGCCTGTCGTCATCAAAAAGGTCGGGGCGCGTCCATAGCTCTTCATGCCAACGATGAAGAATCCCGGCTCGGGTTGTGTCAGTTCCCTCGCGCCGTGTGGCCGAATGGTGCCGCACGAATGGACGTTCGGGTCGATCAGCGGCGCAAGATCGCGCACGCTTTCCAACGCGCTGTTCAAATCAGTGCGAACCTCGCGGATCATGTCCAAGTCCGGTCGTTGTCCGGTTGCGGCGATGACTTCGTCGATGTCGGTCAAATGGCGTTCGCCGCTCGGGGTGCCGCCGGTCACCGTCAGGCGCGGGTGGGCGGCGGTGCTGAATTTGGTCACGGAAAAATTGGTGATCAAGGTCAACGCGCCTCGCTCGGTCAGCGCTTTTAGACGATCGCCCAAAGCACCGCGTGCCGGAAGTTGATCGTTGTCCCCACCGCCGAAAACACGTGCCAAGTTGTTGCCGCGCACCGCCCAGACGATCTTGGTGGCGGGGTCGTCTTCGGCCAGCGCCGCCAGGTCCAGCAGCGCGTTGGCCGCCGAGTGACCGGCGCCCACGACCAATGTCGTACGACCGCTGTAGCGATGCTTCGCGCGGCCTAGAACGTCAGGTATTCCATAATGGATATGATCTCGTGCGGCCGCTTCACCCATGGCTTCGATGCCGCCGTCGCCGATGGGGTTGGGCGTTTTCCAGGTACCCGATGCGTCGATGACCGCTGCGGCCTCGACGTCCAGCTGCGTGCCGTCCGCGAGATGGACACGCACGAGGAACGGATGGTCAGTGCGCCCTTGGCTGATCACCTTGTCGCGGCCTTGCCGGGTCACGGAAACGACACGGGCGTTCAATTTCAAGCGACCCGCGATTAGGGGGTGTTCGGCCAACGGCTGCAAATAGCGGCTGACGAGTTCATGGCCGGTGGGCAGATCATCCGGGTCGGGCTGGGACCAACCGTTCGTTTCCAACAATCTGCGCGCCGCCGCGTTGATGTTGAACCGCCACGGCGAGAACAGGCGGACATGTCCCCAATCGTTGATGCTGTCGGCGACGGTTTTGCCCGCTTCGAAGACGATCGGCTCAAGCCCTTCTTCCAGTGCATGGGCTGCTGCGGCCAATCCGACGGGGCCTGCGCCGATGATCACCACGGGCAAGGGGATGTGGGTGATGTTGGGAATTGCGTTTTGTGCGTGGTGTGCCATGAGGCATGTCCTTTCAAACTCTGCTGGTTATATCGTTATTCGTAGTTCGTAGAAGGGCGAATAACGTGGCCAAAAAAATACCCAGGAGGCGCGGGCGGTAGAATTACTCGGTGATGAACGAGGCGTTAGCTAGAGCGCATCGATCAAGGTTTTGAGGCGCTGAAGTTTGTCGGCCTCAATGCAGTGACAGCTTCGGCAGTCCTTTTCCCCCTCTGTGATGATGCCGGCTTTTTTCAGGGCGCTGACATGCTGTGAGATGGTTGAGGGCGCCAAATTCAACACCTCGGTCAGACCGCCGAAATAGCATGCATTCACCTTAAGCATATGACGCACGATCTTGACCCGAGCGGGATGTCCAAGCGCCTTGCACAAGGCGGCGAGTTCCGTGTCGGTGTCGGTTTGTTTGCTCATGTCCTCGAATCCGTAATTCGTCGAATAACGAATAAATAGCTGCCGCACTTGTAACTGTCAAGAACCGAAATGTGTAGGCAAGGGGTTGGCGTCGGTACGGGGTTCGATTGCGCAAACAAATGCCCCCCGAAACTCTCAGAGTTTCGGGGGGCATGCACTGGTGGTGCAGTGACCGGTGAGGGCTTAGTTAAAAGCCTGGCCCGGCTTTGCGCCAAGTTTCTTCAAGATCATCGCCAGCGGGCAGAACTTGGTGAATGCGGCTTGGAACATGTTCAAGCCGACGAACGCTGGAACGATCAGCCACAGGATTTCCTGGGTGAAGTAAAACGCGCCGAGGCCGGCCCAGATGACCACGCCGGCAAAGGCGAAAATGATACGATCGATGCTCATAGTGAACTCCTTGTTCATCTCTGTACGGTTGGGGGAAGGGAACGGCCAACCCCGCTTTATGTTCACCGGAGGACGGACCGGTCCGGCACATTAGTCAAAAATCTCGCACTGGTGGTGGTACCGGGTTGCTACATCTTTTTGAGCTGTAGGCCTTGGTTTTCGCCACCTATGCGCTTGGCGAATGGGCTGCATGCGCCAAGGTTTTATCCTTAAGGTGTTGCTAAATTAGTAAATACTTATATATAAAGGCAAGCGTTATGTTCGCATGCGCAATATATACATGATATATAAGACCTTAAACACCGTTTTGCAGCCAAGAGGTTTCTTATGCAACCGACCATCAAAAGCTTGATCCCTGTTTTGGTTCTGACCGGATTTGCCCTTTCGGGCGGTACCGCCCGGTCTCAAGACACGTCTGCCGACAACGCTACGACGTTCACCGTCGACGCGGGCCAGGTCGAAGACCGCAAATCTGTATTCGCCACGGTGGAAAGCGTCGATGTGGTCTCCGCCCGTGCGCGTATCGGTGGCACGGTAACCGAATTGCTGGTTGACGAAGGTTCGCCGGTCGAAGCCGGCCAAAAGGTCGCCCGCGTGGTCGATGAAAAACTGGCGCTGCAGGTCAAGTCGGTGGAAGCCCAAATTCAGTCTTTCGTGTCGCAAAAGGAACTCGCCACCACGGCGTTGGCGCGTGCGGAAAAACTCTATGCCACCGGCGCGATACCCAAGGCGCGGTTGGACGAAGCGCGCACCAATATGGACGTCGCCGACCGCTCCTTGGCGTCGGCGCGTGCCGAACGCCAAGTGCTGCAACAGACCCGCATCGAAGGCGACGTGTTGTCGCCCGCCAGTGGCCGTGTGTTGACGGTGTTGGTGCGCAAGGGCTCGGTGGTGCTGCCCGGCGAACCGGTCGCCACGTTGGCGGCGGAAGCCTATATTCTGCGCATGCAACTTCCCGAACGTCATGCGATGTTCATCGAGAAAGGTGACGAGGTCCAGGTTGCCCAGCGTGGTCTCGGTGCGCTGACGCCGACCAGCGGCGGGGATCTGCGCCGCGGTGTGATCCGTCAGGTTTACCCGGAAATCAAACAAGGCCGTGTGTCGGCGGACGTCGAGGTCGAAGGCCTTGGCGATTTCTTCGTCGGTGAGCGCATCCGCGTGTGGATCGGCACCGGTCCGCGCCCGGCCATCGTGGTGCCCGAGGGTTTTCTTTATTCGCGCTACAATCTGACCTTCGCCAAACTCATCGACGGGCGCGAAGTGGTGGTGCAGCCGGGCCTGCCGCAAACGGGCGGTGTGGAAGTTCTGTCCGGTCTCGAACCCGGCGACGTTTTGGCGCGCCCGTAAGGCCGAAGGGAAGATAAGCGATGAACAACCTCGGCATTTCCGGGCATCTCACCAAAGCGTTCTTGCGCTCGCCGCTGACGCCGTTGATCTTGCTCGCCTCCGTGGCGCTGGGCGTGGTCGCGTTGATGGCGCTGCCGCGTGAAGAAGAACCGCAGATTTCTGTGCCGCTGGTCGACATCTTGGTCGACGCCAACGGTTTGAAGGCCCCCGACGTGGTCGAGTTGGTGACCAAACCGCTGGAAGACATCGTCAAGGGCGTCAACAGCGTCGAACACGTCTATTCCATGTCCCAAGACGACCAAGTCATGGTCACCGCACGCTTTGACGTCGGCACCGACGAAGACGTTGCGGTGCTGCGCGTGCACGACGCGATTCGCGCCAACATTCGCCACATCCCGGTCGGCATCCCCGATCCGCTGATCATCGGACGCGGCATCAACGACGTGCCCATCGTCACCATCACGCTGGCGCCGAAAGGCGATCAGGCGGGGCGGTGGAACGACAATGCGCTCTACAACGTCGCCGAAGAATTGATGCACGAATTGGTCAAGGTCGAAGACGTCGGTCTGACCTTCATCGTCGGCGGCCGCGCCGACCAAATCCGCGTCGAGCCCGATCCCGAACGTCTGTCGCTGTACGGCGTGACCCTGCAGCAATTGATCGGCAAGGTCGAAAGCGCCAACCGCTCGTTCCGCGTCGGCCGCGTGCGCGAAGGCGGCAAGGCCATCACCGTGATGGCGGGACAAACCCTGGTGGGCATGCCCGACGTCGGATTGTTGATGATCACCGCGCGCGATGGGCGCCCGGTGTACGTCAAGGATGTCGCCAACGTGGTGGTCGGGGCGAAACCCGAAGAATATCGCGTCTGGCACATGGAAAAAGCGCAAGGCGCTGAGCCGGGCGGCGAGCAAGTCGCGACGTTGGACGCCAAGCCCGCCGTGACCCTTGCCATCGCCAAGCGCAAGGGCGCCAATGCGGTGGTGGTCGCCGATGAAATCACCCGCCGTTTGGAGCAAGTCAAAGGCGGCTTGTTGCCCGCCGATGTCGAAGCGACGATCACCCGCAACTACGGCGAAACGGCGTTGGAAAAATCCGACGAGCTGTTGTTCCACCTCGGCCTTGCGACGGTTTCCATCGTGTTGCTGGTGGGCTGGGCGCTCGGCTGGCGCGAAGGCATCGTGGTCATGGTGGTGGTGCCGTCAACCATTTTGATGACCCTGTTCGCGGCGTGGATGATGGATTTCACCATCAACCGGGTGAGCTTGTTCGCGTTGATCTTCTCCATCGGTATTTTGGTCGACGACGCCATCGTGGTGGTGGAAAACATCGTTCGCCATTGGGCCATGAAGGACGGCCGCACGCCGTTGCGCGCCACCATCGAGGCGGTCGCCGAGGTCGGCAACCCGACCATCATCGCGACCCTGACCATCGTCGCGGCGTTGCTGCCGATGATGTTCGTGTCCGGCCTGATGGGGCCCTATATGAGCCCGATTCCTGCCAACGCATCAGCCGCGATGGTCTTTTCGTTTTTCGTCGCGATGATCATCACGCCGTGGCTGCTGTGCAAGATCACTTGCTGGCGCAAGCATCTGCCCGAAGATTCCATGACCGATGAAAACGCCGATTATGATGAAGGCGTCGACATGGGCGGCCATGGCGACCACGGTCCCGGGGCGTTGGGTAATTTTTACAAACGCATGGCCACCAAGCTGTTGACCGGGCGCAAGAACTCCATCCGCCTGCTGGTGATCACCGGTATCGCCACGGTGGCCTCGTTGGGGCTGTTTGCGACCAAGGACGTGACGGTCAAGCTGTTGCCGTTCGACAACAAGTCGGAATTGCAGGTGGTGCTTGATCTGCCCGAAGGCTCGTCGCTGGAAGTGACCGAGCGCGCGCTGTTGAACATTGCAGACCGCATCAAGGATCTGCCCGAATTGATCAGCATGCAGGCCTATGTCGGCACCGCCATGCCGTTCAACTTCAACGGTCTGGTGCGTCACTATTATTTGCGTTCCGAACCGTGGCAGGGCGAATTGCAGATCAATCTCGCGCCCAAGGGTGAACGTAATCGTCAAAGCCATGAAGTGGCGTTGGCCGTGCGTGAACTGCTCGATGGTCTCGATGTGCCTCCTGGCACTTCGGTCAAGGTGGTCGAGGTTCCCCCTGGGCCGCCGGTGATGGCGACCTTGATGGCGGAAATTTATGGGCCCGATCCCGAAACCCGTCGCGCCGCCGCCGCCAAGGTGCGCGAGGCGTTCCAGTCAGTCGATTATGTCGTCGACGTGGACGACAGCTACGGTCAGCCCGAAACCCGGGTGCGCTTGGAAATCGATCAGGACAATCTGGAATTCCACGGCGTGCAGGAAAACGATTTGTACGACACCATCCAAGCGGTGGTGGGCGGCAAGACGGTCGGCTATTCCCAGCGTGGCGAAGGCGTGAACCCGATCGAAATCGCCATCCGCCTGCCCAAGGAAGGCTTGGCGATGTCGGAACGGATGTTGTCGATCCCCGTTCCCGCGCCAGGACCGGCGGGCGACAGCGGCCGCGTGGTCGAATTGGGCGACGTGGTGCGGGTGGTACACGAACAGGCGTCCTATCCGATGTTCCGCCGTGACGGCCATTACGCGGTGCTGGTCACCGGCGAATTGGCGGGCGAATTCGAAGCGCCGATTTACGGCATGTTCGCGGTCGAAGAAAAACTCAAGGCCATGGATTGGGGCGATCAAGGTCCGCCGACCATCGGCTATCACGGCCAGCCCAAGGACGAAAGCAAGATCACTTTGCTGTGGGATGGCGAATGGGAAGTCACCTACGTGACCTTCCGCGACATGGGACTGGCGTTCATCTTCGCGCTGCTGGGCATCTATTTGCTGGTTGTGGGCCAGTTCGGCAGCTTCAAACTGCCGTTGGTGATCCTCACCCCGGTGCCGCTGACGTTCATCGGCATCATGTTCGGCCACTGGCTGTTCAACGCGCCGTTCTCCGCGACCTCGATGATCGGCTTCATCGCGTTGGCGGGCATCATCGTGCGCAACTCGATCTTGCTGGTGGACTTCATCAAGCACCGCCAGAAATCGGGCAAGCCGATGCGCGACGTGTTGGTTGAAGCGGGCACCATTCGCTTCAAGCCGATCTTCCTGACCGCAGTGGCGGCGATGATCGGTTCGGCGTTCATTTTGGCCGACCCGATTTTCCAAGGCCTCGCCATTTCCATGGTGTTCGGTTTGGCCAGTTCGACCGCGTTGACATTGCTGGTGATCCCGGCGATCTACGTGGTGTTGCGCGACGACGGTCGGGAAATGACAAACAAATAAAAACAAAAGCCGCTCAGCTTGAAATAACCAAGTTGGGCGGCTTTTCTTTTTGCCCAGGTCCGGTATCTTGAACCCATGATCAAAGAAGACCAATCCGCCCAGGTGGCTTTGCTGTCGGACCCGGCCGTGTTCGGCGACGGGACCGATGACGTCAAGCGCGTCACCACCCACGCGTCGCATGTGTTCATCGGCAAGACCCGTGTGTACAAGCTCAAGCGTGCGGTGGAATTTCCGTTTATGGACTACTCCGACCGCGACAAGCGATTGAAGTACTGCGAGGCCGAGGTTGCGCTCAACCGCCGCACGGCCCCCAACCTCTATCTGGGCGTCAAGCCGATCACCCGCGATGCGGATGGCCGTCTGCAACTCGACAAACCGGGCGAGGTGGTCGACTGGGTGGTTGAAATGGCGCGTTTCGACGAAGCCACGCTGTTCGATCATTTGGCGGCGGAAGGCAAGCTCGACCGTCATCTGATGGAACATCTGGCCGACAACATCGCCACGTTTCACGCCGCCAGCGAAGCTCGCCAGGACGGCGGCGGTCGCATTGGCATCGCCTTGACGATTGAAAGCAACGCCAAGTCGTTCGCCGAAAATGCTCCCGGTTTGTTGGATATGGGACGCGTCGCGGAACTCACCGACCGCTCTCTCGAGACCACCAACGAGATTTTCGAGCTGCTTGAAAGCCGCCGCATGCACGGTTGCGTGCGCCATTGCCACGGCGATATGCATTTGCGCAATATCTTCTTGGATGACGGCGAGCCGGTGCTGTTCGACTGCATCGAATTCAACGAGACGTTTTCGACCATCGACGTGCTTTACGATTTGGCGTTCTTGTTGATGGATTTGGACTATCGCGGCCTGCGCACGCTCGCCAACGTGACCATGAACCGCTACATGGACATCACCGGTTCGGCGTGGGGATTGGCGACGCTGCCTTTGTTTTTGAGTGTGCGCGCGGGCGTGCGCTCGTTTGTCGCGTGCGCGGCGGCGAAAAGTGTCGACGACCCAGAATTCAAGAAAGACCAAGCTCGCCAAGCGCAGACCTATCTCGACATGGCACTGAACTATTTGTCCGTTCCCGAACCGCGCCTGATTGCTGTGGGCGGCTTGTCGGGCAGCGGTAAGTCGCGTCTGGGCCGTGATTTGGCCCAACACATCGGCGCCGCGCCGGGCGCGCGGGTGGTGCGTAGCGACGTGTTGCGCAAGCGCATCGCAGGCAAGCATCCGCTCGACAGGTTGGGGCCCGAAGGTTACACCGCCGACATGACGGCGCAGACCTATCAAGCCGTTTATGACGAAGCCCGTGCGGTGCTCGCCACCGGCCATTCGGTGATTGCGGATTGCGTGTTTTCCAAACCCGAAGAACGTGCCGCCATCGAAACGGTGGCGGTCGAAATGGGCGTGCCGTTCGACGGGTTTTGGCTGAGCGCATCGCCGGAAATCATGCAGGCGCGGGTGACGGCGCGTGAAAAGAACGCGTCCGACGCCGATGCCGAGGTTGTGCGCATGCAGCTCGGCTATGATTTGGGCGACATCACCTGGCACCAAGTCGATTCCTCGGGCAGCCGCGAAGAAACCGACGCCCAGGCGTTGCAAATACTCAATCTCTAGAGCCAAAACCATACATTACAAGGCTTTATCTTTCACCGCTTCGGGTCCATCATGGATAGAGGCAAAAGGTGAGGAGTCTGCCATGTCGATCCGTTCCATTCTTGCACCCGTCGACGGGGCTTCGGACAATCGCGCGATCGTTGAAAATGCGTTGGAATTGGCCCGAACCTTCAACGCGCATGTGGATGTGTTGCATGTGCGCCCAGATGCCCGTGATGCGGTGCCGCTGTTCGGCGAGGGGCTGTCGGGCGATATGGTCGAGGAAATGATCACGTCCGCCGAACGTGAAGGCGCGGCGAAGGCCGCCGAGCTCAAGGCAATGGTTGAGAAATTGTGCCAAAGCCGTGACGTCCCCATGGTCACCGGTCCTGGCGGGGGCGAAGATTCCATCACCGCCACATGGCGTGAAACGATCGGTCGGGAAGACGAACTGGTCGCGTGGCGCGGTCGTCTGTCGGATCTGGTGGTGAGTGCGCGTCCTGGCGAAGACAGCTCTCCCATGCGGGCTTTGACCATGCACGCGGCGTTGTTCGAGTGCGGCCGTCCGGTGTTGGCCTTGCCGGTAAATCCCAATGTCGGTGAAATGGGCCGAGTGATCGCCATCGCGTGGAACGGAACCGCTCAGTCCGCGCGTGCTGTGCATGCAGCGATGCCGCTCATCACGCGTGCGTATGAAGTCAACGTGCTGACATGCGAAAGCACCCGCACCGAGCCGACCGCTGGTGACGAACTGGCCGAATATCTGGGTTGGTGGGGGGTGACGCCCAAAGTCGTGAATTTCCCCCCCGGACCCGAAGGGGCCGGTGCAAGCTTGCTGGCACACGCCCACGACCTAAACGCCGACATGTTGGTGAGCGGAGCGTATTCTCATTCGCGTCTGATGCAGACGGTTATGGGCGGCGTCACCAGCGCGCTGATGGACACCGCCGATATCCCGGTGTTGTTTAGCCACTAGGGCTGCAAAACATCACCCTTGACGCCATTGACGGGCAAAAAAGCCGCGATAAAACAGCACCGCGCTTTGTCCGCCCGCTTCGGCGTCGAAGACTTTCCAGCCGTTTTTGGATTTATAAAACCGGAAATTGATGGTCAAAGGCTGACCACGCCAGCGATCCAATCGCACCGGCACCACCAGCTCGCCGCGGCTTGAGCCGGGGCGGGTTTTTCCGACCGTGAAGCGGGTGGCGCGGATATCGCCCATGGCTTCAACCAATTTGGCGGTGAAGTTGCTGCGCAGGGCGCTCAACGCGGCGGCGCGTTGCTGGTCGCTCATGCGCGTGCCCAGACGTCCCAGCGCCATTTGCGTCATGGTTTCGAAATCGATGTCCGGGGCGATTTGCTTTTCCACGTAGCTGAGAATTTGGCTGGGGTTAAGGCCGGTGCCGTTCGCGCCGGCCGCGCCGCCTTGGCTTTGGCTGAGGAAGGTGCGCAAGTTGCTCAACTGGGCCGCGACCTTGGCCGAAGGTCCGTCGGCTTGGGGCGCCGCGGGTTTCGGCTTGGGCTGGGGCGCGAAACGGGGATCGTAATTTTGCCCGAACTGCGAACCGTAACGGGGAGCATAAGGCGCACCGTATTGCGGGCCGCGCTGGGGCTGATAGGGTTGGCCGTATTGTGATCCGTATTGAGGGGCGTAATCGGCGGAAAGCGTTGGGCTTGTCGCGCTCAAGGTCAGGGCCACGGTCGCGATGGCGGCGAATACGATCTGCTTCATAAGGTCCCCCTGTTGATGTGTGATGGACTCCAATCCGGGCGCCATTATCGCCTGAAATCGTGATCAAGACACCCTACGATTTTAAAAACATCGCGTAGAGCTCTTTAAAGCAGAACCGGACGGTCATCGACATTGTCGGCGCGCAAGCCGCCGTCGTAAGGACGCAACAGAGCGTTGACCTGATCGAAAGTGTTCCGGGTGTCGATCCAGGCGGCTTCGTCTTCGGGTTTGAGTATCACCGGCATGCGATCGTGGATCGATGCGATGTCGGGTGCGGGGGCGCAGGTGACGATGGTGACGGTGTCGTCGTCCGCGCCGATCAAGCCGGCCATGGCGAATAGCTCCCCGTCTTCGTTATCTTCACCGGTTGCGGCGCTTTTCATATGAATGCGCATTTTTTGCTTGGCCCCGCCGGCAGGACGCGCCCATTCGAAGTATGCCGTCGCGGGCACCAGACAGCGTTTGTTGAGTAGCGGGCGGAAGGTCGGCTTGGTGATCAAGGTTTCAGCACGCGCGTTGATCAGCGGCTTGGCGTCCCAGTCGACCTGGAGCCCCCAGCCGAGCAGCCGTCCGCGCGTCATACCGCTTTGCCCGTCGATGGTGAGGATGCGATTCGTCGGGTTCATCTCTGTCCCGTGCAGGGACTGGGGCGGGGGAGGCGGCGAGAGCTTCAGGCCGAAGCGCTCCTTGACCTTTTCCATCGCCGCCTTGACTTCGAATTTGCCGCACATGCCCACTTAACCCACTGGAAAGAAAATCCGGTTTAGCCTAACGTCTCACTATGACCGAGCAACGCAAAACAGTCATCATCACAGGCGCGTCCCGAGGAATCGGCCACGCCACAGCGCTTTTGTTTTTGGAACGCGGCTGGCGCATCATCACCTGCGCGCGCGGCGATGCCCCGCCCGAGGCCGCGACGGATGAAAACTGGCTCGCCCACATTCCTACCGATCTGGCCAAGGCCGACAGCATCAAGGCTTTTATCGTCGAGGCCACCAAGCTGCTCGATGGCGGCCCACTGCATGCATTGGTGAACAATGCGGGGTTGTCGCCCAAAACCCCTTATAAGGAGCGTCTCGGATGTCTCAACGGTGATCTCGATGCTTGGCGCGAGGTGTTCGAGATCAATTTCTTCGCCGCGTTGCGGTTGTCGCGCGGGTTTGCCTCGGCGTTGCACAACGGTCACGGGGCGATCGTCAACATCACCTCGATCGCAGGCCATTACATCCACCCGTTCGCCGGGTCGGCCTATTCCATCTCCAAGGCGGCGCTGAGCGCCATGACCCGGGAAATGGCGGGCGAGTTCGCGGCGCTCGACGTGCGCGTCAATGCGGTCGCGCCGGGCGAGATCGAAACGTCGATGATCCAACCCGAATACGAAGCCCTGATCCCGCGCATTCCCTTAGACCGCATGGGCGCGCCCCGCGACGTCGCCAGCACGGTCTATTATCTGTGTTCGGAAGACAGCAATTACGTCACCGGCACCGAAATCTGGGTCACCGGCGGCCAGCATATGTACTGAGCCTACCCACTAAGGTTGTGTGCATGGCATACTTCAGTATGCATCAAATTTGCTTGTATGATTTTTTTAACTCACCAAATGGAAGCAATCGCCAGTGTTACCGGTTTGTGACGCTGGGTTTTCATGTTTGGGAGTTTTGGGATGCTGTCGCTTCGCAATGGAACCATCGGTTCGCGTGTCGGTATTGGCTTTGTTCTCGCCTTATCGGTGTTTTTCGCCATCGGCGCGCCGACCATCCTGTCAGTGATGGGGAACCTCAATGCGGAAGCGCAACACCGCGAGCTGCGTAGTTATTTCGACACCTTCAAGGCGTCATTGGAAGCCGAGGCGCTCAAAGCGACGGCGCTCAGCGCCATGATCGCCAATATCCCCGATGTCGCCGAAAAATTCGCTGTGGGTGACAGGGACGGCTTGGCCGCATTGACGGTGCCGACCTTCAAGGTGATGAAGGAACAATACGGCGTCCGCCAGTTCCAGTTTCACACCCCGCCGGCAACCTCGTTTTTGCGTGTGCACAAACCTGAAAAATTTGGCGACGATTTGAGCGGTTTTCGCAAAACGGTGGTCGAGACCAATGCCAAGAAATCCGTAATCTGGGGGCTTGAGCGCGGCGTCGCTGGGCTCGGCATCCGTGGCTTGTCGCCGGTGGTGCATCAAGGTCAACATGTCGGATCAGTCGAATTCGGCTTGAGCTTCGGTAAACCGTTCATGGATGCTTTCAAGGCCCAATACGGCGTCGACGCCAGCTTGTTTATTCCCAAAGATGAGGCTTACGCCACCTTTGCGTCGACCTTGGAAGATGTGCGCTTTGGCACCGACGCGCAATTCGCAGCCGCGTTGAACGGCGAGCAGAGCACCGTGACGTCGAAAATCGGCGCAGTTCCGGTCGCCGTGATCATCGCACCGATCGAAGATTTTTCCGGCAAGCCCATCGGCATCGTCGAGTTGGCTGTGGACATCAGCTATTACGTCAATGCTACCAACACCATTTACATGATCGTTGCGGGCCTGTTGGTTCTGACCATGGCCATTGCGGCGGCGTTTATTTTCTATGTGCGCCGTGGCATATCCGCACCGTTGACGCAAATTACCGGCGCGATGCGCACACTGGCCAATGGCAAATTGGACGTCGACGTCGAAAGCAACGCATCCATTCGCGAAGTGGTCGACATTGCCGATGCATTGGTGGTGTTCCGTGACAACGCCGTTGAACGCGAACGCATTCAGCGCGAGCAACGCGAAGAAGAGGCCCGCAAGGCGCAACGCCAAGAACGCATGAGCAAAATCACCGACGATTTTGGCGATCATATCTCAGGCTTGCTGAGCACCGTGGGCGGTGCGGTCGAGCAATTGCAGGGCTATTCACAGGAAATGAAGGGCATCGCCACGGACACCAGTTCGCGGAGCGCCACTGTGGCCGCAGCGACGGAAGAAGCCGCTGCCAGCGTGCAGACGGTGGCGTCGGCGGCCGAGGAATTGAGTGCATCAATTGAGGAGATCCGCCGCCAAGTGTCGCATTCCACATCATTGGCTGTAAAGGCCGTGGGGCAGGCGGAAAAAACCGGTGAAACCGTGCAGGGTTTGGCCGTTTCTGGCAACAAAATTGGCGAAGTTCTGGCCTTAATCACCGATATCGCCGATCAAACAAACCTGTTGGCCTTGAACGCGACAATCGAAGCGGCACGTGCCGGCGAAGCCGGTAAAGGTTTCGCTGTTGTGGCGTCGGAAGTGAAAAATCTCGCCAACCAAACGGCGCGTGCCACGGAAGAGATCTCATCGCAAATCCTTGCGGTGCAAAATAACACCCGCGAAGCGGTCGAAGCCATCGACAGCATCACCCACGTGATCGGCGAGCTCAACACCATTTCCGAGCAAATCGCCGCAGCCGTCGATGAACAAGGTGCGGCCACCCAGGAAATCGCCCGGAATGTGGAACAAGCCGCAGCCGGCTCGCAAGAGGTGTCCTCGAACATCGTCAGCGTGTCCGACGCCGCGCATCGAACCGAAGGTGCCGCCGACCAAGTCAGCAGTTCGGCCAGCGATTTGAAGCAGGAAATGCATGCCCTCAAATCGCAGGTCGAGACGTTCTTGAAGGACGTTCATGCGGCCTAAATCACAGGGCTCTGCTCGTTACGGATGATGGAGATCAGCGCATCGGCGACCGGATGGTCGATGTTGTTGCGGTGGCGTGCAATCCACAGCGTGCGCATGATGCGAAATCCGCTGACCTTGATGTGATGCAGGCGTCCGGCCTCGATGTCCTTGATCACCGCGAAACGAGGCAGGAAACTGACGTGACGGCCGGGGATCAAGACATCGACCAGGGCGTCGGTCCCGCCGACCTCCAACACCACGTCCAGGGCGTTGAAGCCGATCGCGTCGAGGGCTTCTTCGAGATCGCGGCGTGATGCCGCGCCCGGTTCACGCAACACATAGCTGAGATCCAGCAGCATGGTGATGGGGATCATGTCTTCTTCGGCAAGCGGATGGTTCATGCCACACACCAACAGCAGTTCGTCGTCCATCCACTTTTGCACCATCAGGTCGGGGTGCTCGGGCGGGCGTTCCAGCAACGCCAAATCGGTGAGCCCGCTGGCGAGGTTGTTTTCGCTCTGGCGGCCGTAAACGAGGCGGCTGTCGATGCGGTATTGTGGGTAAAGTTCCGCGAACTCCAACAGAAACTTAGGCAGAAAATGCTCGCCAATGGCAATGGTTACGTCCAGGTGCAGCGACGTCTTGCCGCGCGCCATCTCATTGAGTTCGCGGCGCAATGACAGTTGCCGGTCCAAAGTCTGAACCGCCAGCAGGTAGACCTTTTCCCCAGCGGCCGTCAATCGCAGGCGCCCGCCCACACGTTCCGTCAACGCCAGGCCGTAACACTCTTCCAAAGTGCGCAGGCGTTTGGTGACCGCCGGTTGGCCAACGTTTAAGGCATGGGCGGCGGCCGATACGCTGCCTTTTTCCACAACCGCGCGCAATGCCGCCCAGCCGCGGATGTCGGGAAGATTTTTATATTCCATAAAGGAATATTAGCGAAAAATAATTGATTAGGAAATAATCATTTATGCGAAGATACTCCTGATTAATTATATTGCGCGTATGTCTGCGGAATCTATGGGTTATCGTCTTTTGCTCATCCATTCTCAAGATTCCACAAAGCCTCATGCCATGTGGACTAATTCCATTTTGGAATGAAGATTGAGCGCACGGATATTTGTCTTAGGAGTAAAGGATGACCGACACCATGGTCACACACGTCGACAGCGCCATGATTTCCCAGTCCGAGCCGAAACGGCCGTGGCGATTGCGCAATCTTTTGATGTTACGGCCCAAGGCCAAAGCGGCCATTGGCTATGGCCTTTTGAGCATGGGGCTGTACTTCGGCCTTTACACCTTCAACGACGACATCCGCCACATCGCCGAGATGACCAATCAGGGCGATAAAACTTATTTTCTGCTGCCGATCGGTATCGCCTTTCTGTTTTCCGTTGTCCACGGCTTGTTCACCGACCGGTTCTGGGAGGCCTTGGGCTTGAAGGCCAAGCGGTGATATGATGACCTCCGGTGTGATCATGCAGGAGGATGTCGCCGTGCCGCATTTAAAGCTCTCGCCCGTGGGGCGGTTCGAGAACGTTTTGCTCGCCACGGATGGATCGGAATGGAGCGCCGGGGCGGAACGCATCGCCATTGCGATGTGTGCGGAACATGAAGCCCATCTTCATATTCTGTCGGCCATTTCCACGCCCGGCGAGGCTGGATGGATGGGCAAACCCAACGACATCGAAGCCGAACGCAAGACCGATGAAACCATCCAACGTCTTGAAAAGGTTGCAGCGGACGCTGGCGTGAAATGCACTGGCCATATCCGTTCCGGCGATGATCCTTACGAAGTGATTGTCGAGACCGCTCGCGATTTGTCCGTCGACGTGGTGGTTATGGGCCGCAAGGGGCGCCGCGGTTTGGCGCGCTTGATGTTGGGCGACGCCACAGCAAAGGTCATTGGCTATGCGCCGTGCTCGGTCTTGGTGGTGCCGGAAACCGCCAACATGTGGAGCTCGATTTTGGTCGCCACCGACGGCTCGCGCTTTAGCGACATGGCTGCCGTGGCCGCCGCGGAATTGGCCAAGACAGGTGGCGTGCCGCTGACCGTGTTGTCGGTCAAGGTTCCGGTTCACAGCGAACGACGTCAGGCAGAAGCTCAGCCGATCGTTGATCGCGTTCTCGAATTCCTCAGCGACAAGGGTATACAGGCCCGCGGGGTCGTTGAGGAGGGTCCGGCGGATGACACCATCGTCGAAGTCGCCAAGGACCGCCAATCCGGTCTGATCGTATTGGGGAATTTCGGTCGGACCGGCATTGGCCGCATGTTATTTGGCTCCAAAGCCGAACGGGTCATCAATCAGACCTCGACACCGGTTTTCATCGCCAGAGGCGGATGAGATAAAAAAATATATCGTTTTTCGAGGTTCCTCCCCCCTCGCGTAACTTATTGACCCAGCGGGCCTAACGCGCCGCTATTGAGGAGCGCTCAATGGAAGCCATTATCTTTCTCGACCTGACCCCCGGCATCGTGGTGCTGCTGTTCTTGGTCGGCTTTGTCGGTGGCATGGTCAGTGGCTTCATCGGCTCCGGAGGTGCGTTCGTGCTGACCCCGGCGATGATGAGCCTGGGCGCGCCCGCCATCGTCGCGGTGGCCAGCAACATGGCGCACAAGTTTCCCAAAGCGCTGGTGGGCTCGATCAAGCGCGCCAAATACGGTCAGGTGGATGTCAAGTTGGGCGTCATCATGGGCGTCTTCGCCGAAGCCGGGGTGTTTTACGGCAAGGGCGTGATGACCGACATCCGCAAGCAATTCGGCGACGCGGGCACCGATTTGTACGTCTCAGCGGTGTTCGTGGTGGTTCTGGCGGTGGTTGGCGGTTTCGTGCTGCGCGATGCGTTGCGCAGCCGCCATGGTGAAACCGGTGAGAGTGAGCACAAAACCCCGAAACTCGCCAAATGGGTCCAGTCGGTGCGCATTCCCGGCACGATGATGCGTTTCAAGTCGATCGGCAACAAGGAAGTATCCGTGCTGTTCATCGCCCCGCTGGGCTTTGCCACCGGCATGCTGGCGGCGTCCATCGCGGTGGGCGGCTTCATCGGCGTTCCGGCGATGATCTACGTATTAGGCGTTCCGGCTATTATGGCCACCGCGACCGAACTGGTGGTGGCGTTCGTGATGGGCGCGGGCGGCACCATGCTGTACGCCTGGGACGGTTTCGTCGACATCCGCTTGGCGATGATCATTCTCGCAGGCTCCCTGTTTGGCGTGCAGATCGGCGCCATCGGCACCACCTACGTCAAGGATTGGGTGGTCAAGCTGATCATGGCGATGATCATGTTGATCGTGTTGGTCAGCCGCTTTTTCAAATTGCCGGTTTATTTTTCCAACCTCGGCATGATCGAAACGCTGCCCGCCGCCACCAGCGAACTGCTCTCGACGGCCAGTTTTTCAACTCTGGCTTTGGCCTTGGTGTCAGGGGCTGGGGCCATTCTCATGGCGCTGGTCAAAGGCATCGCGGCAGACCGCAAAGCACAGCAGACCGCCGTTGCCGAGACACCGTCCCCCTAACCATTTCGTTCCACAGATCGCTTCAATCCCAGGTTATCCACAACCTGCGCGTCGATTTGTGCACAATTTGCGCTTTTCCTAGGCGGAAAAAGCGCCCAAGGCACAATATGTAGTGGCTTCTCGCTATTTACCGTCCCCATATAGCGGGTGTATGATCTGCGCCATAGCTTAACAGGCAAAGCTCGGGCTTGCCCGGGGCACGAACATGGTCAAAGAGCCGCACAGCCGGAAAACCGGCGACGATACCAGCGCACTCGACAAACTCGGCCTTTCCGTCGCCGATGACATCGAGGGTGTCAACGCGCCCGCTGAACGCGAACCGTCGCCGAGCGAATTCGATGAATGGAAACAGCCGTTCTATCTGCGCTATAAGCTGGCCACCGGTTTGGGTGGGGTGCTCAGCGGCGTCTGGCTGTGGCTGACTTACACGTATATTGCCGACAACATCGGTTGGGACGTGTTGTACGAGCTGCTGCCCCACGAATTGGGCGGTCTGGCGGCGGGAGTGTTTACGCCCGTCGCGCTGTTGTGGATGGTCATTGCGTTGTTCGAACGAGGCCACGGTTTGCGCAGCGAAACCGCGCACCTGCGCTGGCAGATCCGCCAACTGACGTACCCGTCTGATCGTTCCGAAAGCCGGGTCAAGGAAATCACCGAAAGCTTGCGCCGCCAGGCGCGCGATTTGAGCCAAGCCTCGGACGAAGCCTATAAACGCGGTGAAGCCATCACCAATCAAGTGCGCGAACGGGCGTTGGAATTGGCGCGGGTGTCCGAAGACGCCGACTTGCGCGCCCGTGCGGTGGCCGAGGCCCTGTCGCGCGAAACCGAGGAATTGCGTCTGGTGTCGCAAAAGGCCGAAAGCCGGGCGCGCGATGTCGGCGATGTCTTGCACCGTCGCGGCCACGACATCGCCACCGCCACTGATCGTGCCAGCGCACGCAGCGAAGATCTGGTCGAGGTTTTGGAACGGCGCATTCAGGAATTGGCCGAGGTCTCCGAGGCCGGTTCGCGCCATGCCTTTGAGGTCGCCGACACCTTCCACCAGCGCAGCGAAGACATGGCGCGCATCTCCGCCGAGACGGCGGCGCGTGCGGAAAGCGTGGGCGAAGTGCTCGCCACCCGCATCGCCGATATGAACGCCGCCACCGAAGACGCGGTGCAACGCATCGAAACGGGATCGGAGCTGCTGGCCGGTGCAGGCGCTGAAATGGGTGCGCGCGGCGATCGCTTCGAAGCGCAGACCAATCGCATCGGCGAAACACTGCGTCGCCAACAGTCCGATTTGGAACGCGCCGCGTTGGATGCCGCCACTCATGCGCACGAGGTCGAAGGTCATCTGCAGCGCCAGACCCAGGCGCTCAACGACACCGCCGACAATGTCTCGTCACGGGTCAAGTCGATGACCGAAACCATGGGCGAGCATGCTCATGAACTGGTTGCAGCGTCCGATTTGGTGGCGTTGCGTATGAAGGCGGCGGGCGAGGCCTTCCAGGCCGAAGCCAAAGGCTTATCAGCAACCGCCGAAAACGCCAATCAGCACACCGCTCAGGTGCGTGAATTGTTGCGCAAGACCTCGATGGACTTGAGCAACATTTCCGCCAAGGCCCTCGATCAGGTTGAAATGGTGGGCAAAGCCCTGCAAAGCCGTGCGGACGAACTGGCCAAGACCGGTGACGAGTCCGAGGCACAGGTGATGGATGCTGCGGCGACGCTGAAGCTGCAAACACAAAACATCAAGGATGCGACGGAAACCTCCATCGCGCGCCTCGACGCGGTCGTCGATCATATGCGCGATGGTTCCGTGAACTTGGAAGGTGCGTCGAATACGGCGCAATCGGCCTTATCCGAAGCCACCCGCATCTTGGAAGAAGGGGCGAGCCGAATTGCGGTCAGCGCGCAAACCGGCGCCAGTTCCATCGCCACGGCGACCCGTGCAATGAAGGACGGCCTGGATGGCATCAACACATCGTCGGAACGCACCGGCCAAATCACCGAAGCGTTCCGCCGTCACTTGATCGACTTCAAAAGCACGTCCAACGACGCGGTCAATTCGATTTCCGATTTGAGCGACATGGTGCAAGACCGCGCCCATTTGTTGGAAGGGGTCACCGATCACGCCACCAACAAGCTGTCGGATGCGGGCGATGTGTTGCAAAAACGCACCGAACATATGATCTATGTCGCTGCGCGCACCGGTAAACTGGTGACCAACGCCACAGAAAACCTCGATCAGCGTACCGATATGATGGAAGACACTTCGGAACGCGCCGAAAACCGTCTGCGTCAACTCGGCGACGCGGTGCGCGAAAGTCTCAACCAACTGATGGAAAGTTCCGATCAGGCATCCGATCGTCTCGACAGCGTCAGCTCAACGCTGGAAGACCAGACCGAAAATGTCTCGCGGGTGACGGCGTCGGCAGTAGAAGACGTCGACAAGGCCACAGCCGCGCTGATGGAACGCTCCCGCGAAGTGGGCTCGGCCTCGGACCGTGCGGCGCGCTTGATTTCGCTGGTGTCCGACGCCCTGCACCGCCAGACGGCGGGCCTGACTGACGCGTCGAAGCAGGCGGCGGAACGCATTGACGTGATGGGCGACACCATCAAGGAGCACGCCCGCGAACTGGATGATTTGGGTACCCGCGCCACTGACCGATTGCTGGAAACCGGCGAAAAGCTCAAAGACAGCGCGTTCAGCCTGCAAAGCGTGACGGACGAATCCGTGAGCCGCGTGCGCACCGTCACCGACGCCTTGGTCGATGGCGAGCGGCTGGTATCGCAACGCATAGAAACGGCCGAACGCGAACTCGACGGGATCGGCCGGCGTTTGAACGAGCGCGCCGACGAAGCCGCGCGCGTCACGGGCCAGGCCGGCGACCGGTTGGAAGGGATCTCCGACACTTTCCGCCGCCACACCGAAAGCCTCGATACCGCGCTGGACCGCGCCAGCGACCGTTTGGAAGACGTCGGCGATTTGCTGTCACGGCGCACCGACGATTTGACCACGTCCTATACACGGGCTTCGGAACACATCCGCACGTTCTCCGACGACATGCACCAGCAGGCCAATGGCTTGATGGAAGCGTCCGATCGCGCCGCCGGAAAACTGGGCGAGGTGAGCGCACGGTTGAACGAAGAGGTCCACGGCGTCAACAAAACCGTCGACAAGGCCACCAAGCTGATCGATCTGGTGACCAATGCGTTCCATCATCAGACCTCCGACCTGGGCGCGGCGTCGGAACGTGCGGCGGGCGAATTGGAACGGGTCAGCGAACTGGTCAAACGTTCGGCTGGCGAGATGTCGCGCATTTCCGACGACACCGTGCGCGATTTGGGCACTGCCGGCGATGCTTTGCGCCAGCACTTGGGCGATTTGAGTTCCGCATCCACCCAAGCCACCGCGAAAATGGAAGGCGCAGCCGACGCGTTGCGTTACCAGGGCCGCGAAATCCTGTCGGTTTCCGATGAAGCCTTGTCGAAAATCAATCAAGTCGGCGATAGTCTCAACCGTCAAAACGAGGGCATCGCGCAGCTTACCGAGAGCAGCTTGGAAAAGGTCCGTGTGTTCCTCGATCAGGTCGAGCGCCAAACCAAGGACACCGTGCTGGAAGCCGAGAAAATCAGCGAACATTTGGATGTGGCGCACAACCGCACGCGCGGCCAGCTCAACGAGCTCAACCGCATGTACGGCCGTGCCGAACAGGGCGCGGGCTTGCTTGGCGAAGCGCTGGAAAAACAAAGCCACAACGTCGCCCGCGCCACCGAACAATCGCTGGCACGGGTGGTGTCGTGGGACAAGACGTTGCGCGACCGGGTCGGCGATTTGACCCGCGCCTCGGAAACCGTGGCTCAGCAGCTTGCCGGGGTCGGCGACAAGGTCGATCAGGGGACCCGCGACCTGTTGCTGGCGGCTCGTCAGGCCCAGGCGCTTAACGAAAGCCTGGACGCGACCTTGGACCGCGCCCATGTGGACGATTTCATGCGCCGTTCGGCGTTTATCACCGAAAAGCTGCAATCCTTGGCGGTCGATTTGGCGCGCATCGTCGAAGTGCCGATCACCGAAGACGACTGGCGCCGCTTCAACAAGGGCGAGAAGGGCATTTTCGTGCGCAAAATGCTGGGCTTCAAAGAAAAGAATACCTTGGCGTCGATTAAGGCGGTCTATCAAGAAGACGGCGAATTCCGCGACTACGTCGGGCGTTATGTCAGTGAATTTAACGCAATGATGGACAAAGCGCGCGAACGCGATCATGATGGGGTTCTTGAGAGCACATTCATGTCGTCGGACATGGGGAAATTGTATATGGTGCTCTCCAAGGCGCTTGGTCGCGACTTGTAAGGTATTGTTTTGTAAGCTGTGTAGCTTTTTACATTTCGGGGGAGGTCCCCATAATCAGGGGACCCATCTTGGGGCGGAAACCGTATGTGTTTCCGCCCCTTTTTTATTTGGGATGGATTAGGCCGCTTCGCTTTGCGCCGCACGCACGCGGGTGAGGATCAATTCCGCCATTTCCGGGGCATCGCCCAGCGGCGGCAGATACACCAGCCGTCGGCCGTTGACGGTCAGCTCATTGGGCTGGATGGCGCTAAGGCGGCTGATGAAATCATCCGACTTTACGTCGAAGCCGATCTCGCGGGGGATTTCGTCTGCGCCATGATAGCCATCGGAAATCAGGAACGGCGCGAACACGACCGTTTGGGCGTCGCTCAAGGCGCGCCAATCCTTGATGAACGGCGTTTCTTCCAGAAACGAGGTGTAAATCGGAGCGCTGACGCCATGACGGCCGAGATCTCCGGCAATACGGGTGGTGTGCTCGAACGACGCCCGGCTGCGCTGCGAACCGTGACCGACCACCACCACGGCGGTGTCGCCGTCTTGATCGATCGCCAAATCGGCCATCGCCGCGCGGATGCGGATGGCGAAGGTCTTGGCGATGGCCGGATCGGTTCCCACCGGCGCGGTCTGAAATATCCGCTGGTGACCATTGGGCGTGATCCGTTCGGTCACCGGGCCGGTCAGGCTCAGCGCCATCGGCAGCTTGTTGGTGGTGATGAACCCGGCGCAGGCCAAATTGGGCACCACGAAGATTTCCGGGGTGTTCATATCGTCGAGCACGTCCTTGACGAACGGTTTTTCGGTGAGAAATCCGGCCCGCACATCGGCGAACAACGCCAATTTACGAATGGTCTCGGCGTGCTTGCGCGACGACGTGCGCCCACCAGGGGTGCTGGGCGAGCCGTGAGCGGCGATCAACAGACCTGCGCGGCTGAAATCCAGTACGGCGGGCGCGTCGTCCTTAGCCATTCGAGGGACCAGAAGCCTGATCGTCTTCCAACAGGCATTGGTGCGCCTGGGTGTGCCAAGCGATGGTGTTCGACAGATCGACCACTTTGCCGATGATCAGCAACGACGGGGCTTTCAGTTCGGCGCGTTCGATGCATGCGGGCAGTTTTTCCAAGGTGGTGAGAATGGTGCGCTGCTCTTCGGTGGTGCCGCGTTCGATCCCGGCGGCGGGCATGTCGGCGGGCAAGCCGGCCTTGATCAATTCGTCGGAAATCTTTTGCACGTTGATCAAGCCCATGTAGATCACCAACGTGGTGTCGGGATCGGCCATGCTTTTCCAGTTGAGATCGAGGTGCTTGCCTTCTTGGCAGTGGCCGGTGACGAAGCGTACGCCGGTGACGTAGCCGCGATGGGTCAGCGGAATGCCCGCGTACGCGCCGCAGCCCGCCGATGCGGTGATGCCGGGCACGATTTCAAAGTCGATGTTGTGTTCGGCCAGGAACATGGCTTCTTCACTGCCGCGCCCGAAAATGAACGGATCGCCGCCCTTGAGGCGCACCACGGTCTTGTCCTGACGGGCGAGATCGACCAGGGTCTGGTTGATTTCGTCTTGCGGCATGAAATGGTCGCGCGCCGCCTTGCCGGCGAAGATCTTTTCGCAAGCGTCGGGAACCATGTCCAAGATTTCGTCCGATACCAGGCGGTCGTATACCACCACATCGGCCTTTTTCAGGCACGCAGCGGCTTTCAGCGTCAACAGGCCGGGATCGCCGGGACCGGCGCCGACGATAAACACACTGACGTTATCCGATTTGGTTTTTACCTTGCTCAAAGTCGTATCCTTAAATGAATGCCTGTGCCACGGATGGCGAATTAACCGGCGATTTGCGCCGGGGAAGCGGCGCGGCCACGTTGTTGTTTCTTCTGTCGCACGAAGGCGGTGAAAGCCTCCGCCCAACGGCAGCGACTGGTTGAGCGCAAATGCGCATAGCCTGCCACCATGTTGTGCATGACGATCCCGTCATGGTGCCCATCGACGCCTTGGCCGCGCAAGACCTCGAATGCGAATGTGAGGTCTGCATCGATATTTTCAAGCCGTGAATGGTGAAATTCGTGGGCGGGGATGTAATCGCCTTCAAACGTGCAGGCGTTATCGGTGCCGTTCCACGGATGGGCGTCCGTGGGGCGCAAATGCACGTATCCACGGCCTTGCGGACGGGCGTGCATGGTGCTGTCGGCGGGGATCACGCCGACCATCTGATGGGTGTCTTCGTGCCACGAAATGGATCGCGACAGATACATCAACCCGCCGCATTCCGCATAGGTCGGCAGACCGGCTTCGATCGCGGCCTTGATGCGGGCGCGCAGGGTCTTGTTGGCTTCCAGCTTTTTCATCTGGGTTTCGGGAAAGCCTCCGCCCAAAAACAGGCCGTCGCAGGTGGGCAGATAGACGTCGTTCAGCGCATTGAAATAGACCAATTGCGCCCCCGATTTCTTCAGGGCATCGAGATCGTCGGCATAATAGAAACCGAACGCCGGGTCCTTGGCGACGGCAATACGCACATCGGGGCGCGCAAGCGGCGCATCGGATTGCGGCGCAGGTATGGGCGTGGGGACTTGGGCGGCAATGGCCTCGATACGGTCGAGATCTACTTGGGCGGCGATCTCTTCGGCCAAGGTGTCGATGCGCGCGCGGGCAGCCGGGTGTTCGTTGCTGGGGATCAGGCCGATGTGGCGCTCGTCCACGCCCAGCTTGGCGTTGCGCCGGATCGAGCCGAGCACCGGAATATTGGTGTAGCGCTCAACCGCGGCGATGAGCTTTTCTTCGTGACGCGGCCCCATGACCTTGTTCAAGATCACGCCGGCGATGGTGATGGAGGTGTCAAACACCTCGTACCCCTTGAGCAACGGTGCGATGCCGCGGGTGATGCCCGACGCGTCGACCACCAAAATCACCGGGGCGTTCAACATCTTTGCCAGCGCGGCGTTGGAATTGGAGCCCTCCACGTCGACGCCGTCGTGTAGGCCCTTGTTGCCTTCGATGATGGTGATGTCGGCGCGGCTCGCATGTGTGGCGAACAGGGCCTTGATCTCATCATCCGACTGGGTGTGGAAGTCGAGGTTGTAGCACGGTCGGCCCGCCGCCTCGCCCAGCCACTTGGGATCGATGTAATCGGGGCCTTTTTTGAAGGTCGCCACGGTGCGTCCGCGCAGCGCCAAGGCCCGGACCAACCCGGTCGTGACCATGGTTTTGCCCGAAGACTTGTGCGCGGCGGAAATCAGCACGTGGCCCATATGGCGACCTTTCGGCTTATGCGGCCCGGAACATTTGCGCGCGGTTGCGCGTATTCCACAGGTTGCGGGCGTGATCGACGGCTTCTTCGGGGCTTGATGCGCGGCCCATGATGCGCAGCACATAGGCGGCGGTGCCGATCACGGCGGCTTCGCCGTAGACGTCGGTCTCGTCGCCATACCAGATCTTCGGCAGGCGCGTGATGTCCATGGTCTCGTCTTTGTAGAAGGCGCTTTCCTCGATCAAGGCGGGCCATTGCTCTTCGGATTTGATGCCGTCGTGCAGGTATTGCACCACCACCGGCTTGTGCGGACGGCGTTCGGCTTCGCCGCCTTCGCCCTTGAACACCGCCATGTGTTTTTGGCCCAACAATTCGGCCGTGTCGCGGTGGATGTCGCGGTAGTTGGGGTGGAACACGGTCTGCATTTCATGCGCGGCGTTGAACGGGTTGATCATGCGCGCGAAGGTGTTGACCGGCGAGCGCACGCCGAGGATCGGCTTCAACTCGATGATCTCTTGCAGGCGCGGCACGAAATTACGCAGCGGCAGATAGGCGAAATTGGTGGCGCGGATTTGCTCGGCGGCTTCTTCCATGGAGCCCGCGAGGGGGATGCCCAGGGCGGTGAGCGCTTCGCTGGAAAACAGGCGGCCTTCGGTGTGGCCTTCGGTGCCTTGCATGCAGATGGTGATGCCGTTTTGCGCCAACAGCATCGCCGACAGCAGATACCACGGCAATTGACGCTTTTTGCCCGAGTACGATGCCCAGTCGACATCGACCACCGGGGCGTTGGCCGGCACGGTGATGGTGTCGCGCACGGCGCGCACGAAACCGGCGCCTTCGCCCGGAACTTCGGTGCGCATGCGCAAGATGCACAAGAACGCGCCTAGCTGCAGCGGTTCGACGTCGCCGGAAACAATCAGTTTCGCGGCGTCGTACATTTCTTCTTCGTCCAACGGCCGCGACAGGTTGGGGCCACGGCCGATGATGCGGATGTACTGGGCAAAAGGATGCTCGGTGCTCATGTCGTCTCAATCCACGTTTTCAAAGTCCCCGAATCATTTCGGGGAGGGAAGTCCTGTAAAATAGAAGGGACCCAGGCACTATGACCTGGGCCCCCCCGAAAAACCAGTCATTTGCCCCCAGCAAATGAAAGATTGTGAAGCTGACGACCTTAGGCGTCGTCGGACGCGTGATGCGGATCGACCTTGGCGTCGGACAAGCTGGTCGGCAGCAACGGCAGGTACTTGACCGCCACCGCAATGATCAAGACCGTCACGGCAAAGCCGCTCAAGCCAAGCATTACTTCCCAATGGCTCGGGGTGTAAGGGTGGATCGCGCCATCGAAGAAGCTTGATGAAACTTCCATGCCTGGGAACAGCTGCAGCGGGAACGCCTGGCCGCCGATGATGATGATATACATCTGCGCCAAACCGCCGATGATCACCAAGATCGAGGCGATCACGATGCCCTGACAGGTTCGACCGGTGGCCGGGTTAAACAGCAACGCCAGCGGGAAAACGGTACCCAGGCCGATCTGCACCACCCAGAACAAGAAGGTGTAAATACCGCCATCCATCAAGATGAAAGATTCAACACCGCCGTGTTCGGCTGCATACAAGTTGGTCAAGTGTTGCACCACGGTGAAGTAGAACGCCGCTGCGACGAATACGCCCAACAAGTTGCGCATCTTGAACAAGATCAGGTCGCCCAAAGGACGGCCCGATGACTTATACGCCACCGACACCAAAATGATGAAGAAGGCGAGACCAAAGGCAAAGGACAAGGCGATGAACAGCGGCGCCATGATGGCGGCGTCATAACCCGGACGGGCGACCAGGAAACCGAAGATCGAGCCGGTACCGGTGGTCAGGATCAAGCGCCACACGAAAGCAAACAAACCGGCTTTCTTGGAATGGGGCACCATGCGCCGTTCCATCATCATCCACAGGTATGCCGCCACGATGACGAAGAACCCGTTATAGAGAATGATGTTCCAGGCGAAGATGGACTTGAAATTATAGTGGGTCATCGCCACGATCAAACGATCGGGGCGGCCGAGATCGAGCACCAGAACCATCAAACCGCCAGCCAGCAAGGCCAATGAAGAGACGGCAGACAGGCGCGCCAAGGGCTTGTAGTGGTATTTACCAAACACCGACGAGATCGACGCGACGTTCAACGCACCGGATGCGGCTACGATCAAGAACACGGCGAACACATGCGGGGTGCCCCACACGATGGCGTTGTTCATGCCAGTGATGACATGGCCATGGTGTTCCATATTATAGACAGCGTAGAGCCCGACAGCGATCATCGCGCCCAGCCAACCGATCAGGGAATAATAATCCCCGCCCTTGCCTTCGATTTCTTTGTAAACGGTCGTATCAGCAGCCATGACCTTAAATCCCCCGGTAATGGACGCCAGGCTCGACGCCGAGGTCGGCGCGGATGCGTTGCGTCACGTACTTGGATACAGCACGCGAAATTTCGGAATTCGGATCGTTGAGATCACCAAACATGATGGCGTTGGAGCCAGCTTTGTTTAGCGCCTCGACACACGCGGGTTTTTGACCCTTGTCGACGCGGTGCACGCACATGGTGCAGGCTTCGACGGTGCCTTTGCCGCGCGGCATGTGCGGACGTTGCCCGTGTGCGTCTTCGTGCACGAACGAACGGCAGGAGTAGGGGCACGCCATCATGCAGTAGCGACAGCCGATGCAGATGTGCTTGTCGACCAAAACGATACCATCGGCGCGTTTCATCGACGCGCCGGTGGGGCACACGTCGACGCACGGCGGGTTGGCGCAGTGCTGACACATGACCGGCAAACTGGCTTTGGCGCCGGTCTTGGGGTCTTTGATGGAAACCTTGCGGATCCATTGCGGATCGGTCGCCGGGTTGGCGTCTTTTTCGTCTTTACCCCAGCCCTGTTCGGCTTTACAGGCATCGATCGCCAAATCCCACACGCCTTCCGGCGCGTTGGCGTCGACCAGCATGCCCCAGCGCTTGGCCGAGGTAGCCGGCCCGGTCACGGCGGCTTGCACCGTTTGCAGCGTTACGCCCGGTGCCAGGGTGATGACGGCAGCCGCTGCACCGCCCTTGAGCAGGTTGCGGCGGGACGTATCAACAGCGTTCATGCCTACGGAATTACGAGACGTGTCCGTCATTGTTTGGCCCCCTTGTCGAGATGTTTTTCCAGGGCCGCGATCAGCGCCTTGTCGGCATGGTCGGCGGGCAGGGCGGACTGTTTGCCCATGCCCGGCTGGGCTGCGCCGGTGTGGCATTGGAAACAGTCGATGGAAACGGCTGCGTAGGTGTGGCACTCCGCACAGAACGGCTTGAGCGTGCGCACCTTGCCGCCCGCGACGTCGGGAGACGTCACCGCGTGGCAATCGATGCATTCGTTCAAGCTGTACTTGTTGCCGCGAATACCTTCGCGCAGCGTTTCATCGCGCTGGTGTTTAAGGAACTCAAAATGATTACGGCGCATCACGTCTGTGGGTTCGACGCATTGCTCACCCTTGAAGGCCTTGGCCGGTTTCGGCACAGGCACTTCGCCGGCATGGGCGGGAGCGGCCATCAGGCCGCTCCCAATCCCAAAGGCGACAAGGACAAACCCCAAAATCGTGAGGCTCAGAATTCGAGAAGCCGAACGCATTCGACGTTCCTCCTTAAGTCTAGTCCGTCTTGTTACTCACCAAGACCCATCTGGATGTAGCCGGTCGGGCACACATCGCGGCAGATGTGGCAGCCGATGCACTTCGTGTAGTCGGTGTCGACGTAACGGCCGACGGTGACATCGTCGCGCTTGACGCGGAACACGGCGTCTTGCGGGCAGAAGATCACGCAGTTGTCGCACTCGAAGCACATGCCGCAGCTCATGCAGCGTTCGCCTTCGTGTTGCGCCTGTTCGGCGGTGAAGCCAACCAGACGTTCTTCGAAGTTGCCGAGAACCTCATCCGCGCTGATGTGCTTTTCTTCGCGCTTTTGCACCGGATCGTAGGTGTAGTGACCCAAGAACAGCTCGTCGTGCGGGATGATCTGCGAAGAAGAACGGTCTTCGAAGTTGTGCACGGCGAATTTGGCTTCCGAGGTGCCGCGAACCGGTTCTTTGGAATACGGCTCGGGGTCCTTGTGGCGCTGGTGCAGTTCGTTCAACAGGTTGAAGTGGTGCACGTCGACCTTCGGACGACGCTCGTCGGGGTGACCGGCGAGCATGTGGTCGATGCTTTCGGCAGCGATCGCGCCGTGGCCGATGGCGGTGGTCAGCAGGTGCGGGCGGACGATGTCGCCGCCGGCGAAGTGCTTTTCGGTGCCTTTGACTTGGTAGACCGGGGTGATGTCCATGAAGCCACGGCCGTTGTCGAGAGCTTCCAGGCCGTTGGCCAAGTCGCCCATCTGACCGATGGCGGACACGATCAGGTCGCATTCGATGTCGAATTCGGTGCCTTCGACGGGAACCGGGGTCATGCCGTCCATGGTGCATTCGCACATGCGCAGAGCGGTGGCGCGGCCGTTGGCATCTTTGATGATGTCGACCGGCATCACGCCGCCTTTGATTTCCACGCCTTCGCGGGTGGCGTCTTCACGTTCGCGCTCGGATGCGGTCATGCCTTCGAGCGGGAACAGCGACGTCAGAACTGACTGCACGCCTTCACGCTGCGCAGCGGACGCCACGTCGTGTGCGGTGTGGCCGAGAACGACGGCTTCCGGACGATCTTTTTCCGCCATGGTGGAGATGTGACCCAGACGACGGGCAACGGATGCAACGTCGATCGAGGTGTCGCCACCGCCGACCACGACCACTTTCTTGGTGGTGTAGTGCAAGCGACCTTGGTTGAACGCTTCGAGGAACGCAACACCGGTGATGCAGTTTTCGGTGCCTTCCCAGGAGTCGAGGAACAGACCTCGGCCCTTCTGTGCGCCAACGGCCCAGAAGATGGCGTCGTAGTCGGCTTCGAGCTGTTCGACGGTGACGTCTTTACCGATGGTCACGCCCAACTTGGCTTCCACGCCGGTGTCCAGGATACGCTGGATTTCAGCATCCAAGATGTCGCGCGGGACGCGATAGCCGGGGATACCGAACGCCATCATGCCGCCCAGTTTGTCCTGCTTTTCGAAAACCGTGACGCTGTGGCCCTTGCGGCGCATCTGCCACGCAGCGGCCAAGCCGCCCGGTCCACCGCCGATGACGGCGATTTTCTTGCCGGTTTCTTTTTCCGGCTTGGGCAGGGTCAGATTGTGTTCGATGGCATAATCGCCGACGTGCTGTTCGACGCCGTTGATGCCGATCTGATCGTCGACTTCGTTACGGTTGCAGCCGTCTTCGCACGGTGCCGGGCAAACGCGGCCCATGACCGACGGGAACGGGTTGGCTTCGACCATGCGTTCGAACGCATATTCCTGCCAAGCCTGGCCTTCGACCGGGGATTTGTCCATGCCGCGGGCAATCGCCAGCCAGCCGCGGATGTCGTGGCCGGACGGGCACGAACCTTGGCACGGCGGGGTGCGGTGGACGTAGGTCGGGCACTTGTGCGACCAGCCCGCCTGGAAAATTTTTTCTTGGAAGTCATCCCATTCGGATTCACCGTCGGTGTAACGTCGCCAATTCAAAGCCTGTTCCGCAGTCATGTTTTTTCTTCCTTCTTCGCAAGGGGGCTTCAGCCCCTCTGTGATGATGCCCTGTTTGTCAGGGGGCGGCGGGATGATGCCCGCCTTGCCTGTTCGTTTATTCCTTAGCGCCGAGCTGGATCGCTTCGCTGACCAGCTGGTGCACACTCACAATCATGTCCATGGAGAAACCGTAATACGGCATCACCTTGGTGAATTGGCTCTTACAAATGGCGCAGATTGCGGCCATGTGCGTGACGCCATGGTTCTCAACAACGTCCTTGAGCGCTTCCATACGCGGCAGCGCACCCTTGACGCGAAGCTCCATCAAATCGTCGGTCAACAAACCGCCGCCACCGCCGCAACAGAAGGTTTTCTCATGCGTGGTTTGCGGGTCCATTTCGACGAACCTGTTCACGCTGGCCTGAATAACGGCGCGCGGGATGATGAATTGACCGCCTTCCATGTCGCCCATGCGCGAGGCGCGGGCCACGTTGCAGCTGTCGTGGAAGGTCAACACCTTGTCATCGTTGGCTTCCGGGTCGAGCACGATGCCGCCCGACTGGATCAAGCCATGGGTGACCTCGAGGATGTGTTGAGGCACCGGGTACTTGGGATCGAGGAAGTCCCACGGACCGGCCAAGGTGTTCAAGAACGAATACGCGACGCGCCAGGCATGGCCGCATTCACCGAATACGATGCGCTTGACGCCCAGATCCAACGCGGCCTTGCGGATGCGGTTGGCGACCTTGTGCATCTGTTCGTACGAACCGATGAACATGGCGAAGTTGGCCGCTTCCGATGCGTACGACGACAGCGTCCAGCTGATGCCCGCTTGGTGGAAGACCTTGGCGTAACCGATCAGGCCGTCCACATGGGGCTCGGCGAAGAAGTCGGCCGACGGGGTCACCAGCAGCACGTCGGCGCCGTGAACGTCGAGCGGGAATTTGACCTCGACATCGGTGTCGTCGAGGACGTCTTCTTCAAGGCCTTCCAAGGTGTCGACCAGTGCCGGTTCCGGCAGGCCGAGGTTGTTGCCGATGACGTGAACCTTGGCGAGAATTTCGTTGGAATATTTTTGGCCGACGCCGATGTGGTCCATGATGTCGCGGGCGGCCATGGAAATTTCGGCGGTGTCGATGCCGTAGGGGCAGAACACCGAGCAACGGCGGCACTGGGAACACTGGTGGAAGTATTTGTACCAGTCGTCCAGCATCTCCTTGTTCATGTCTTTCGCGCCGACCAGGCCCGGTGCGATCTTGCCGGCCAGGGTGAAGTGGCGGCGATACAGAGAACGCAGCAGATCCTGACGCGCAACCGGCATGTTTTTGGGGTCGCCGGTGCCGAGGAAGTAGTGGCACTTATCGGTACACGCGCCGCATTTCACGCAGCTGTCGAGATACACGCGCAGGGCACGGTTCTTTTCGAGCAGATCGCCGAGCTTTTCGACGGCCTTTTCTTCCCAGTTGTCCACCAATTCACCGGGGAAGCCGAGGGGCTCGTTATGCTCCGGCTTGGCGATGAACGGCTGCGAGTGGTCCATCGCGCCGTCTTGAATGGCGGGATTGTCCCTGAACTCACGGAACGCCGGGGTTTCGAATTTTTGGTCTGCCACGATCAAACTCCTCGATCGAATTCTCTAACTCGCGCGCCGATTAGGCTTCGCGATCCGCGTCCATGTGTGCCGCCCACGGCGCCAGGTGGCGCTTATCGCGAGCGTCATCGACTTGATTGCGCGACGGGCTGAAGAACACGCCCGGCACGTGCAAGAGCTTGCTGAAGGGAAACACGATCATCAGAACGGCAACCGCGCCCAAGTGGATAAGCAGCGGGCCATCTGCGGGCAATTCCTGAATGTTGAAGCGCAGCAGGCCCAAGAAGAACGTTTTCACTTGAATGATGTCGGTGTGGCTGAGGAACTTCATGTTCAGCCCGGAAATGCCGATCAGCACCAGCAACGCCAGCATCAGGTGGTCGGACGGACCGGTGATGTAGCGAATGCGTTCTTGCACCACGCGGCGCGCCCACAGGCCGAGAAGGCCGGCGACCATGGCCAGACCACCGTAAATGCCGAACGGCTGGATCAGTTCGATGACCATCCAAACGTCGGCCTGGAAGTAACGCACATGGCGCAACAGGGCCAGGGCGAGGCCGGCGTGGAACAGCACGGCGAAAATCCAGATCCAACGGTTGGATTTGAACAGGCTTTCGAAAAACGCAACCTCGCGGAAAACGCGGAGGGCGGCGCCTGACTTCGTCAGCGGAGCCGGCATGGTGGGGATCTTCAACGGCGTCGGCGTAGAGGCGTAAATCTTGATTCGCCATGCCAAGCCAACGACGAGCAATGCCGTCGCCGAGTAGAAGAGAAGCGCGTAGATCACCGACAAGGTCGACATCACGTATCAGTCCTTACAGTCATAAACTTAGCAAAAGTACAAAACGAATAGTGCGTGCAACGGGGTCAAAAATATCGACCCATTTGGGTAATCGAAGGCCGTTCAGGCGTAATTGCCCGCGTGGCCGTGACAGTGGTGTTTATTATTGTTTTTGTGAAAACCGGGGGCGGACCGGACCTCATCGGGTGGCCCGCCCCTGGAATTCAAGACGTCTTAGACGCAGCCCGTGGGCTTCGGCAGACCGGCAACCTTACAAGCCTGCTTTGCAGGACCGTACGGGAACAGTTCGTACAGGTACTTGTTGGAACCCTTTTCGGGGCCGAATTTTTTCTTCACGGCTTTGACCAGCACGCGAACAGCCGGAGCGATCTGGTATTCGTTGTAGTATTCGCGCAGGAAGTTCACAACCGACCAATGCTCTTCGGTCATGTCCAGGCCTTCAGCTTCGGCGATCACTTTGCCGAGGTCTTCGTTCCAGTTGGTGACGTCGAGGATGTAGCCTTCTTCGTCGTGTTCGTAATCAACGCCGTTTACGGTGTATGCAGCCATAGTTCAGTCTCCTGTTTAGGCCGGTTCCCTGGGGGTGAAACCGGGATGCAATGCCCTCAGTGGGCTTCAAAAAGCCCCCCCATACTTGCATGGGGCGGGGCGAAATATTTGCCTTAGAGCCAAGCGTTGTGCGCGCCGTGTTCCTCAGCAAGGTCCACGAAGCCGGCGTAATCGACGACTTTCACGCCATCGATAACTTGGTCTTCGGAAAGGCCGCGGGCTTTAAGGTCCGGACCCAGAACAAATACAGCGTGGTCAGCCACGGCGCCTTCGATTTTAGAAGACTGCACGGTGCCCTTAACAGCGCCGATGACGCCGTCTTCGATGAGCAGAATCGCGGAGCCTTTTTTCGCCAAACGCAGGCAGGTGTCCAGCGAGTTGCGCTCGAAGGGCGACTTGTTCACGGTGTGAAGCATATCACGTCTCTCCTTCGTTAGCCGCTGATGACGCAATCGGATGCGTCAAGAATGTCGGCGAGTTCAGCAGCGCTGAGCACTTCGACGTCGACCTTGAAATCGTCCTCGGTCAGCCCGCGGGCTTCCATGGATTCCTTCTCGACGATGATGCGCCAGACCATATCGATGTCCTCGTCCTCGTCGGCATCTTCTTTTTCCATTTCGATGATGCCGAAGGTGGGCGAGAAGTTCTTCATGCCGATTTCGGTGGTGTCGTGACCGGCTTTGAGCTGGTACACGCCGTCGTCGGCGAACACGATGTTGGCGTGCTGTTCGAAAGCAGCCGAGATCAGAACCGTTTCCAACACTTCGAGAGCGTAGACGGTGCCGTACGGCGCCTTGCGGTTCATGAAGGTGAAGGTCTTTTTGACGCCTTCGGTATCAAATTCGAATTCAGCCATGGGATCAGTCTCCAAACATCATGAGACGGTCGCAGCCCATGCCGGCTTCCACCAACTGGCCGAGGCCAGAAATGCGGAACCCGTCGGCCAGGTTCTCGTCCTTAATGCCGCGACGCATGCCGGCGGCGACGCACACCACCAGATCGACGTTCTTTTCGGCGGCCAATTCGCCCCACAGCTTGACCAGGTTGCGGTCGTCAGCCTGCGGCTCGGAAAGCTTGTTGGCGTTGTTCACGCCGTCGTAATAGAAGAACACGCGGGGCACTTCATGGCCTTTTTCCAACGCGGCTTTGGTGAAGTGATAAGCCGTGTCGGATGCTTGGTGCGTGAACGGTCCTTCGTTGATCAAAATACCGAACTTCATAAAACAATCCCTTGTTTCACAATCTTGGTTTCTATGTGGGGGCGGCCAATTGCCGCCCCCGCAAGAAAGTCAGTCGACTTTGGTGGTGCCTTACAGGTGAACGTGCGAAGAAGCGTTCAACGTGCTGCGGCCACCGCGCCAGTCTTCAATGTGGAACTTCGTGAACGGCAGGCCCGTGGCTTCGAAGAAGCGCGGCCAACCGATACGGTCGATCCATTCGTTCATGCGTTCCCAGGGCTTGCCGCCTTCTTTGTAGGCTGCAAGGATCTTGAGAACCACTTCCGTGGCTTCCGGCCAACGCGGAGCGTTGTTCGGCAGGCCAGCCGCAACCAGCTTGTGGAAGGACGGCTTGGAACGGGTCGAGGAGTGCTTACCACCAACCCAGATGGCGATCTTGGAGTTCACCGGGTCGTTGATCTGCATCGGCGGGCAGGGCGGGAAACAAGCGCCGCAGCACACGCATTTCTTTTCGTCGACTTCCAGGGTTGCTTTGCCGTTGACCAGCGCGGGGCGGATAGCCGCCACGGGGCAACGGGCCACAACGGCCGGGCGTTCGCACATGTTGGACACCAGATCGTGGTTGATGATCGGCGGCTTGGTGTGCTGAACGTTGATCGCGATGTCGCCTTGACCGCCACAGTTGATCTGGCAGCAAGAGGTCGTGATCTTCACGCGGTTCGGCATCTCTTCGTGCTTGAACTCGTGATACATCGCGTCCATCAGGGACTTCACAACGCCGGAAGCGTCGGTGCCCGGAATGTCGCAGTGCAGCCAGCCCTGGGTGTGGGAAATCATCGAAACCGAGTTGCCGGTGCCGCCGACGGGGAAGCCTTCGCTTTCCAGACGGTCGATCAGCGGCTGAACTTCAGCTTCGGACTCGACCATGTATTCGATGTTCGAGCGGGTGGTGAAACGAACGTGGCCACCGGCCATTTCGTCGGCGATGTCGCACAGCTTGCGGATGGTGTAAACGTCCATCTGGCGCTGCGTACCGGCCTTAATGGTCCAGACTTCGCTGCCGTCTTTGGCAACGTGGTGAAGAACGCCGACCTGGGGACGGTCGTGCCAAGCCCAGTTGCCGTAGTTTTTCTTCAGAGCCGGGTGCATGTACTGCATGCCATCCGGGACGCCGCATTCATCCGGCATACGCGGAGCTTCTTGCGCCTCACTCATGGTTAGTCCTCCAATATTCTCGTATCAGTCAACTCCCGCCGGGTTTCCAGGTGAAGACCCGGCGGGGGTTTGTTTTAAAAACAGTGGGTTCGGCTAAGCTTATTCAGCCGCTGCCGCGCCTTTGCGGGCGTTCCACTTTTCGACTTCTTCGTCCCAGCCGTCCATGCGGACGTAGGAGCTGGTGCGCGGGTGGCTGACCATGTTCGGGTCAACCTCGACACCAATGCCTTCGAGGAAGTTGACGAGGCCGATGCGCTCGATCATTTCGCCGGTGCGCTCGTGTTCCAGAGCGTTTTCAGCGAAGAAGTCGAGAACGTTTTCGGACAGCTCGACGAGCCATTCGTAATCGTCTTCGTCTTCCATTTTGTGGAACGGAACGACCATGGTGCCCATCAGGTCACCGATCTTGAGCGTACGCTTACCACCGATCAGGACGCTGACACCCTTTTCGTCGCCGGGCGACAGGGCTTTGGTGCAAACGTTGATGCAGTGCATGCACTTCACGCAGCTTTCGTTGTCGATGTCCAAGGTGTCGTCGTCGTTGAGCGACAGCGCACGGGTCGGGCACATGTTCACGACTTGGTCGTTGAACGCCTTGCGGCCCAATTCCGCAACCTTTTCCTTGATCTTTTCCTGATCGACTTTGATGTCGTCGGCCCAGGTGCCCAGAACCGCGAAGTCCGAACGGTGCGTGGCGTTCACGCAGTCGTTGGCGCAGCCGGAGAACTTGGCTTTGAACTTGTACGGCAGGGACGGGCGGTGCATGTCATCGAGCATGTTGTTGATGACCATGCGCATCGCCTTGCCTTCGTCGTAGCAGGACTGTTCGCAACGGGCAGCACCCACGCAGCTCATGGAGGTACGCACGCCAGCGCCAGCGCCACCGAGGTCGAAGCCCATTTCGTTGAGCTCGTCAAAAGCGGGCTGCACGTTGTCGGTGCTGATGCCTTGGAACATGATGTCGCCGGACTGGCCGTGGAAAGCGATCAAGCCGGAGCCATACTTTTCCCAGATGTCGCACATTTTGCGCAACGTGCCGGTGTCGTAGTGCATACCGGCGGGGGGCATGATGCGGAGCGTGTGGAACTCTGCGCTTTCCTTGTACTTACCGGCAACTTCCGAGAAGCGGGGGATCACGCCAGCGCCATAGCCGCGCACACCAACGGTGCCGCCTTTCCAGTAGCCCTTGCGGGTTTCGTAGGAGTGCTCGAGCTGGCCGAGCAGGCTCTTCATGATCGGGGCATAGGCTTTGCCTTCGTCGTCAGCCAAGCGCTTCAGGCCGGTGACGAAGCTCGGCCACGGGCCGCCTTCGAGTTGATCAAGAAGAGGAGTATCAGGTTTATTGGTCGCCATTTTATTCCATTCCTCCGCAGAGTTCGTTCGATCCCAAAAAGGACACAAAAGGGTCCCCACTCCTGAACCGTCAGGAGTTGAATAGAGGTCCCCCCGTTCCTAGACCGGAAACCCGGCCAAAAAAACGGTATGCCCATACAGGACACACCAGGACGTGTCTGTTAGCGGATATGCCAGTGGGGTTTTGTTACCCCGTTACAGCCAACGCCTGTTATTTTGTTATGCACGATCTTCAGAATTTTTTCTGTAAGTTTCGTGTGCGTGTCGCCACGCGTCTGGTTGTTATTTTGACTGGATTTTATATTACCGCAATCTAATATGTCCAATAGGAAATGTGCTGCAACGCACCAATTCTGAAATTTTCTTTCGAATCAGTGAGTTAAATGCCCAAATGATCACTGTAAAATAAGCCTAAAATGGGCTGTAACTGACTGTCTGCGTTGAGAAATTTGAAAAAACGGCGAAAAGAAGGCGAGATAGGCGATGAACGATAGATTTTTAGAGCCCGGCCAGCACGACGAATTCGTCCGCGAAGCCGTTTCCCTGACCCCCGAAGCGGGGGCGGATGGGCCTTTTTCTTTGAAAAACAGTGTAGAATACGCCCGGTGGCGCGACGCTAAGCTTGCCGGCATGCCGACCCGCGCCGACGAATTGGTGGTCGAACTGAAGGACACCGCGAATCCAACGGAAGCCGAACGCGAGGCGATTCGCGACCGAATCCGCCGCACCGGGATGGCGATCTATGTCGGCCCGGCGCGCGATGGCGTCGAAGACTCCAAAGATCAGGTGCGCGCGCTCGGCCGTCATTTCGGGTTGGAGCACATCGATCACAACCCCTACGCCGATGAAGACGCCATCACCCCGTTGCACGTCGCGGCGGGGAACGAACGTTTGGAAGCTGGGCGCAAGATGTACATTCCCTACACCAGCCGCCCGATCAACTGGCACACCGACGGCTATTACAACACCCCCGCGCGGCGCATTCGCGGCATGGTGCTGCATTGTGTGCGCCAAGCGGGCATGCGGGGCGGGGAAAACGCCTTGTTTGATCCGGAAATGGCCTATTTGCTGATGCGCGAACGCGACCCCGACATGGTCGCGGCGTTTTGCGCCGCCGACGCCATGACCATCCCCGGCAACGATATGGACGACGAGGTTTCGCGCGGCGACGTGACGGGGCCGGTGTTTTCGCTCAACAAAGCCGACGGCACCTTGTACATGCGCTACACCGCGCGCAAGCGCAACATCGACTGGGCGCCGGACGCGGCAACGCAAAAGGCGGTGGCGTTCATGGAAGAAATTTTATCGGACGGCGGCCCCGGCGAGCCCTATATCTATCGTCACCGCATGGCCCCGGGCCAAGGCCTGATCTGCAACAACGTCCTGCACACCCGCACCGCGTTCGAAGACGGCGAGGGCGAAGCCGGGGATGAATCGGGGCACCGCATGATGCTGCGCGCGCGTTACTTAGAGCGCGTCGCAGGCACCGCATCACAGCTTTAAGTACAAGGAATTTCCCATGAGCACCAAAGAATCCAGCCGCGAAATCGAAGTCATCAACGCACCGTGGCACAAGGAAGTGACGATTTCGGAATCGACCTACGAAGGCGGCTTCAAGATGTTCCATGTGCGCATCAAGGAAGGCAAACGCTTCACCGACCTCGAACTCGACGCCGAAACCGCCGCCCACATCGCGGATTTGATGGGCACCTGGGCGAAGGACAACATGCCGGGGTGAGGGGAGATCGCGTGGGCTTGATGCAGATCATTTGCCCCGCCCTTGGACCTGCCGTATAACCTTTCCCCAACACAAAGACCGACGAACTTGGGGAGACCGCCGTGACCAACACGACCATACCGGCCAGTGCTCGACTGGACCAAAAGCGCGCCAATTGGATGGCGGGGTGGCTTTTGAGCGTCGCGGGCATGGTGTTCATCATGGTGATCTTGGGCGGGTTGACGCGCCTGACCCATTCCGGCCTGTCGATGGTCGAGTGGAAGCTGTTCACCGGCTGGATCCCGCCGTTCAACGACGCCGACTGGGCGGACCTGTTTTACAAATACACCCATTTCCCCGAATTCCATAAGGTCAACCCGGACATGACCTTGGAAGGCTTCAAGGGCATTTTCTGGCTGGAATACGTCCACCGCGTCTGGGGGCGGTTGATGGGCTTTGCGTTCTTCTTGCCGTTCGCGGCCTTTTTGATCATGCGCTGGGTGCGCGTTTCCGACGCCTTGTTTTGGAAGTTTCTCGGCCTGTTCATTCTCGGCGGCAGCCAAGGCGTGATGGGCTGGTACATGGTCATGAGCGGCCTGGTCGACCGGCCCGACGTCAGCCAGTACCGTTTGGTCGCACACTTCGCCTTGGCGCTGCTGATCATCGCGGCGTTGCTGTGGGTGGCGATGGGGCTGCTCAAGCGCGAACCGTACGACAACCACCACCAAGACCCCGAAAACCTGGGCAAGTGGGCGTTTTGGCTGTTCGCGTTGATCGCCCTGACGGCGTTGTCCGGCGGATTCGTCGCGGGCACCGACGCGGGCTTCGCCTACAACACCTTTCCGCTGATGGACGGCGAACTGGTGCCGGGCGGCCTGTTCGATCACCAGCCGGCGTGGCGCGCGCCGTTCGAAGACATCACCACGGTGCAGTTCAATCATCGCACCTTGGCTGAGCTGACGGTGGTGCTGATCATCGTGTTTTGGGTCAAGTCGGTGGACAAGCACCTGGCCCCGCGCACGCGGCGTGCGATCCAGCTGTTCGGCCTTATGGCGCTGGTGCAAGTCGGCCTGGGCATTTCGACGTTGTTGCTGGTGGTGCCGGTGGCGTTGGCGAGCCTGCACCAAGTGGGCGCGGTGGTGTTGTTTTCCCTGGCGCTGTGGTGCATACACGAACTGCGCGCCCCCCGGGGGGATGCGCGCAGCTTTTAAGGTCTTTTTTATAAGGTCTTTGCAGGCGCTCCTCGCGCCTGCGGGTCGTGTCTTCGTTTGATTTATATCTTCTTCAAGCCGGTCAGGAAGTCCTGCACCTGATGGCTGAGCTTGTCGGATTCGGCGGTCAGCGTGGTCACCGCGCTGAGCACCATTTCCGCCGCTTGGCCGGTTTCGTTGGCGGCTTCGTTGACGCCTGAGATGTTGGACGTCACCTCGCCGGTGCCCGCCGCCGCTTGTTCGACGTTGCGGGCGATTTCCTGGGTCGCCGCGCCTTGTTCTTCGACCGCCGCGGCGATGGCCGAGGCGATCTCGCTCATTTGGCCGATGGTGCCGCCGATGGATTTGATGGCCTGCACCGCGTCCTGGGTCGCACCTTGGATGCCGCCGATCTGGTTGGAGATTTCCTCGGTCGCCTTGGCGGTCTGGTTGGCGAGGTTCTTGACCTCGGACGCCACCACGGCGAAGCCTTTTCCCGCTTCGCCGGCGCGCGCCGCTTCGATGGTGGCGTTGAGCGCCAGCAGGTTGGTCTGGTCGGCGATGTCGGTGATCAACGCCACCACTTCGCCGATCTTGTTGGCGGCTTCAGCCAGGCCTTGGACCTTTTCGTTGGCGCCTTCGACCTCGTGCACGGCCGCGCCCGCAACCTGGGTGGATTGGGACACCTGACGCGAAATCTCGGAAATCGAACTCGACAGCTCTTCTGCCGCCGAGGCCACGGTTTGTACGTTGGTGGAGGCTTCTTCCGCCGCCGCCGCGACCACGGTGGACTGCTTGGAGGTTTCTTCCGCCGTGGCGGCCATGCTTTCGGCTGTGCCTTGCAAGGTGCTCGACGCGCTGGACACCTCGCGCAGAACGCCGGTGACATCGGTTTCGAACCTGCTCGCCATGTTTTCCATGGCGATGCGTTTTTGTTCTTTGGCGGCGTTTTCTTTTTCCTGCTCGGCGGCCATGTGTTGGTTTTTGATCATGTTCTCTTTGAACACTTCGACGGCTTGGCTCATGGAACCGATTTCGTCGCCGCGATGGGTGCCGGATACGTGAACCGAAGTGTCGCCGTCGGCCAAGGTGCGCATGGTGGCGGTCAAGCCGACAACCGGGCGGGTGATGCCGGTGACGATGACGTAAACCAATCCGGCCGTGATCAACAACAGCACGGCGGTGGCGGCCAGGAACAGATAGAACGAGGTCGATGCTGCGCCTTTGATGGTTTCGGCTTGGCCTTTCAATTCGTCCGAAATGACGTCTTCGACTTCTTTCAGCTTGTCGATTTTCTTGGTGATGGTGCCGAACCAGTAGGGACCTTCGACGCCTTCGGTGGTGCCGCTGTAGAGACTGTCGATGGCGATCTTGCGCATCCGTTCGACTTCATCGACCTCCTTGCCTTGAACGATGTTTTTCAAGGCGGCGCGCTGGGTTTCGCTGGCGTAGATGTTGAACGTGAACAACAACACCTTCTGTTCCGCGATCAGTTCGGTCATGCGGCGGTAGACGGGCGGGGCGAACTTAGCCGCGCCGAAGCCCGCGCCACCCATGGCGCGTTCCTGACCCGCGCGCTCTTTGGCTTGCAAAAAGCTGGTGTAGGCGGTGATGGTTTTGGTCACTTGGGCGTTGGTGCTGATGACCGCCATTTCCTCGACGATGGACAACAACTTGGCGATGGTGCCGGTATAGTACGAGGCCATCTGCGGAACGGTGAGATCGAAACCCGTCACACCGGTGCGTTTGGCGTTCAGCTCGGACAGGGCTTTTTGCGCGGTCTCGAGCTTGGTGGTCAGTGTCGCGCCGAAGGCCCGTGCGTCGAAACTTTTCAATGCCATGTCCATCGTTTCGATGGCGGCGTTGGTAGCGGTATGTTGGGTGGGGAGTTCCTTGGCGAATTTTGCACCTTTGGAGCCGATGTAAACAGCCGAAGTGCCCCGCTCTTTTTGCAGTTCATGGACCACGCCGCTGATGTCGGGGGCGACATTAGCGAGTCCCTGGAGCGCTTCCATCTCGGAAAAAACCAGATGTTTTTGATAAATCGAATAAGCGGAAAAGAAAAGTAAGCCCACGATTGGCAACACCAGTGCCAACGCAATTCGTGATCCAATTTTCATGTTTGCGAGCATTATTTTCTCCAACTCAGGTCGTTTCGCACTGTCTAATCAATTATAAATAAGGAAAAAGCGCGGGGGGTAGGATGGCATCCGGCTCAGCCGGTCGTATTTGACCGCTGTCAAACCTTGATGCACCCGTCAAACCGCAAGCCGTTACCTGCAGATATGTGATTGATGAGGCTCCCCAGCCTTTTCCCACTTCAACGTCCCTCACATCTCCGTGAGGTTCGCTTTAACTCCATGCGGCGTTAGCTTAACGGCAAAAAAAACAGTCGTCACTCAATTACTTGTGACGATTTCGGGTGAAAATGCAGTTGGCCCTGTGGGGCAATGCGTGTTCCATATGGTGTGCAAATCCTGCGACACATGTCGGTCATGCGGTGATTTGTGGGGCCATACGCTAGATCATACGTCATATGGGCAAGAACGCCTTGTGAGTGTTGAATGAATTCCGATAGAATGCATGACGAACGCGTAAAGCGAAGCGTAGCTGTCTATCTTCTACGTTTAGTAATTGAGAGTGAGTGAGCCTTGCCCGGCAGCTCTAGGGATGGTTCGGGGATAAGGTCATAACGTCGGTTAAGGGAACAGACTGGATGAGCGACCATAAAAAATTTCGACTGGTAACGCGTAGCGACTTTGACGGTCTTGTGTGCGCGGTGCTGCTCAAGGAAATGGATTTGATCGAAGACATCAAGTTCGTTCACCCCAAGGACATGCAGGATGGAACCATCCTGATTTCCGAAGACGATATCACCACCAATCTGCCGTATGTGCCGGGCGTTCATATCGCGTTCGATCACCACGCCAGCGAGATGATTCGTCTCGACGACATTCCGCCCAACCACGTCATCGATCCCGAAGCCCCGTCCGCGGCGCGGGTGGTGTATGACTATTACGGCGGCCATGTTGAGTTTAAAAACATCTCCACCGATATGATGGAAGCCGTGGACAAAGCCGATAGCGCTCAGTTCAACGAACAGGAAATTCTCAATCCCGACGGTTGGGTGTTGCTCAACTTCATCATGGATTCGCGCACCGGTCTGGGGCGCTTCAAAGATTTCCGCATTTCCAACTATCAGTTGATGATGGAATTGATCGATTATTGCCGCGATCACAGCATCGATGAGATCTTGGACCTGCCCGATGTCCGGGAACGCGTCGAGTTGTACATGGACCACGCCGCCCGGGCTCGTGACCAGATTGAACGCTGCACCACGGTGCATGGCAATTTGGCGGTGTTGGACCTGCGTTCCGAGGACACCATCTACGCCACCAACCGCTTCATGATTTACGCGATGTATCCCGATACCAATATTTCGATTCATGCGATCTGGGGTCTGAACAAGCTCAATACCGTGTTCGCGGTGGGCAAATCGGTGCTCAATCGCAGTTCGAAGACGGACATCGGTTCGTTGATGCTGGAATATGGCGGCGGTGGTCATTTGAACGCAGGCACGTGCCAGATCGACAACGATGACTCAGAACGCGTGCAGGCTGAACTGATTGCCCGCATAACCGCCGACGGATGAACCGCTTTAGTCAATTGATGGCCTTCGTTTTGGGCGGGGCCATGGCTTTTGGTCTGTTGCAGACACTCAGCGCCTGTTCGGATGGCCGTGTCGCCATAGATCAGGTCGTTCGTGTGTTCGGCTCGATGACGCCTGCCGACCCGGAAGGCGAAAAAGAGTTGGTGCGTTTCTACGAAACGTACGACCTGTATTCGAACAATCCTGGAAATTTGCGCCAGCGCGATCATTTTCGCGATGCCTTTCGCCAAGTGCGCGCCAATTATGTGGTTGAAACCGACAGCGTCCAATTGATCGATGCCGCAATCCAGGGCGTTAAGGACCTGAATGCCGAGCCGGCCAGTTTGGAACCGCGCGCGGTGGTCGAGGCGGGGTTGGACGCGATGATCGCCACTCTTGATCCGCATTCCAGCTACCTAAATCCCGACGAGTTACGCGACACCCAAGTCATTACCCGGGGCGAATTCGGTGGTTTGGGACTTGAGGTGACGATGGAGAAGGGACTGGTCAAGGTGGTTTCGCCCATCGAGGATACCCCCGCGTACCGCGCGGGCATCATCGCTGGCGACCGTATTTCGCACATTGAAGGTGAGCCGATTGGTGGGAAAACCCTGTCCCAATCGGTCAAATTGATGCGCGGACGCCCGGGCGAACCGATCGTGTTGACCATCATGCGCGATGGAGAGGCCCCGTTCGACGTGCGCATCGTGCGTGCGGTGATTGAGGTGCGCTCCGTGCGTTGGCATATGGAAGACGATATCGCGTACGTACGCATCGCCAGTTTCAACGAAAAGGTCGAACCCAAGCTGAAACAGGCTTTTCAGGAATTGCACGCCCAAGCCGGTCCCAACTTCAAGGGCGTGGTGTTGGACCTGCGAAACAACCCAGGCGGTTTGTTGTTCCAGTCCTTATTCGTGTCGGACAGCTTTTTGGATCGCGGCAAAATCGTCTCGGTGCGCGAGCGCGACAGGAGACGGGATCGGGTGTTTATGGCCAAGCCCGGCGATTTGAGCAATGGTGCGGCGGTGGTCGTGTTGATCAACGAAGGCTCCGCCTCGGCGTCCGAAATCGTTGCCGGTGCGTTGCGCGACCAAGGCCGCGCGGTGGTGATGGGGCGGCGTTCGTTTGGCAAGGGCTCGGTGCAGACGATCCAGCCGTTACCGCTTGAAGGCGCGTTGCGGCTCACAACGGCTCGGTATTACTCTCCGTCCGGGCACACCATTCAGGCCCGCGGCGTCGGACCCGATATCGTGTTGAGTCGCCCGTTGCCCGCCAATGCGGAAGAAGCGCAAACTTACAAACGCGAAGCCGATTTGCCGGGGGCGCTGAACGGCGATTCTCTTGCCGAAAAACCTGCTCGCGCGACGCTGGACCGTGAAACGTGCCCGACGGCGGGACCTGATGGCGAAGATCGAGAGCTAGGATGTGCATTGGCCTATCTGCATGCTGGCACGACCGAGGCCTTTCTTGCCACCATCGCGCACGAAGTTTCCGCGACGCCAAGGCTATAAGCTTTCGCTGATTTTCAAAACTGTGTAAAATCAAGTGGTTGTGCAGGTTGTGTAGCGATGCACACTGGTGCGACCCGGGGACGGAGCGCGCACCGCACCCTTACGCCAGGATGGTTTTTTTATCGAAAATGGTAACCTTAAGAAAAACCGTTTGATCATGGCGGGTTAGCTTCTGTTGCTCAAGTGTGTCGCCAAGATCAACAGCTTTTCTTATATCGCCATAAAAGTGTGCTCGTGTTGACGCGTGAATCGCCACAGATGTATGCTTTTAATAAGGAACACCACTATTTTTCCGCTCTTTTTGCCGCGACCTTGATAGTGACCGAACGCTTCGGTCTCTCGCTCTTGGGCGGCATTTTGCGTTTTTAGGGACTGGGTCGAATGACCGATTTGACTTGGGTTCCCTGGGTTTTTCGATATCGGAAGGTTTCGAACCATGGCTACCAACGATTTAGGCAACGGCACTGTTGACCTCACCTCCGGCGAAAGCACAAGCTTCTCCGTAGAGGCGACCTCTGGCGATACGATTGTGATCCCCGAAGGGCTCAACCCGGCAACGGCTGATTATGCGCATGAGGGCCCCGATCTGATCTTGACCTGGCCTGACGGCAGCGAAGTGGTCGTGAAGGATTACTTCATGGTCGATCCGCAGCCGACATTGGCGTCTGAGCAAGGCGCCGAGGTGCCAGGAGATCTTGCTGCTCGTTTGGCCGGTCCCGTCGCCCCTGGAATGGTAGCCCAGGCCGGTGCGGAAGGTGTCACCGAACAACCTATCGGTCAGGTTGAAAAGCTTGTCGGCACGGTCACGGCGGTGCGCGCGGACGGTACACGCGTCGAACTGCAAGCGGGCGATCCCGTTTATCAGGGTGACATTCTCGAAACCGGTCCCGACGGTGCCATCGGCGTGATCTTGGCCGACGAAACCACGTTCTCCATGGCTGAAGACGGTCGCATGGTTCTGGATGAAATGGTTTACGATCCGGGCACCCAGGAAGGTTCCGTGTCCATGTCTGTGATGCAAGGTGTGTTCACCTTTGTGTCCGGTCAGGTCGCCAAGACCGATCCCGACGCCATGACTTTGCACACCCCGGTCGCGACCATTGGTATTCGCGGCACCCAGGTGGGCTTGGATTTGTCCGACGGTCAAAACCTCGACATCGTGTTGATGGAAGAAGCCGACGGCTTCGTCGGCGAAGTCGTGGTGACGAACACTGGTGGCGTGACGGTCTTGAACGGCGCCAACGAATTTACCGTGGTGAACAGTTTCTTGTCCGCGCCGAGCGCAAGTTCGGTCATGAATACCGAGAGCATGATCAACTCGTTCTCCGGTTCTCTGCGTTACTTGCCGTTGAACCAACATAACGTCAACGACTTTGGTCTTCAGGCTCAAATTCAGCAAGGCCAGGGGCTGAATGCCGATGGTTTGGCTGATTTTGAAACCTCTTCCGGCGAAGATGCCTCTGATATTCAAGCCGACGGTCTGGCAGACTTCGACACCGCTGCGGGCGCTCAAACGGTTGAGGACGAACTTGCCAACTTCGACACCGCCGCGGGTGCTTCCGATCAAATCAACGGCGCCGACGACCCAATTACCGTGGCCGTGGACGCCGCGGCTGTCGGTCTTTCGCAATTGACCGGCGGGCAGCAGGGCTCGCCCTCCCAAGATATTCCCAAAGGCACACCTCCGGAAGGAACTCCGCCGACAGACAATCCTCAAGATACACCCGAGGACACGGCTGGCGCGCCCACGATTTCCGTTAACGATGCGACGGTCAACGAAGACGGCACCGTCGCTCTCGACATTACCGTGGCAACAACGAACGCTGGCGATACGATCGAGACGATCACCATTTCCGGCGTGCCAGAAGGCGCAAGCCTGTCGGCCGGCACGCTCAACAGCGACGGCACCTGGACTCTGTCTCCCGGTCAGTTGAGCGGCCTCACCATTACGCCTAAGGGCGATTACAGCGGCACCTTCGATCTTAAGATCACTGCGACGGCGACGGATGGCACTGCGACGGCAACCACGCAAACCCCTGCCACCTTGAGCGTCAGCGTGACGCCGGATGCCGATACCCCGACGTTGAGCGCGACGGCGGGCACCGGCCAGGGCGGCGAGGCGATCGCATTGAATATTACGACGGCTGTAACCGATACGGATACGTCTGAAACCGTGACCTCGATCACCATTGGCAACGTTCCGGACGGTGCGAAGCTGAGCGCCGGTACAGATAACGGTGACGGCACCTGGACTCTGTCCGCGGACGATCTGGCAGGCCTGACCATCACTCCGGCTGCGGACTACAGTGGTACCATCAATTTGTCAGTCACAACTGAGGTTACCGATACCGCCACGGGCCTGCCTTCCGATACGGCCACGGCAACGCAAACGGTTGGCGTCGTCGTTGAGGCTCCGACGCCTGTGGCAGGCGAGCCGGCGATTTCCGTTAACAACGCTACGGTCAACGAAGACGGCACCGTCGCCCTCGATATTTCCGTTTCGACTTCTGACGCGGGCGACACGATTGCTTCGATCACCATTTCCGGCGTACCCGACGGCGCAAACTTGTCCGCCGGCACCGACAATGGCGACGGCAGCTGGACGTTGGCGCCGGGCGATCTGACCGGCCTTACCATTACGCCCAAGGGTGACTACAGCGGCACCTTCGATCTCAATGTAACGGCGACGGCGACGGACGGCACCGCCACGGCGACCACGCAAACCCCCGCCACCTTGAGCGTCAGCGTGACACCTGATGCCGATGCGCCGACCTTGAGCGCGACCACCTCGGGTGGCGCGGAAGACACGGTGATCGCGTTGAATATCACAACGGCCGTTACGGACACCGATACGTCTGAAAGCATCACCTCCATCACCATCTCCAACGTTCCGGACGGTGCGAAGCTGAGCGCCGGTACCGATAACGGTGACGGCACCTGGACGTTGAGCGAAGGGCAATTGGACGGTCTGACGCTGACGCCGCCGAGCAACTTCAATGGCACTATCGATCTGTCCGTGACCACTCTGGTCACCGACACGGCAACCGGCCTGCCTTCGGACACGGCTACCGCCACCCAATCGCTATCTGTCACGGTGACGCCGGTCGGCGACACCCCGGGCATCGCGGTTGTGGGTGGTGGGATCGGTGATGAGGACACCAACATCCCGATCGGCATCACGGTGACGCCGGTGGGTGGCGAAACCCTGACCAACGTCGTGATCAGCGGCGTTCCGACGGGTGCGAGCCTGTCACTGGGTACCGACAACGGTGATGGAACCTGGACCATTGACGGCGCCGATTTGGCCGACCTTGGCAACCTGACCATGACGCCGGTTGAACACTACAGCGGTACGCCGACACTCGGTGTCGCGGTGACCACATCCGAGGGCGGTACGGCTTCGGTCGACGTTCCGGTGACGGTGATCGCAGTGGCCGACGCACCGACGCTGGACGTGAGCATTGGCGCAGCCGTCGTCAACGACGTTAGCGGCAGCTTGACCCTTGAAAACATGGGCCAAGCCAGCGCGGGTTATGAAAACACCATTGGCTGGTATCGGATGGATGAAAACGGCGATCCTGTCGAAGGTGGCGTGATTTGGGCCGATGCTAAGGAAAGTGTTGGCGACAGCTTCACACTGGATGATATCGACCCGAGCACCATCGGCTTCTTCCTGTTGTCCGATGGCGGCACGCAGAACCCTGGTTTGTCGAACGGTGAAAGCGTCACCTTCGCTCAAGACAGCAGCGGCACCTGGCAGGTTATGGACGCCGGTGGCAACGTGCTCGATTCGGCTTCGGGTGGTGGCTTGTTCTTCACCAACCAGACCCTGAACGCAGATGGTTACGACCATGAAAGCGATAGCGGTGCTATCGGCAACATGAATTGGGAAGACCTCAATGGCGGCGGCGATCAAGACTTCAACGACGTCAATTTGAACCTCACCACGCAAGCTGGCAGTGGCACCGCCACCACGTCGTTCGATTTGAACATCACTTCGAACTTGGTGGACACGGACGGTTCGGAAACCTTGTCACTGGTTGTGGCCGGAATTCCGGCTAACGCCACGCTGTCTGCCGGTACGGATAACGGTGACGGCACATGGAGCCTGAGCCCCGATCAATTGAGCGGGCTGAGTATCACGGTGCCAAGCGATGTCACGGTCGATTTCGATCTGACGGTGACGGCAACGGCGACCGAGCCCAATGGCGACACCGCATCGGTTTCGCAGACGGTTACGGCCGATTTGCCGGATGCCCCGACGGTTGACGTTGGCGATGCGGCCGGCGACGAGGATACGGCCATTCCGGTCGACATTACGGCGGTCGTCGATGGCGGTTCCGTTGCTTCTGTGGTGATCAGTGGCGTGCCCACGGGTGCGACCTTGTCGGCCGGTACCGACAACGGCGACGGTTCGTGGACGTTGGGTGGCGGAGATCTGGATGGTTTGACCATCACGCCTCCGGAAGACTATAGCGGTGCGTTCGATCTGGGCGTGAGCGTAACGTCCAGCGACGGCCAAACCACCAGCACGACCACCACCGTGACGGTTGAGGCCGTGGCGGATGCGCCGACGCTTTCGGTGAGTCTCACAGAAGTCGAAGGTGGCGGCGACACCGGAGCCGGTGAAACACTTGCTTCCGACGATTTCAACGACGGCGTGTCGGGATGGGGCGGTGAAGTTTCGAGCTACTACGGTCAGATGAACATCGACCATAACGATACCGCGACCAAGACCTTCGACTTCGGCGCAGAAAACGCTGGCAAGACGATCACCATTTCGTTCGATGTCGCCAATTACGGCGGTTGGGACGAAAGCGGGTCCCATGCGGATTACTTCACCGTTACGGCCAACGGCGAGCAAATTCTCAACACCACGGACGGTGATGGCACGCAGACGCTGACGGCGACGTTGGACGAAAACGGTCAACTCCAGCTCAATATGGGCGTGGATGCGACGGCGTGCCAAGAAGGCCTGTTGATCGACAACTTCGTGGTCGCTTCGGGCGATGACTGGGTGGCGACCGACGGCAACGTCTTCAACCTGGATATCACGTCCAGCTTGAACGACACCGACGGTTCCGAAACCCTGTCGATTCTCGTCAGTGGTGTGCCGAGTGGCGCTGAACTGTCCGCAGGTACGGACAACGGCGACGGCACCTGGACGCTGAGCACGGATCAGCTGTCCGGCTTGACCGTGACGGTGCCTGAAAATGTATCCGGTGATCTGGATCTGACGGTAACCGCCACGGCGACCGAACCCAACGGTGACACCGCATCCGTCTCGCAGACGGTTACGGCGTCCTTGCCTGAGGCGCCGACGGTCGAAACCAGCGACGTGACCGGCAACGAAGACACGGCCATTCCGGTCGATATCTCCGCGGCGATTGCTGGTGGCAGCTTAGCCTCTGTGGTCATCTCGGGCGTGCCCTCGGGCGCGACGTTCTCAGCTGGTACCGACAACGGTGACGGCACGTGGACGATGGATGGCGGCGACCTGGGTGGTCTCACCATCACCCCGCCGAACGACTACTCGGGTGCGTTCAACCTGTCCATCACGGCCACCGGCACGGACGGACAGACGGCGACTGGGTCTTCGACCGTGACGGTCACGGCTGTGGCGGATGCGCCTGATCTGACCACCGGTATCGGCGGCGTGAGCGTTAGCGGAGATACCGTCGAAGGGTCCGACTACTCCAACATCAACTTCGGTGCCGGTGCGGGTTATGGCGCGGGCTGGGACGAGAAGGAAAACGACCTGTCGTCCAAGGATGACGAGTGGACCGGCGACTGGAGAGACAACGACGTTGACGGCGAGAGCGGCAACGATGTCCTGGCCGGCATGGGCGGTGCCGACGATATCGAAGGTGGTCGCGATGCCGACCTGATCTTCGGCGGCGCGGGTTCCGACAACCTCGAAGGCGATGAAGGCAACGACATCATCTTCGGCGGTTCCGGCAACAACGATATCGAAGGCGGTTCCGGCAACGACTTCCTCATCGGAGGTTCCGGCAACGACGACATTGATGGCGGCGACGGCAACGATGTGATCTTCGCTGGCGGCGGTTACGACAAAGTCAATGGTGGCGCCGGTTCGGACGTCATGGTGCTCAGCGGTGCACGGGAAGATTACCTGTTCACCGAAATGCCGGGCACCAGCGGTCAGTACGTGATCGAGCACCTGAACGGTGGCGATGACGGCGTGAACTTGGTTGAAAACATCGAAACCTTCCAATTCACCGACGGGCAGTTCGGCCTGAACGACATGATGGCCAGCAACCCGGCAGAGAACTTGCTGCTGACGTACGACATCACCATCGACACCGGTTTGACCGATGTCGACGGGTCGGAAACCCTGACCGACATCACCGTTTCCGGCGTCCCGCAAGGCGCGACCTTCAGCGCTGGTACGGACAATGGCGACGGTACTTGGACCCTGGGTGAAAGCGATCTCGATGGATTGACCCTGCAAGTCGATGAAACGGTGGGTCAAGACTTCTCGCTCAGCGTTTCTGTGACGTCCGTCGAAGCATCGAACGGTGACACGGCGACCAGCACGTCGACCATCGATGTGGTGCTGCCGGAAGACATCAGCGTCGAAGGCGACACCTCGGTCGATGCCCTGGATCCGCTGGCGGCGATGTTCGAAGACAGCGATACGCTGAACTTCGAAGGCGAGGAATACGACATCAGCTCGCTCACCGACGGTGACAGCAAGGATGATTACGGCGGAATCACCCCGTTGGGTAGCGGCTCGTCGCAAGACCAAAGCAGCGACGGCGGTGACACATCGTATCAAGACGACAGCAGCGATGGGTATTCCAGCTCCGACAGTGGTTCCGACGATTGGACCCCTGACGACAACTGCTAAGCGTCAACACATCGGCGATTATGAACAATACGGCGGCCTCCATGGCCGCCGTATTTGTGTTATAATCTTTGGTGTGACGCGTATCTGATCCGGTAGGATGTGCGCCGAACGTGAAGACTGTGTTCACCATCACAGACAAATGCATGCCAAGCGCGTTCAATAGGAGTGCAAGGAGTGTGCTATGTTGACCTTTGAAGTCATCGTCTATAACGAAAAAGTCCGAGAGCTTCTCCGTGATGGAGAGCACCACAAGCGCTTCAGTGACGATTGGGGCGACAGTCATTACATCGAGATCAAGGCCGACGACGAAAACAGTGCCTTGGCCAAGGTGCAAATGCGCTATCCCGAACGCGACGGTTTTGTGGTCGAAGACATCACGCGCGTCTAAAGCTTAACTGCGGGCACGTACGTTGCGGGCATGGTCCGCAGGTTTCTCGTCACGCTCATCAAGACGACGTCTTGGTACTATTCCGCTTCGCTCACCGCTTCCGGGCGCTCACGGTAATGCGCCCATTTTTCCTTGCCGTCGCGATTTTCCAGGAAATTGATCAACGCCGAAACCGGTTTGCGGTCGAACTTGCTGCCGGTGTCCGATAGCAAGATGTCGGAAACCTTTTCGAACGTCATGGCGTCGCGGTATGCACGCGCGCTGACCATGCCGACGAAGGCGTTGGCGACCGCCAGGATGCGCGCCGACTGTAAGATGTCCTCGCCGGCTTTTCCCAATGGCCCATTGCCGTCCCAGGTTTCGCCCATATCGCGGATGGTGTCGACCACCGGACCTTCGAAGGTGACGTCCTTCAACAGATCGACGCTGACCAGATAGCTCGACATCAAAGTCTGGCGTTCTTGCGGCGTCAGGTCGCCGGTCTTGGTCAGCAGTTCGGGGGGAATGAAGATCTTGCCCAGGTTCATCAGGCTGCCGGCAATGTCCACGGTCTTGGCCGCCAAGTCGTCTTGACCCATTTCCAAGGCGATGGCCTTGGCGACTTCGGCGACGTGCTTGGAATGGTTCGCGGAGAAGGGATCGCGACGGTCGACGACGCTGACCAAGGTGTCGATCAACTGACGCAGCATTTTTTCGCTACGGCGGCGTTCGCGGGTCAGTTCGGTGATGTCTTCCAAAATCATCAACACACCCGGCGGATGGTCGCGGTCACCGCGCAAGGGAATGTGATCGGATTTGATCACCTGCAAATCGTCGGCCTCGTCGTCGTCGTCGTCGCCGAAAGTGCTGATGTGCATTTCACGGCAGGCGTCGCGGTCTTCGGTTTCCTTGAAGCGTTTGAGAACCTTTTCATTGATGTCGGCATAGACCTGCGCCTTGATGGGGCCGATCACGGCGGCCATGGTTTTGCCGACCATGTCGCCGACCGGGATGCCGGCATCGTTGGCCGCGGGCTCGTTGGCGTAGGTGTAGACCGTGTCGCCACCCACCGCGACAATGCCGGCGGGGTGGGAGTTGGATATCAGGTTCATAAACTTCGACAGGTTCTCGAACCGTTCGGCGGAGATCTTGAAATTTTGAGCCGCCTGGGTGGCGCGCAACGACGAGCCATGTCGCCACACCGCGAACACCGCGATGGTGACGCCGACGATGATCAAGATGAATACGGTCAGTATCGTTTTCAGACGCGTTTCGGTTTCCGCCAACGCTTCGGCGCGGTTCACCTTGCGCACCAGCACCCACGGCGCGCCGGAAATGGGGCGGGACGACATCAGCACCTCTTCGCCCAGGTAGTCGCGTTTGAGCGCGAAACCGCCGGGTGCGGTGAGAGCATAGGCGGCGGCCAGTTCAGGGGTGTCCATGGCCAGGGCGCGTTTGAGGGCGGGTGTGCCGTCCTTCAACGGGGTCAGGTATTCCGCCGTGATGCCTTGCTTGCGCACCAAATAGGTTTCAGAGCTTTCCGACGTCTCACCCGGCTGCACCAACTTGGCGTAGAGGTCTTCATCGACGATCTTGACGCCGATCACCGCGCCGATGCCTTTGGCGCCGCGGCCGTCGTCCTGGATACCGTAAACGGGCAGGGCGAAGCCGATGGTCGGCTGGTTGGAAGGGCCCATGTAGATGTCGATGATGGTCGGCTCACCTTCCAGGGCCTGCATGGCGGCGTCTTTGAGTTTGCCGATCATCGGCGGCATGCCGGGCGACGAGGCCACCGGCAGACCTTCGGCGTCAACCAGGCCCAATCCTGCGACGCCCACACGTTCGATGTTGGCGGAAACGGCGGCGGCTTCCACAGGCGGTTTGAAGCCGGTGCGTTCCGCCGTGGCGGTCAGGATGTTGCGCAGATAGGTGGTTTCCGCGGCACCGCCACCGTCCGAGGTCGCAAAGGGGTCGTCCTCAATGCTTGTTTCCGATGGGGCCTTGGCGGCGGCGATTTCGCTCATATACAGCTGCAAAGAGGCGTTTTCCGCCAGTTCGCGCATGGTTTTGAAGTTCCCGGCCAGCCACTCGTTGACGGCAGCGGAGCGGGAATCGCCGACAATGCCAAGGCGGATTTGCCATTCTTGAAGCGAGCGGGCGCGTTCGTCTTCCACGAACTTGAACGCACCGAAAATCGATGCGCCGACAGCGGCAAGCATCACGATCACGCCGATAAAAACGAATTTGTTGACGGGGCGTTTTACATCTTCGAGTTGTTGATCACCCTTTTGAGCGGCGGCGTCGCTGCTGGTTTGCTGCTTTTGTTCTGACGCGTTGTCCGACACCGGTCTCTCCCCAAGCAAAACATGCTAAACATCAACAATTACGGGACTCTACCGATAATCCATCACCCTGGCAAATGGGGAATATAGCTTTGCGCCGGTCTCAAAGCTGCATATATACTGGCCATCGTTGCAATTGATTGCACTGGAAGACGTTGCATGCCGCTTTGTGCGCCAGACAGAGGGGATATGACGCCGCATCGGACCCACACACCGCACTTGATGCGGGTGGCGTTCTTCGCGGTGTTTGTTGCCGTCTATGCCGCATTCGACATGTCGCCGACCTGGGCGGCTGCCGGGGAAGCCAGCTTTTTCGATACCACCGAACAGATGTCCACCAAGATGGATGCGTTCAAGAAGTGGAACGAAGCGTTGGCGCGCTATTCCAAGGAAGAGGCCGCGGCGAAAAAAGGCACTTGCGACGATAAAGAACTGAACAAGTGCAATTTCGACAAGTGGATCAAGTTTCTCAAAGGCATCAAGGACAAGGATGCCGTCAGCCAGATCCGCGAGATCAACGATTACATGAACCGCGCGCCCTATATCACCGACCCGGTCAATTGGGGGCAAAAGGACTTTTGGGCCACGCCGGGTGAGTTCATGGCCAAGTTCGGCGATTGCGAAGACTATGCCATCGCAAAATACATGTCCCTGCGTCTGCTGGGCTATAGCGAGGATGAGTTGCGCGTCGTCGCAGTCAAGGATCTCAACCTCAAGATCGGCCACGCCATCTTGGTGGTCTATTACAAAGGCAAGCCTTACGTGCTCGACAACCAAATCAAGCAGGTGGTGCCGACCACCAAGATCAAGCACTACCTACCGGTTTTCTCCATCAATCAGAAAGCCTGGTGGAAACACGTACCAGCGGGAAGCTGAGCGCTTAAGCCGACCACGGTTCGTCGCGGCGGTCGCGGCCCGAACGGCGTTCGAACTCGCGCCGATCCGACGCCGCACGGCGGTCCGCGTTGCTGCGCCGTTCGATCACCACCGGAACGTTGTCTTGGCGGCGGTCTTCGGCTTTGGTGCGGCGGTCCGTATTGCTGCGCTGTTCAATGTCGTCACGACGGGTGGAGGCACGGCTCTCATCCGTGTTTTTCTGACTCTGCGATCCCATTTGGCATTCCTAGTTTTGCTTCGACACTTCTGTGGTGTGACTAATTGTCATATGAATAACAAGAATCATTTGTTATTATCACAGTGTTATGAATGCATAGCAATGCATCAAATGGACGAGGAAAACGCCGTAGATAGAGGGCCAACGCCTTTTTCATTGGCGTTTTTCGTCGAATTGCCTATGTTCGCCTCGACCTCAATCCTGATCTCGAGACTTTATGACGCACCTCGTCAATTACATTGAAAACCGGCGCACCTTCGCCATCATCGCTCACCCCGACGCGGGCAAGACGACACTGACCGAAAAGCTGCTGTTGTTCGGCGGCGCGATTCAGTTGGCCGGTGCGGTCAAGGCGCGTGGCGACGCGCGGCGCGCGCGTTCGGACTGGATGAAGGTCGAGCAGGAACGCGGTATTTCCGTCGCGTCTTCGGTGATGACGTTCGATTACGGCGAGCAGACCTTCAACCTGCTCGATACGCCCGGTCACGAAGACTTTTCCGAAGACACCTATCGCACGCTGACCGCCGTGGACAGCGCGGTGATGGTGCTCGACGGCGCGAAAGGTGTGGAAAGCCAGACCAAGAAACTGTTCGAAGTGTGCCGCCTGCGCGACGTGCCGATCGCCACCTTTGTCAACAAGATGGACCGCGAAAGCCGCGATACGTTCGAGATTTTGGACGAGATCGAACAGAGCCTGGCGCTCGACGTTACGCCCGCGACCTTGCCGATCGGCATGGGACGCGATTTCCTGGGCTGTTACGACCTGATCAATGACCAACTGATCTTGATGGAACGCACCAAGGGCAGTCAGGTGGGCGAGGGCATCAAGGTTGCCGGTCTCGACGATCCGCTGTTGGACGAACTGCTGCCCGCCCATGCGGCGGCGAAACTGCGCGAAGACGTGGAAATGGTCCACGGCCTGTGCCCGGCGTTCGATCATCAGGCCTATCTGGAAGGCAACATGACGCCGGTGTTTTTCGGCTCGGCGGTCAATAACTTCGGCGTGCGCGAGCTGCTCGACGGGCTGGCCAAGTACGCCCCGTCGCCGCGCCCGCAAGTTGCCGACAAACGCACCGTCGATCCGTTCGAGCCCAAGGTCACGGGCGTGGTGTTCAAGATCCAGGCGAACATGGACCCCAAACACCGCGACCGCATCGCCTTCATGCGGATCAATTCCGGTCACTTCAAGCGTGGCATGAAGCTCAAGCACCTGCGCTCGGGCAAGACGCTCAGCCTGCACAATCCGGTGTTGTTCATGGCCCAGGACCGCGAAGTGGCGGAAGAGGCCGTGGCCGGCGACATCATCGGCATTCCCAACCACGGCAATCTGCGCATCGGCGACACCTTGTCGGAAACCGAAGAACTGCGCTTCACCGGGGTGCCGACGTTCGCGCCGGAATACCTGCAAAAAGCCCGTCCCGCCGATCCGCTGAAAGCCAAGCATCTGGGCAAGGCGTTGCAGCAGATCGCCGAAGAGGGCGGCGCGTGCGTGTTCAAGCCGACCATCGGCTCAGATTGGGTGGTCGGCGTGGTTGGCCCGCTGCAATTTGAAGTGCTGGCCGATCGCATCCGCACGGAATACGAAATTCCGGTGCATTTCGAACCGACCGAGCTTTACACCGCGCGCTGGATCGAAGCCCCCGACGAGCGCCAGCTCAAGGAATTCCTCGACGCCAACCGCGGCGCGACCGGCGTGGACCACGACGGCGCACCCGTCTACATGGCGCGCAACGCCTGGCACCTGAACAAGGCGCAAGACGACTTCCCCAACATCCGTTTGCAAAAGACCAAGGAACAATCGCTGGTTTGATGAACGGCCGTTGACGAGATCAAGTGGGGGGAGCCATCGCTTTATGCGTTGGCTCCCATTTCATTAACAAGTTGTTCTGGCAGCGTTTGTTCTGCTGACGTCTCATGATGATTTTTTGACGAAATCGACTAAATCCCAAATGCCGTTAGGGGGCTCGACAACATGCGGCTTACGGCTGTTTTAAATCCGTAAGCAGACGTTTGAGCCTTCAAGCCATAATGTCTGCCTGTAGCCAATTGCAGTCATCCTCAAACACCTTTGCACGAGCTATTTCGTCTTAATCGACTAAGACTTAAAAGCTTTTTCCCGTCCGTAGATTGGTCTAGGAACCCTCATCCTTTATCGGAACGTTAATGTATTCCGGTTCCTCCCTGATCTGTTCAAGCCTCTCAGAAAAGGCGGTAACGAAGTCTTGAAACTCTACTACTTCCGCAATCGTCGGACTACGCTCATACAATGCGTGTACGCTTTGATTTCGGAGGCGCCGTAAACTGTGAAACAGTTCTCTCTCGCCGTCCGAAATTTTTCCCTCGCTGCAAAGTACATCCACGAATTTTGTCGGATTTGTAAACCGCATCATTCCGTTGTTCTGAATCAGTCGGTAGAGAACTGCCTCTAGTGACTTCCAAATTTCCATGATTGCAGCACCAGTATCGACCGCAGCTAGCTTGAGAATCTTGTCATTCGGATTAAGGGGCGGAATTTCAGCAAGATGAAGCCCTAGGGAGGTGCGCTCCAATATTTCTCTGGCTTCCTGGAATGTAACCTCCACTTCCTTGTACCGGATGGTCTTAATGAGCGAGGCCAATATTGGAGCTTTGTGCAATGCTACGAGTGCTAGGACAAGAATTAGTAACGGCCAAACGACAGCACTGACTATTGTTGAAATGAAAGTTAGCGTATCCATAGCTTGTCACCATAGGCGAATTCGTGAATGGAACCATGACTATCGACTGGTTCGATTTTCCAGTCTCGTATCCATGATGTCTGGCCATGTTCCAGTTGGCATTGAACTCAAATACGCGGTCATGAGATCTCGAACAGCTTGAATATAATTTTCAATTGTTGCCCCATCCTTTTTCCCTACAATAGATGGTCCCCGACCATGTGCAACGCAGTTTCTGTCAGTGTTTAAATTGGCGAGCGTTTCTCGTGTTTGTCGTCCAACTAATTTCGTTTTTCGTATTGCGCGACCTAGGTTTGACGGGCTTTGGTCAAGTACTTTAAGGCTGTGTTTACTCAACATGATCTCTGTCGCAATGCACAGATTCAAGATGGCCTTTTCGTCCCAGCCCGCCATGTAGCTTGCCATTCCATCATAGAAGGAGAGTAAGCCAGTATCCGCTCTTCTAGATTCCTGGGTATGATGACACGAAAGCAGCCACGTTCCATGAGTGAGCGGCGATCCAAATCCGAGTTCAGGTTGATATTGGCAGATGCCATGCCAAGTAGATTCAACATCCCCCGCTCCTTTGTGTTTTAGCTCTGAAAGAATCTTAAAATCTTTTGTTGTTGCCCCCCCCCATGCACAGAGGGCCGTGCATGGGATTATGCGGCGCACGTATCCACCATTGATGCGTAAATTGACAAATGTGCTCAAGCAAAAGGGTTAGAATTTTAAAACTGTCCACGCCTGACTGTGTATCTACTCTGATGCCTCTACACCATTTCAGTTGCTTGTCGGTTCCATGGACCATTCGCACACCGCGCACTGCGCTTTCCGGAAGAGGTACAGCATGTTCAACTTTTTCTACACCTTCCGGAATTAATACCTCATCAAATGCGCCAGAGGTTTCGGACTTATCACTGACTTCGAATGGTGGGTAAATTCTTACTTCCCCACCATCGCCCTTAAACCTCAAGACATCCAACACTTCGTCAATTTTCACCCAAATCGGATTGGGGAAAAGATAGATTTGCGTCTCGAAATCTAGCAACAGGTCTTCTTCGTACGTTGATTTTTCGGCTTCCGATAGATCTGGCCAAAACCTTCCCTTTTTAGCCAATTCGTCCTCAGACATTGTTGCCTTTACAAGATATGCGCCCCATTCCCGGGAAATCGTCATTGGAGTTAGACCCCCTGAATTCTCAACCATCTGAATCCTCTACATCGTCTTGCATCACCGACCACAAGAAACACTATGGTTCATCCATGATGTCACCTTGCCGCATCATCTGGGTAGTACGTTTATCCGTCTTCCAAGCTGTAAAATGTTTGTCCCCTTTGTTAGCGCTGAGACCGCAAGGGGGCAAAATTTGACCATACATTAGCACAGGCCGAACGTCTGCTTCGGGGGGCATATGCGAACGAAGGACGCAAGCGTGAAAGTCGACCGTTTTGTATCTCTAAGCAGACATCGTAAGAAAAGCCGCCTCAACCGAATGCTGATACGGATTTCCCACATACGGTTAATGGCTCGAGCGCGGCTCCCCCTTTTTTTGTTACGCCAGTTCCAGCGCTTCGTGATTGTACAGCGTCAGCAACAGGTCGAACGTAGCGGGGTCGGCGAGCATGTCGGGATGGGCCTCGGGCCGCACCGGATTTTCTTTGATGAGGCTGCGCACTACGGCCATACTTTCGGGTGTTAGCGTGAAACTGTGGCCGTCGAAGCCGAGCAGCATTTCGCCCCGAGAAGACATCGTCAGCACGAATTTGACGTAGGCGGGCTTGATCAAGCCGTTCCCTTGGTTCAATGCGGTGCGCAACGCGTCGGCGGAAAGGAGGTCTTCGCGTTCGGTATAAACGCCGAAATCTTCGTGCGACGATTGGGTCAGGAATTCCACCAACCAGCTTTCGAACGATTGGGCGTTCAACAGTGCACCGAGGCTGGCTTGCAGTTCGCCCACAGCGGTGCGGTTGACGGTGAACCCGGCGCTGTCGGTGTCAAGCCCGTCGGCGACGTATCGCGGATCGCGGTCTTCGCATTCGGCCAGATATTGACCGTAGCCGGTCAAGAGTTCCGACATCTTCGGGCCGAGCAGGCCGACGGAATACGTCAGCGCGTCCTCGACGGTGGTGCCTTCGTGGCCGAAGCCGGGCGGCACGTACAGCACGTCGCCGCAGGTGACTTCGATCTCGTCGCCGTCGAAGCCGTTTTTGAGCACCTTGAAATCCATGCCGTCGATGTAATCGCGATCGACGATCGCGTCGCGGCTGATCTTCCACCGCCGTTTGCCGGGGCCTTGCACCAAGAACACGTGGTAGGTATCGAAGTGCGGGCCCACCGATCCGCCCGGCGCGGAAAAGCCGACCATGATGTCGTCGAGCAACCAGCGCGGGGCGAAGTCGAAATGGCGCAGCAGCTCCGCCGTCGCGGGATGGAACTGTTCGACGTTTTGTACCAGCAGGCTCCAATGTGATTGACCGGCGGCGGCGAAGTCGTCCTCGTCGAATGGCCCGTAGGCGCAGCTCCAATCCTGCGTCGCGCCAGCGGTTTTGAGCAGCCGTGAACGCGGCGCGTCTTCCATCGCCAGTCCCGCCAACTCATCGGCGGAAATCAAGTCGTCCATGTCTGATGGGGCGATCGCGCCACGCACCACGAACGGCTGCCTGTTCCAATAGCGGGCGTAAAATTCAACTGCGGAGGGCAAGGCGTCCAGGTGGATGAGGGGCGAGGGCATATCCCGCTCAGCTTTTCGGTTTGATCTTCACCCGGCTGGTGACCTTGGTGACGTTTTCGATACCCTTGACCACCTTGACGGCTTTGTCGAGTTCGTCCTTGGTGAAGGCGCGGCCGAACAGGAACACGTGCCCGCCGATGGAACGCCAGCGGAAATTGGTGACGTTGACGGCCTTGGCGTCGATCAATTGCGCATTGATCTTGGTTTCGATCACGGTGTCGTCGACGAAGCCTTCGACCACGCCTTTGTCCTGCTTGACCTTGGGGATCACCAACACCTCGTTGTAGAGCCGCTTAACCCCTTCGATGGTTTTGACGATCTGCCCGGCCTTGGCTTTCAGGTCGCCGGTTTCCACCACCCCGGTGATCATCACGTCTTGTTCGTAGACGTCGGTGTTGAAGGAAATCACGTCGCTGCCCATCTGGTCGGTGATGGTGGCGATGATCTTGGCTTTGATTTCCGCGTCCTTGGCGATGTCGCCGGCGCTGCGGTCTTCGACCACCGCTTCGACCGCACCCTTGACGTAGGACAGCGGGTTGAAGTCGATCGCGTGGGCGGGATGGGCAGCGGCGATCAGGCTGGCGAGGGCGGCGGCGGTGAGGATACGGCGAGAAATAGTCGGCATGGTGACGTCCTACATTCAGAAAATTGGATCGTGTTGAAAGGTTTATAACACGAAAGCCCCCGTCAATTCGACAGGGGCTTTGCGTCATGAGTGTTATTGCCGTCAGATGACGGCGAGCATTTCCGCCACCAGCGGGTGACGCACCACGTCTTCGTCCTTGAGCCGCACCACGCCGACGGTGTCGAGCGCTTCCAGGCGATGCGCGATGTCGGCCAGTCCCGACATGCCGGGCAAAAGGTCTGTCTGGTCGGGGTCGCCGGTGACCACCATGGTCGAATGCCAGCCCATGCGGGTCAGCAGCATTTTGATCTGGGTGTAGGTGCAGTTTTGCGCTTCGTCGATGACCACGAACGCGTTGTTCAGGGTGCGTCCGCGCATGAAGCCCACCGGGGCGATTTCGATTTCGCCGTTTTTCATCATCGCCTTGAGGCTGCGCCCGCCCATGCGGTCGGTGAGGCTGTCGAACAGCGGCCGCAGATATGGGGCGATCTTTTCTTCCATCTCGCCGGGCAGATAGCCGAGGCTCTCGCCCGCTTCGACCGCCGGGCGGGTTAGCACGATGCGCCCGACCTCGCCTTTTTCAAACGCCTCTACGGCCTTGGAAATCGCCAGATAGGTCTTGCCGGTGCCCGCCGGTCCCAACGCCATGACCAGATTGTGATCGTCGATGGCTTTCATCAGGCGTTTTTGGCCTTCGCTGCGGGGCGATACGTTTTTGACGTAACGCTGATCCCTCAAACTGTCGGCTTCCCCGGGGGCGTCCATCAGCGGATGCCATTTTCCATTTCCGTCAGCCGGATGCAGGGTGTGAACGTCAGCGGTGTTGGCGGCTTGGTTGCGGCGGTACTTCTTACCCATGATGCTCTCCGATGGTTGAGGTTGGGCACAAACGACAAACGCCCCCGAAGCGGAGGCGTTGGAAACGTGTGCAGGTGGTGAAGTCGAAAATCGCTGCGGCGGACTCGAAAGAGAGGAATGCCAAAGCGCCCGTTACATAATGTGGCGTTGCGCTAGTCGCACAGGGCGGACTTGTCTGAAGTCCTGGGCTTGATGTGGCTGTTGAGCCATTTGGCATCGAAGTGTCTCTCCTTGCGAATCGACCGATGCAGCTATTTTAACAAAACAGATGTTAAAGAAATTGTTCAATTGCTCGCTTTTGTTTTTTTACGCCGAAGTTCTTTGGCCGGAAACAGCACCAGCGCGTTGGTCAACAGGGCCACGCCTGCGCCGCCGTAAGCGATGGCGGAAACCGATATTCCCGCATCCAAAAGCCAGCCGACCAGCGCCGGGGCCAGGGCGGTGGACACCACCGCCATCGAAGACGTCAACGAACGGATCGCGCCCAAATGGCGCACGCCGAAGGTTTCCGCCCACGCCGCGCTGATCAACACTCCACTGGCGCCCACGGTGAGGCCGCCGAGGCTAAAATAAAGTGGCGCCGACCATGTTTGATCCAGGCTGGCGACAACGATCAAGGCCAGCGTCAACGGCGCGATGAACACCGGCAACACCACGCCGGGGCCAAAACGGTCCACCACCCAGCCGCTGATCAGGCTGGCGGCGACGCTGGCGCCGGCGAAAGCGGGGAAGCTGGCGGCGAGCAAACCGATGTCCCAGCCCTTAGAATCGGCGATGGCGAGTTGGTGGAAAAACAACCCGGTCATCATGAACGGCCCCATCAAAGAGGCCGGCACGATCATTTGAAAGCGCCAGTCGCTCATCAGGCGGCGCTGGGTGAGGTCGCCCTTGTCGGCATCTTCGGCTTTCAGTCGCTCTTGCAACGCCGCATGGCGCACGCCGTGGCCTTTGAGCAACCACAGCGCCAACGGCAGATGCACGGTGAAGATATAAAGTGCAAAACCGCCCCAGGCTTCGCGCCAGCTTATGGCGCTCAAGATCACCACCAGGGCTGCGGGAAAGGTGGCTTCGGCAATGGGATAGCCCAGCCCCACGACGCTCATGGCGCGGCCACGGGCGGCGTCGAAATAGCGCGCCATGGAAACCACGGCGGTATGGCGCAACAGGCCTTGGCCGAACAGCCTTAGGCCGAAAAACGCGACGACCAAGACCCATGGCGAATAAGTCGCAGCCATCAATGCGCCCGACAGCGCAAGTCCGGCGAACACCACGCCTGTGTACAGACGCAAATCCACCCGGTCGATCTTGCGTCCGGCCCACAAAATAACCGTGGCGCTGAGCAAGGTGGCGACCGCGTACAGGCCGCCAAAATCGCTGTGGCTGAGGTCGAAATCGGCGCGGATGTGATCGCCGAATAATGCGATGAAAAAGGTCTGGCCGAAGTTGCTCGCCAGCGTGCAGGCCAAGCCGAAACCGAGGAAACGGGCGTTTTGAATTAGAAAGGTCAGGGTGTTCATGAACGCGCGTGGGCCATCAGTCGGCTTTGTGGGCGCAATCGACACACACCGGGGTGGCGGGGTCCATTTCCAAGCGTTTCGCCTGGATTTCTTCGCCGCACGAGACGCAATAGCCGTAATCGCCCGCGTCCAGGCGCGCCAACGCCGCGTCGATGCGTTTGAGCTCGACAGCGCGACGGCGCTCCGTTTCGACCTGCATGGCCTGATTTTGCAACGCGTCCATGCGCGACAAACGCCCGACGGTGGTTTGGTCGAGTTCCACCACACCGCGTTCTTCCGCTGTTACCTCGGCGTCGTGGAGCAGCGCCTGGCGTTCGGCAAGTAATTGGCTGCGCACGGTTTTTTTATCGATAGCGGTCATGGGGTTCAACTTCTCTGGTTCGAGATTGCGGCTCAGTGTCTGTGCTGATTATTTCATATTTTATGAAGGAATGCGAAAAAGGATAAGGAGCAAAAGATCTGGAAAACGGCCTTTCACATACCCATATAAAGAGCATCGTTGGTGTGGGGGTTCCTGTTTAACGCGCAAGCGGAGGAACGACCAATGTTTGTGAAAACCATCTTGGCCGAGAAAGGCCCGGAACTGATCAGAATTTCGCACAACGCTTCCATTCGCGATGCGGCCCAGTTGTTCAAGATCGAACGGATCGGGTTCGCCATCGTCGAAGACAATCATCACGACCCCATCGGCACCGTTTCCGAACGCGACATCGTCCAGGCGTTGGCCCTTTATGCCGATATCAATGGTATGAAGGTCGCCGACGTGATGACCCGCAATCTCGTCAGCGTCGGCCCCGAGGAACCGTTGGAGACGGTCCGCGAACTGATGACCGAACGCCGCACCCGCCACGTTCTGGTCAAAGACGGGGGCGAATTGATCGGTATCGTCAGCATCGGCGACCTGATCAAGCACAGCCTTGCGGAGTGTCAGGTCGACAGCGTGCAAATGCGCGATTACATCAGCGGCACCGGCTACCAGTAACGCCGGTCTAGTAACGACGGTCTGGCAGCGACCGCTGGACAGCGGGGCACAACACGACCATCTTGAACGCGGATATCTGCAACCGCGTGAGGGGTCGTGTCGTTTTTTAAATCCATCCTTTTGGCGATAAACATCGCGCGCCGCGACTTGCGCGGCGGCTTACGCGGACGTGCGCGGACGTTGGGCCTGTTGGTCGCGGGCGTGTTGGTCGGCGTCGCCGCGGTGGCGTTGGTCGGGGCCTGTTCGCAAAGCCTGCGCGACGGCGCGCGTCAGGGCGGTCTGGAAGCGGTGGGCGGGGACTTGTCGTTACGATTGTTTCATCGCGCGCCATCCGTCGATGAGTTGGCGGCGATCGCCCGCGAAGGCCAAGCCAGCGTCACCGCCGAATTGCGCCCGATGGTGCAATTCGGAACCCGGAGCCTGTTGGTCGAGCTCAAGGGCGTCGATGCGGCGTATCCGCTTTACGGCGAGGTCCAGACCACATCCCCGACACCTTTGGCGGCGCTGTTGCAAGATCGGGGTGCGGTGGCGGACGCGGCGGTGTTCGACGACTTGGGATTGAGCATCGGCGACGAGATCGTCGTCGGCGCGCAAACGTATACGCTGCGCGCCAAGTTGGTGAGCGAACCGGACCGCGCCTTTCGCGCCTTTTCCCTAGGCCCGCGTGTGATGGTGGCCCTGGATGGATTGGCCGAAACCGGATTGGCCGCGCCGGGCGCGGAGATCTATTTCTACACCCGCGTCAAATTGGCCCCCACCGCGGATGCGGGCGAAGCCCTCAAGCGTATCGATGCACGCTTTCCCGGTTCGGGCTGGCGCATGGTCAACGGGCGTGACGGCGTGCCGGGGGTGGAGCGCACCTTGGCGATGGCGCATGTGTTGTTGCTGTTTTTGGGGCTCGGCGTGATGTTGGTCGGCGGCGCGGGCATCAGCGGCGCGGTGCGCGCGCACATCACCGCCAAGATGGACATCATCGCCATTTTAAAAAGCATCGGCACGCCGCCCAATGTGATCGCCTACGCCTTGGGTTTCGAGGTGCTGGCGGGCGCGGGTGTCGGCGCACTGCTGGGTGTCGCGGTGGGGGCGTTCGGTCCGGCTCTGGCCGTTGGCGCGGTGGCCGATCAATTGCCGTTTGATTTGAGCCCCTGGCCGTCGGCGAAAGCATTGGTCGGCGCGGCGGGATTTGGCTTGTTGGTGGCGCTGTTGTTTGCATGGTGGCCGTTGATGGCGGTGCGCAGCGTCACCACCCGCCAATTGCTGCGCGAACGTTTTGACCATGTGCCGGGGCGCATCGGTTGTGGCGGCGCACTCGGGGTGCTTTTGATCTTGTCCGGATTGGTCGCGCTGGTGTTCTGGGTTTCGCCCATGGCGGTTCTGACGGGCGCGTTTTTGTTGGGCGGGTTGGTCTTGGCCCTATTGTTTTACGCTTTGGGGCGGGCGTTGATGCGCATGGCGCAATGGCTGTCGCGCCGCGCGTCGAAACGCAGTGTCCTGTTGCGCTTGGCGTTGGGCAATCTGCATCGCGGCGGCGCGCCAACCGCTGCGGTGACGATGGCGTTGGGCCTGACCCTGACGCTGCTGGTGGCCTTGGACGGGATCGAACGTGCGGCGACCCGGCACGTCGCCACCACCTTGCCGGCCACCGCGCCCGATCTGGTGCTGTTTTCCATGCCTAAGGATCGTGCCGATGACCTGGACGCCGCCTTGGCGCGCTGGGACGGCCTGCAGTCCAAACGCATCATGCCTTTTCTGCACGCCCGCGTCGAAGCCATCGGCGGCGTGGCGGTGCGCGATCTGAATATCCCCGCATCCTTGAACTGGGTGGTGCGCGGCGACCGCGGCGTTTCGTTCGCATCCTCAATGCCGGCAGGCAGCACCCTGACCGACGGCGCGTGGTGGCCGCCGCAAGACGAGAGGCGTTTGCTGTCCGTCGACGCCGCCATCGCCGCCAAGTTGGGGGTGGGGGTGGGCGACACCATCACGCTCAACGTCTCGGGCTTGCCGGTGACGGGGCGCATCGCCAACTTGCGCCGGATCGACTGGACCCGCTTGGATCTGGATTTTCCCATCCTCGCCAGCCCTGGTGCGTTGCAAGACGTGCCCCACACCTACGCCGCAGCCGTGAAAGCCAAACCGGGACGGGGCCCAGACATGGAACGCCTGATCGCGGTGCAGTTCGGCGAAGTGGCACGGGTGCGCGTCGAAGGCGTGATCCAGGCCTTGGCCTCGGCCCTCGACGCACTGGTCGCGGGGCTGCGCATCGCGGCATTGATGACCGGTGCGGCGGCGTTGGTGGTGCTGGCGGGCAGTGTGGTCCAAGGGCTCAGTGCGCGCCTGGATGAAGCGCTGTTGTTCAAGGTTTTGGGCGCCAAGCGCAGTCAGATGCTCATCCACTTGGCGGTGGAGTTCGCGACCCTGGGGGTGTTGGTATCGTTGATCGCGGTGCCGTTGGGTATGACGGTGGCGGCGGGTGTCAGCCGCGCGGCGGGGCTTGCGGATGCGACCATCGCCATCGGCGGCGGCGTGCAGTTGGCGCTGATCGCCACCCTGGTCACCGTCGCGGTGGGCTTGCTCGCGACCTGGGGCGCTTACGCGTCCGCGCCTTCGCGGTACTTGCGCAATCGCGGTGTGTGATCGTCTTTGCTTTTCGGCGGTGTTGTTTTTTTCTTCGGTTGCGGGCGGGCGAACACCCACTCGTCACCTTCCGAGGCCTGTTCTTGGAAGGTGTAGCCATCAACATTGAAGGACTTGAGCTGTTCGGCGTCGGTGATGCGGTTCTGCACGATCCAGCGCGCCATCATGCCGCGGGCGCGTTTGGCGAACAGGCTCATGATCTTGATCTCGCCGTTTTCGCGGATTTCCTTGAACACCGGGGTGATGACCCGCAGCCCATTTGCGATCAGGTTTTCGCCACGCGCGGCCTTGAAATATTCGATGCTGGCCAGACACACCACGGTGTCGGTTTTGTTCGCCTTGGCTTGTTCGATGATGGCGTCGGACAAGCGGTCGTCCCAGTATTCGTACAGGTTCTTGCCTTTGGGGTTTTCCAAACGCGCGCCCATGTCCAGGCGATGCGCGCGGACCAGATCCAACGGCCGCAGCTTGCCGTACAGGCCGTTCAAGATCACCAAGTGATCTTGGGCGTAGGCGAGGTCCTCGGCGCTCAAGGTTTCGGCATCCAGGCCCACGTAGGTGTCGCCGGAAAACATCCAGCATGCGGGCTTGGCGTTGTCGGGGGTGTGGGGAAAAGAAAACACACTATAGTCTTCTTTAACCTGAACGGCCTGCTTGGCGCTGATGTGCATCAGACGCTCCATCTCGGTGGTGTCCAGCGCGCCCGCAATCTTTGCCAGTTTGGTGGTGTCGTCGGGATAGTCCGGCGTGGTCAGGACGGGGGTTTCGCGGTCCCAGTCCTTGAGGTTGAGGCGCTTGGCGGGGGAGATGACGCAGAGCATGGGTGGATTCTCGTTTAGACTTGTTCCAAAGGTGAAGACACGTTAGGCCAAAAGCGGACCCAAGGTCAAAAACAGCGATGAGGACGATATAGGGATGATCACCGTCTACGGCATCAAAAATTGCGACACCGTGCGCAAAGCTCTGAAATGGTTGGAAGCCGAAGGTGTCGAACACACCTTTCACGACTTTCGAACGGACGGTTTGGACGCGACCACGGTTGGCCGCTGGGTCGATGCTTTGGGCTGGGAATCGGTGCTCAACAAACGCTCCACGACGTGGAAGCAATTGAGCGACGCAGACAAAGACGGCCTAGATGCGGCGCGCGCCGTGGATTTGATGGTCGCTCACCCAACCTTGGTGAAACGTCCGGTGTTTGAAGATAAAAGTGTTTTGCTTCAAGGTTTTACGGATGATGTGCGGCGTCAATTGAGCTGACGGTGAGGGGTATTTTTTCTTGCGCCTACGTGAATTGGCGCATTTGCCATTCGGTGATGAAAACCCTATGATCCGCACGTGGGGCAATTCGATGATGGGCCTGGGTCGAGGCATGTGGGCAGGACTTTCGACCGTAGAGTTTTAATGTTTAAGTCTGGGAACGCTGATAGATGATGATACGCCGCTTTGCATGGGCTTCGCTGATCGTTTGGGCGCTGGCTCTTTGGTACACCCCCGTTGCGGCAAGCGCTGCGCAAACGGGCGCTGAGACCGCACAGGTATTCATTGAAGGTCTCGCCGACGAGGCCGTTCAGGCGTTGACCGCCGAAGGCGTCACCCGCGCCGACCGCATCACCCGGTTTCGCGAATTGCTGAGCCATAACTTCGACGTTCCGCTGATCGGAAAATGGGTGCTGGGCCGTTATTGGCGCACCGCTACGGACGCGGAAAAGGAAGAATATCTGAAATTGTTTGAAGACTACGTGGTCATCACCTACGTCGAACGCTTCGATCAGTATTCCGGTGAAGTCATCAAGGTGGTGAAATCGGTGTCCGATCCGGGCAAGGATTCACTGGTCTATTCTGAAATCCATCGCCCCACGGGTGGCGAGCCGATCCGCATCGATTGGCGGGTGAGCAACAACGCCGACGTTTACAAAATCATCGACGTCTATGTCGAAGGCATTTCCATGAGCCAGTCTCAACGCAAGGAGTTTACCTCCGTCATCCGCGCCAACGGCGGCACGGTTGCCGGTCTGATCGGCGTGTTGCGCAAGAAAGTCGAAAGCCTGTCGAACTGATGTGTCGCATTGGCACATGACGCGGCAGAAGGGCTGAAGCCCAAGGGGGCGGGGGATGAGAATTTCCCCGTGGCCTCGAAATTTTTGCCCGCTTGGTCGCGTCCCCACGTCATGGCGTTTTACGCCTTCGCCCGCGCCGCCGACGATGTGGCGGACGCCAAGGATTTGCCGGCTCCCGAAAAACTCAGCCGCCTTCACAGCATGCGCACGCAACTGCAAGACGGCGCGTCCGGGCCGTCCACGCAGGTCTTGGCTTTGCACCGCAGTCTTGGCGAAACCGGTGTTTCGCCTCGCCACGCGCAAGACCTGCTGCAAGCCTTTATGTGGGATGTCGAACATCCGCGCACGCCGGACTGGGCGGCGCTGATGGTCTATTGCCAGTTGTCGGCGGCACCGGTGGGGCGCTATTTGATCGATTTGTTGGGCGGTGTCGAAGGCGACGATTACGCCCCGTCCGATGCCCTGTGCGCGGCGCTGCAGGTTCTCAATCACCTCCAAGACGTCAAAGCCGATTACCTCGATCTGCAGCGCATTTATGTGCCCGACGATTGGCTGGCGGAACACGGTGTTAGCGATGCCGACCTCGGCCGGGCGGTGAGCACGGAGGGCTTGCGCCGGGTCATGCTACGCATGCTCGATGGCGTGGATGACTTGTTGGACGAGGCCGGGACTTTGCCCAAAACGATCCGCTCGCGGGCCCTGGCGCGGGAAGCAGGCGGCATTTTGGCGGTGGCGCGGACGCTGTCAAAAGCGCTACGCCGAAGCGATCCGCTGGCTGAACGAGTGGAACTGAACAAGACCACGATGGCGATACGGTTTCTGTGGGGTGCGCTTCGTGCGTGAGTGGTGTATCCAAGAGCGATGATTGACACCAACCGCCTGCAACCGCCCGTTCATCCGTCCGCGCCTGCATCCTTGCTGTGCGAACATCCGCCTGCGGCCAAAGCGATTGGCAGTTCCTTTTATTGGGCGCTGCGCCTGATGCCGCGCGCGCGACGTGATGCGATGTTTCGCATCTACGCCTTTTGCCGCGAAATCGATGACATCGCCGACGGCGCGGACGACGCGGCGACGAAACAGACGCGATTGCAAGCGTGGCGGCGCGATGTCGAAAGCCTGTACGTTGCCGCGCCGCCGTCTGCGGCGATCGGTTGCCTGAAACCGGTGGTGGATGACTACGGCTTGGACAAAGCCGATTTGATCGCGGTGATCGACGGCATGCTGACCGACGCATCCGAGGCGGTGCGTATGGCCGATGCGGCGGCGTTCGATCTCTACATCGATCGGGTGGCGTCGTCCGTGGGGCGGTTGTCGGACAAGGTCTTCGGCCTCAGCGGTCCGCAGGCCGAGCGTCTTGCCCATCACCTGGGACGGGCCTTGCAAATCACTAACATTCTGCGCGATCTTGCCGAAGACGCCGCGCGCAATCGCCTGTATCTGCCATTGGATCTGTTGAAAAGCCATGGCATCGACAGCGACGATCCACGCACCGTGTTGGCTCATGCGAACCTGGGGGCGGTGTTGACGGCATTGGCGGTGCGCGCGCACGAACACTTCGCTGCGGCGCGCGCAGCGCTCGATCAATTGGACGCAACCAAGACCCGTCCCGCACGGATGATGATGGCGGTTTATTCCCGGTTGTTGCAAAAGCTGGAAGCGCGCGGTTTGGATCGGGTCAATGTGCCGGTGCGACTGAACGCGCTGGAAAAGCTATGGTTCGCCCTGCGTTACGGAGTGCTGTGACGATGGAGCTGGCGAGCGGCCGCGTTCATGTCATCGGTGCGGGGCTGGCGGGCTTGTCGGCTGCGGTGCGGCTGTCTCGCGCCGGGCTCAACGTCAGCGTCCATGAAACCGCCAAGCATGCGGGCGGGCGTTGTCGCAGCTTTTTCGACGATGCGCTCGACGCCACCATCGACAACGGCACCCATCTGTTGCTCAGCGGTAACCGCGAGGTTTTAGATTATGCGGACTTGATCGGTGGAGCAGGGGAATTGCACCACGCACCGCGCGCGGCCTTTGAATTTAAAGATCTAGAGGCCAAGGATTCGTGGTGCGTCGATTTGGGCGCGTCGGGTGGTTTGTCCTTGATCCGATGGCTGTGGGATACGCGACGTCATCCACCTGGACTAAAACCGGCCGGGTTCTTAAGCGATGTTTGGGCCTTACGCGGTGGCCGGGACAAAAGCGTCGCGGCGTGTATCGATTCATCGTCGCATTTGGCGCGGAACTTTTGGCGGCCGTTGTGCCTTGCGGTGCTCAATGGCGAACCGACTGAAAGTTCGGCGTATCTGCTGTGGGCGATGTTGCGCAGATCCGTACTCAAGGGCGGTGCGTTCGCAAAGCCTGTGTTCGCACCCGACGGACTAGGTGCTGCGTTGGTCGATCCGGCATTGGCGGTGCTTAGCGGCCTTGGCGCGGAGGTGCATTTTCAACGTCGCATCACCAAGCTCGACATCGAAGGTGCGCACGTCGGTTCGATTCGTTTCGCCAACGCCGCCGAAGTGCTCAGCGAAAACGACGCGGTGATCTTGGCGGTTCCCCATCAAAACGTGGCTGAGTTGATCGAAGGTGTCGATGCGCCGCCTGGATCGAACGCGATTTTGAACGTGCATTACCGCATCGCCCAAACCGTCGACGAGCCACGCATGCTGGGCATCGTCGGCGGCGAGACCGAATGGCTGTTTCAGCGCGCCGATATCGTGTCCGTGACCATCAGCGCGGCCAACGCCTGGATGGACAAAGATACCGACGCTATCGCCCACACCCTGTGGCCGGAAGTCGCCCAAGCCCTCGACATCAATGGGGATGCATTGGCGTACCGGGTCATCAAGGAACGCCGCGCCACCTTTGCCGCGACCCCGGAAGCGTTGGCGTTGAGGCCCGCAACGCGTACCCATCTGAAAAACCTCTATCTGGCGGGCGACTGGACCGACACGGGATTGCCCGCGACGTTGGAAAGCGCAGCTATGTCCGGGCGGCTGGCGGCTGAGGCGGTGATGCGGGACATGGCGCGATAAGTCTGCATCTGCGACAATGCATTATCGTGTGAGGTGTCCACATTCTGGCCTCAGTTTTACGATATGGGTGTCGCATCGATCTGTGGGGAGAACACCGTGACGACCACCATGACCTATATGTCCGATATCGCCATTTTGTTGGCGGCAGCCGTGGTCGCGGTGCCGGCGTTTCAATCCATGCGCATGGGCGCGGTGCCGGGGTTCGTCGTCGCGGGCATGGTGGTGGGGCCATACGGCCTCGAGCTGATCGGCAATGTCGAAGAAGTCGGCCAGTTCGCCGAGCTGGGCGTGGTGCTGTTGTTGTTCATCATCGGCATCGAGCTCAATCCCCGGCGCTTGTGGATGATGCGCAGGTTGTTGTTTGGGCTGGGCTCGCTGCAAGTGGTGCTGACCAGCGTGGCTTTGGCGCTGATCGCTCATTACCTTTTCGATGTTTCCTTTCGCGCCGCCGTGCTGATCGGCCCGGCGTTGGCGCTGTCGTCCACGGCATTCGTGTTGCAGTTGCTGACTGAACATAAAATGCTGACGTCCGAGCCGGGACGTGCATCCATCGCCATCTTGCTGCTGCAGGATTTGGCGGTGGTGCCGTTGTTGGCGTTGGTGTCCTTGTTGGCGATGCCGGAAATGACCGTGGCCGAAGACCTGTTCATCGCCATGGGCGAGGCCGTGTTGATCATCGTTTCGGTCATTTTGGGCGGGCGTTATCTGTTGCAGCCGGTGCTGCATCGGGTCGCAAAGTCGGGCAACGCCGAAGTGTTCACGGCGTCGGCGGTGTTGCTGGTTCTCGGCGCGGCGGTGCTGATGGAACACGTTGGCTTGTCGATGGCCATGGGGGCGTTTTTGGCTGGATTGTTGATTGCGGATTCGTCTTTCCGTCACCAAGTCATCGCCGAAACCCAACCCTTTCGCGGGCTGCTGCTGGGGCTGTTTTTCATGTCGATGGGCATGACTTTGGACCTTGGCCAGTTCCTCAGCCAGCCGCTGTTCATTCTCGCGCTGGTGGCGGCGCTGGTCGCGCTCAAAGCCGTCGTGATTTGGCCGCTGGCGCGGTTGTTCGGGTTGGATGGAAAGAACGCGCTGACGGCGGCATTGCTGCTGGCGCAAAGCGGCGAGTTCGCATTGGTGATCTTCACGGTGGCGCTCGGTGCGGATTTGTTGGAACCGGTGCTGTTTCAGCAGTTGTTGCTGGTGGTCATTTTCAGCATGTTGGTGACGCCGTTGCTGGCGCGGCTGGCGCGTCAAATCAAGACCTCGGACGCGACGGCGGCCTCAACCGTTTCGGTGAACCAAGCGGCAGCCGAAGAACACGGCGCCAAGCCGGTGCTGATCATCGGGTTCGGCCGGGTGGGGCACAAGATCGGCGACATTCTCACCCTGGCCAATATTCCGTTCGCCGCCATCGACAACAATCCGACCTTGGTTGCGAAAGCCCACGGGCAAGGCATGGCGGTGTTTTACGGCGACGCCGAACGGCCTGCGGTGTTGAAGGCCATGGGCGCGGAAAACGCGCGCATCGCCATCATCGCGCTGGACGATTACGATGTGACCGAACAACTGGTCGCCATCTTGCGCGCCAATTTCCCCAATTTGGCGATCTTGGCGCGGGGGCATAACCGGGCGCGGTGCGATAAGCTGAAGTCGCTTGGCGTTGCCGTCGCGGTATCGGAAACCTTGGAAACCAGCATCGAGCTGGCGCGCGTGGCGCTGAACAAGGTGGATACCCCCGACGAAGAGATCCTCGGCGTGATCGAAGAATTTCGCCGTAGCTATCACGCCCAACCGTAAGAGGCGCGATAGCTGCGACGATGTTTTGTCCCCCTTCACGGAGGCTTGGGACTAGGCGAGAGCCGCCTGTAGTGCGGGCGCATCCCATACGCCGGTTGCAGCCGTATCCTTGGCGTACTGGGCGAAGTCGCGCGGCGCCCGACCGAGTGCGCGCTGTACGCCATCGGTCGTATAAGCATTGCGTCCATTCAGTACGTTGTTGAATAGATACATCAGCAAATCGATGAAATTTTGATCGATACCGTGCTGGTGCAGCCCGTCGATGTAGAGGGCGGCGTCGATGTATTCGAACCGCACAGGGCGTCCGCTGGCAGCGGAGATTTCCCGGGCGACATCGGCGAAAGTCAGCAATCGGGGACCGGTGAGCTCATAGAGTTGACCGGCGTGGCCCGTTTCTGTCAAAGCGGCGACCGCGACATCGGCAATATCTTCGACGTCGATGAACGGCTCGCCGATATCACTGACGGGCAGGGCGATCACGCCACTACGTACGGCATCAAGCAGGAAGCTCTCGTTGAAGTTTTGTGAAAACCAGCTGGCTCTGAGGATCGTCCAGTTGACGCCGGAGTTTTTGATCACGTCTTCTGCGCGTTCGGCTTCCTCTTCGCCCCGTCCCGACAGCAAAACCAGCTTTTGAACCCCGCAGCTTACCGCCACATCAGTAAACGCCTGGACCGTTTCGACCGCGCCGGGAACCGCGAGATCGGGAAAATAGCTGACGTAGACGGAATTGACGCCGCGCACGGCCGCCAACCAGGTGTCGCGGTCCAGCCAGTCGAACGGCGTGGGGGCGGAACGCGATCCGATGCGGGTGTCATAACCCAGTTCGATCAGCCGTTCGGCAATGCGCCGCCCGGTTTTGCCGGTGCCGCCCAGTACCAAGATTGTATTCGCATGCGATGGGGTGTTCATGTCGACCTCCAAATGTGATAAAAGCTCATATTGCGCGAAAAAAGTGATAACCCCTCACATTAAATGAGTCAATTTAAAATGTGACATTTGCTCACATAATTTTTATAGTCGGGAACGGACATGCCCCTGCGATTGGAGATTTGACCATGCAAGACCCGGCCTCAGCGCCGCTCAACGATGCTTCGTCGTTGCGTCGGACGCCGAATCAACGCCGTTCCAAAGAGCGGGTGGAGAACATGCTGAACTGTGCGATCGCGCTGATCGAAGAAAACGGCAGCGACGCCATGCGCATGAGCGACGTGGCGAAACGGGCGGGGGTGTCGATCGGTTCGCTGTATCAGTACTTTCCCGACAAAAGCGCGATCATCCAGACCTTGGCCGAACGCTATAACGCCCAAGGCAAGGATTGCATCAAGTCGGGGCTTGCCCATGTGCGCACCGTGGACGAGTTGTGCGACGCGTTCGGCGCATTGGTCGACGAATATTACGCGCTGTTTTTGGCCGAACCGGTGATGCGCGATATCTGGTCCGGCACGCAGGCCGACAAGGCGCTCAGAGATATCGAACTGGCCAACAGCCGCGACAACGGGGCCGATTTGGCGGCGGTTCTGGCGCGCTTTGCGTCCGGCCTGGATGCGCAAGAGCGGGACGTTTCCGCCTTTTTGGTCATGCATCTGGGCGAGGCGACGATGCGTCTGGCGATTTCGGTTGAGCGGGACGAGGGGGAGAAGCTGGTCGCCGGTTACAAACGCATGGCGTTGGCGGAGTTGCGGCGTATCGTTTGCGATTAATCGCGCAGTTCGACCGGCAGCTTGAAGTGCATGCTTTCTTCGATTCCGGTGAGGACTTCCACTCGGGTATCGCGCAATTCGGCCAAGCGGTCCAGCACGCCTTGCACCAAAATTTCCGGTGCAGATGCGCCTGCGGTCACCCCCACGGTGTCGACGTCGTCGAGCCACGCCGGGTTCAATCCGTCGGCGTCGTCGATCAGATAGCTGGGCACGCCGCAATCGGCGCCGATTTCACGCAGCCGGTTTGAATTGGAACTGTTCTTACCGCCGATCACCAACACCAAATCCGCTTGCTGATCGCCGCATGCCAAGTCGCGAACGGCTTGCTGGCGGTTTTGCGTGGCGTAGCAGATGTCTTTGAGGTCAGGACCCTGAATGTGGGGGAAGCGTTCCGTCAGCGCATCGATGATCGAACGGGTGTCGTCGACGCTGAGCGTCGTCTGCGTGACGTAGGCGAGCGGGGTGTCCAGTGCGATGTCCAGCTTGGCGACGTCGTCCACCGTGGCGACCAAGTGGGTCTTGCCGTGAATGCGCCCGAGCGTGCCTTCGACTTCCGGATGGCCTTCGTGTCCGATCAAGATGACCTCTTCGCCTTGATCGGCGTGGTTCTGGCCTTGACGGTGGACCTTGGTGACCAACGGGCAGGCGGCGTCGATATAGGGCAGGGCGCGGCGCTTGGCCTCGTCTTCGACCGCATCGGAAACGCCGTGGGCGCTGAAAATGGTGTGAGCGCCGTCGGGCACTTCGTCCAGTTCCTTGACGAAAATCGCACCCAGGCTTTTCAATTCATCGACAACGAATTTGTTGTGCACGATTTCATGGCGCACGTAGACCGGCGCGCCGTACTTCGCCAAGGCCTTTTTGACAATGGCGATGGCTCGATCGACGCCGGCACAAAAACCGCGCGGCTGGGCCAAGATGACGCGAAGAGGGGCGCTCATGAGCGTTCCATGTGTTTGATGTTGCGGTGAGAGGGACCTTAAACCGCTTTGGCGGCGCTGCAAAGGGGCCTCGCGGCTTCATTTGGTTGATTGTAACCGATCTGAAAGAACAGTGTAACCCTATGAATAGTATGGTGAATGTAACTGTAGCTGTTCGGTTGAAATGGCTTTAACCCTTGACGGCGCTTGGGTATTGTGGAAATATATCGTTGATCGGTGCCCTGAGTGGGGCTGATTGCGTTTGTGTGTGGCGTGAGGCCAGAAACCAAGAGGTAAGCACAAACGGCGGTCCGGCCTGAAGAGGCGGACCGGCTTGTCTAGGCTACGAATGCAGCCGGGAGGAGCCAACCCAAAAGTTGGTTGCCGAAGACCGCGTTGCCATTCAATTGCCATTTTGTCCGGGCTTTATGGACAAAGACAAGTTTGTCGGGACTATTGCTTCGATTGGAGGATAGCCATGTTGACGATTGATGTGCTGATTGCACTTATTTTGGCTGTGGCCGCACCTGTTTTGTGGGTGCATTTCCTTTCTTTGCAAACTGAACTCAAACCGGCACCTGTGCGCAGCTGCGTGCGGAACGCCGACCGTGCCGTTCACCAGCGTTGAGTTCAGACGTCTTGTCGATGAGTCATTGTTTTGATTTGGGAGTATAACTCGCCATGACCGCAACGAACCTGCCAACCTCCATCGCCGAAAGTGGCCTGGCGCGCTATTTCAAGGAAGCGTGGTCCTATCCCGTGCTGGAAGCCAAGGAAGAACGCACCTTGGCGGAACGCTGGCGCGACGAGGGCGATGTGGATGCCGCGCACACCTTGGTGACGTCGCATCTGCGTCTGGTGGTGAAAATCGCCATGAGCTATCGCGGTTACGGTTTGCCGGTCGCCGATTTGGTGTCTGAGGGCAACATCGGCCTGATGAAGGCGGTTAAGAAATTCGAGCCCGAACGCGGCTTCCGTCTGTCGACCTACGCCATGTGGTGGATCAAGGCGGCGATTACGGAATACGTCCTGCGTTCGTGGTCCATGGTCAAAATGGGCACGGTGGCGGCACAGAAGAAACTGTTCTTCAGCCTGCGCCGTCACAAGCAGCGCCTTGGCATTCAAGACACCGGCGAGCTCAATCCCGATCAGGCCAAACTGCTGTCTGAAGAGTTGAACGTGAAGGCGGATGAAATCGTCAACATGAACCGCCGCTTGGCGTCCAAGGACCTGAGCCTCAATGCGCCGGTCGGTCAGGACGAAGGATCCACGGTCGAGTTTCAAGACCAGTTGGAATACGAAGGGGCGTCACCGGAAGAGGTTCTCGCCGACGGTGAAATGCGCGGCTTGCAGCACGAAATGCTGCAAAGCGCGATCGCCAGCCTGGATGTGCGCGAGCGCCACATCTTCATCGAACGCCGCCTGAAAGACAATCCGGTGACGTTGGAAGAATTGGGCCAGCATTACGGCATTTCGCGCGAACGCGTTCGCCAGTTGGAAGCGCGCGCCTTTGACAAGGTGCAAAAAGCCATGACCACGGAAATGTCGGGGCGTGAGCAAGCCGCCGAAGACGCCATGGTCGCAGACGCGGCCTTTGCCGACTAAGGTTCAGCGCTCAAATTCTCTTGGAATATGAAAGCCATGGCGTGATAATTGCGCCATGGCTTTTTCGTCGTCGACCTCAGCGCCGCGCGCGCCCATCGTTCTGTTTTGCGATTTCGGTCTGCCTTACACGGGGCAGATGAAAGGCCGCATTGTTAACGTGCTGGGCGCGGCGGCCTCGGACCATCCGATCATCGATCTGTTTCATGACGTGCCAGCCCACGACGTGCGGGCGGGATCCGTGTTGTTGGCTGCCCATGCGGGTGACTTTCCGCCGGGCAGCGTGTTCGTGTGCGTGGTCGATCCCGGTGTGGGGTCCAAAACGCGCAAGCCGGGGGCTGTCTTTGCGGGCGGGCGGTGGTTCGTCGGTCCCTTGAACGGATTGTTCGAGCACGTTTTGCGCCGCTGGCCTGATGGTGCGATGGCTTTTGAGATTACCTGGCGACCGAAACACCTGTCGGCGAGTTTTCACGGCCGCGATCTGTTTTCACCCATAGCCGCCCAAATTGCCTGCAACGGAGTCGATACAGAAGGCTTGGTCGAATTGAATTTGGACGAGATTCGACACCCGGAGTTCACGGACGACGTGGCCGAGGTGATTTACGCCGATGATTTCGGCAATTTATTCACCGGGGTGCGGTGGCAGAGCCTCGACGAAGACGACACAATCGAGGTTCTGGGCTGGGTTTTGCCCCGTGCACGAACCTTTTCGGACGTCGAGCCGGGTACGCTATTCATCTATGAAAACGCCGTTGGGCTGGTGGAAATCGCCGCCAATTTGGCAAATGCGCAGAAAATTCTGGATATTGGACCCGGAACGCGCTTATTAATCAATAAGGTGTGATGTCGATCACTTTCTTTTCCGGCAGAATATGCGTTAGTATTCAGTCGGCTGGCCCGAATCGATAATCATCTGGTCCGATACAAGATCGGGGGGGACTTGTGGGCGCCGCAAACGAGTTTGTGCTACGGGGATCCGAATGGCTTTGAAGGTCAAATTCTGGGGCGTGCGTGGGAGCATCGCATGTCCCTCGGCCCATCATATCAAGTACGGCGGGAACACCAGCTGTCTTGAAATAAAAGTTGGCGACCGCCGTCTTGTTTTGGATGCCGGGACCGGCATTCGTGGTCTTGGCCAAACGTTTCTCAAAGACGACGTCAGTCAAATTCATATCTTGCTGACCCACACCCATTGGGACCACATCAACGGTTTCCCGTTCTTCGTGCCGGCATACGATCCGCGCCGTTCTGTGCACATCATGGCCGGGCACCTGCGTGGCGGCGAAGGCATTCAGAACGTGCTCGCGGCGCAAATGGACAATCCGATGTTTCCCGTGCCGCTGTCGGCGATGCAGGCGAAAATGCGTTTCGAAGATTTCGAAGCCGGCATGTCGTTCAATATCTACGACGACGTGCATGTGCGCACCGCGCCGCTCAACCACCCCAACGGCGCAACCGGCTACCGTATCGAGCACGCAGGCCATGCGATCTGCTACGTGTCCGACACCGAACACGTACCGGGCAAGATGGACCAAAACATCCTTGGTCTTATCGAAGGCGCAGACCTGGTGATTTACGACAGCACCTACACGGAAGAAGAATTCCCCACCAAGATCGGTTGGGGGCATTCGACCTGGAATGAAGGTGTGAAGCTGTGCCGCGCAGCCGGCGCCAAGTCTATGGCGATCTTCCACCATGACCCCGAGCATGAAGACGACTTCATGGACAAGCTCGGCGAGGAAGCAAAAAAAGAGTGGAGCGAAACCTTCGTCGCGCGCGAGGGCATGGAACTGAGCTACGGCGACGACTGATCCGAGCTCTCATGAAGCACATAAAAAAAAGCCGCCCGAGAGAGGCGGCTTTTTTTGTGTCGCAGGGAAACCAACAATGCGCAGTGATCAATTGGCAGGGGTTTGGTTCATCCCGTCCAGGTTTTCGTTGATCTGGTCTTGCATCTGTTGTTCTGATTCCGCGGCCTTCAGGCGTTGTTGGATGGCATCTTGCTTGGCCTTTTCCTCCTGGCGGCGTTTGCGCTCTTCTTCGGCCAAACGTTCTTCGAGCAAGATCTCGATGAATTCGTCCTTGAGCTTTTTGTCCATTGGCACCAAGCGCACGACCACGCGGCGGTTCTTGGCCTGATTGAGCTTGATGGGGTTGCCGTCGATGTCGCGGTTGGGCACCTTGGGGTGGGAATCGCCAAAGCCTGCGACTTTAAGCTGGAAGCGATGCACACCGCCGCTTTGCATGGTGCGCACCACCGCCGCGGCGCGATCTGATGACAGTTCCCAGTTGCTGGGAAACATTGCGGTGTGGATTGGATCGTCGTCGGTGTGGCCTTCGACTTCGATGAGGAAGTACTTGTATTCTTCCTTGGTCAGCAGTTTACCCCATTCGTAAATCAAGGGAATTGCTTCTTCTTTGATGTCGGCGGTGCCGGGCTTGAAGAAACCCGCGTTGGCCATTTCGATGGTCACGCCTTGGGTGTCTTTTTGCACCTCGACCATCTGCTCCATGCCGATCTGAAAGACGACTTCCTCGATCTTGGTTTTGACCTCGGATGTGGTGGTCTCTTTCGCCGCGCCCATGCCGATTTCTTGCTGAATCCCCGACATCACCTCTTCAAACAGCGGCAAGTCGATCTTCGAAAACGACACCAGCATGACGAAGAACGCCATCAGAAGGGTGATGGCGTCGGCATACGTCGTCAGCCATTCTTCGTCTTCCGGTTCTTCGGTCAGTGGCGGTGGTGGGGGCACGATGCCTTCTCCGTCGGTCTTATTTGCGGGCGCGCGTCTTTATTTTTTGCGCGCTTTGTCGATGTTGAAGTGGATCGCCGGATCGAGATAGCTGTTCATCTTGTCTTGGATGTAGCGGGGGCTTTTGCGGTCCGCCATCAAGATCAGTCCTTCGGCCACCAGATAATTGCGAAACCGCACGATCTGTTCACGCTGCATGATCTTGTTGGCCGCCGGGATATAGACCAAGCGTGCGAACAACACACCGTAAAGGGTGGTGATCAACGCGATGGCCAGACCTGGGCCCAGCTTGGTGGGGTCTTCGCCCATTTTGTCGAGCATGATGACCAGACCGATCAGCGTACCGATCATGCCGAACGCCGGTGAGGTCGAGGCCAAGAATCTGAGAATGTGCACCTGCACCGTGTTACGCCCGAAGGTGGTTTCGATGAGGTTGGTCATGATGTCGCGCACTTCGTCGCCGGAATAGCCGCTGACCACCATTTCGATGCCGAATTTGAGGAACTTGTCGCCTTGCACGGCCTTGGAAGCTTCGGATTCCAACGCCGGCGGGCCGCCTTTTTGCACGATGTAGGCCCAGCGGATCATGCGGCCGACCTCGGCCTTGAGGATGTCGCGGCCGACCTTGGGGGTGAACAGGATGCGGCCGATCAGTTTCAGAGACAAAATCACGTAGCGGGGCTCATAGGACACGAAGCCCGCCGCCAAGGTGCCGCCGACAACCATAACGAAACTGGTGAGGCTAAAGAAGATGATGTAGTGGTCTGTTTCCCAGACGATGGCACCAATGAACATGCCGAAGGCGATCAGCAGTGAGATGATTGTGGAAAACGACACGCCCATTGGGCTCTACCCCTCTTTGTCCAGGCCATTCTGGCGGACCCCGCACCCACCAAAACATAGGTGCAAGAATAACTTGTTACGTTCTTAACTGCGCGAATCGCGCCCCTCTGCGTCAATCATATCCAAAGTTTGCGTTACGGGGAAAGGGCTCTGTGTTTCAGCGCTCACGGAAGGCTTCGTCTTTAAGTTTCAAAACCGGTTTGATCAGGTAATCCATGACGGTCTTTTGGCCGGTGTGGATATCCACGGTCGCTTCCATGCCCGGCATAATGGGCAAAAAACCTTTGGTTTGTCCCAAATAAGATTTTTCAGGTTGCACCACGACGCGGAAATACGGCATGCCGTTTTCGTCGAGGCTGGTGTCCGCGGCCACCAAGATGACTTCACCATCCAGGCCGCCGTAGCGGGCAAAATCATAAGTGGAAATCTTTACCAGCGCCTTTTGACCTTCGGCGACATAGCCGCGATCGGTCGGTTTGAGCCGGCTTTCAATCACCAGATTGTCGCCGGTCGGGACGATTTCCATGATCGGTTCGCCGGGCTTGACCACGTTTCCTTCGGCGGTGAACGCCAAATTGATGATGACGCCGTCAATAGGACTTTTAATCTCGGCGCGAACGCCTTGTTCGGTGGCTTTTTTCAGCAGTTCCGTAATGCGGCCGATGGTTTGCTCGGTCTTGTTGAGCTCGTCCTGGGCTTCGCGACGGAAGCGGCTTTCGTCTTCTTGGACACGCCGCTCGGCTTCGGACACGGCGGCGCGTGCACGCGGAATGCCGGCGCGGATCGACCCCAGTTCACCCTTCAAGGTTTCGACTTCCGCGCCCAATTGCAAATGATCGACGCGCGATGTCAGGCCGTCTTTCAACAGATCTTCGGAAATCTTGAAGCGTTCCTGCGCACTGGCGAGGTTGTTGGTGGTGGCACGCAAGCGGGCTTCCAGTTCCTGGACTTCAAGCTTGCGCTGTTTGACCAGTTCCTGCATGACCGCAAGGCCCGCAGCCAATTGGCGCTTGCGCGCATCGAAGGCCTGTCGTTGCGCGAGCGCTTGATCGGGAACGCGGACCGAGACGTCGGCGGGGAAGTTTGGCGTTTCCAGGCCTTCCGCTTCGGCGGCCAGTCGGGCGCGGGTCAACAATTCGCTGTCCAGTCGTACTTGCAGTTCTTGCAGGTTGGCGCCGCCGGAACCGAGGTCGAGTTGCATCAAGGTTTGCCCCGCACGCACCACATCGCCTTCCTTGACGAACAGGTCCTGGACGATGCCGCCTTCCAGATGCTGAATGACCTTGGACTTGCCCAACGGGATCACTTCGCCGGGGGCGACGGACACCTCATCCAATTTGGCAAAGTTCGACCACGCCAAACCGAATAGAATTAGCGCCATCACCGGCCATGCGGCATTGCGCCAGGTCGGCACGGGGTGCTCGGTCATCAGTTTGTCGAGCGGGTTGATTTCCGTCGTCGTCGACATGGGCTATTCTCCGACCGGTCCCTTGGAGCGCAGGCTCGGTGTGGAACGTGCCCGTGCGCCGACGCCACGACCCTTCGTGTCATTGCGTAGCGACGTGATGGATCCCGATCCCTCAGACCATTCCTTTAAAATGGATTGGGTGGTGGGGCGCAAAGTCGCACCGGTCTTGATTTTTGGGTGCTTCTTGGCTGAGGCTTCGGCGCGCGGCGCACTGTTTCCGGCATGGGGGTCCAGATTTGGCAAGGCCCGCACAAGTTTCGGTCCCCGCACAGTGGGGTTTGCACCGGATGGGACTGTCGGGGGCGCACTCTTTGAAGCGGATGAAAGCGATGGCGTTTTGGTTTTTCCTACGCGCGTGTGCGGGCGTTCCTTGCCGCGTAGCTGGACGCTGGCGTTCGCTTTCGGTGCGGGCGGGCGGACATGCGGCGTCGCTTTGGGGAGCGTCTTGCTGGTCGCCGCAGGGCTGCGCACCGTCGCCGAGGTAGCCGGTTTGACACCTTCGAGCGAGATCGACGATGCTTCTTGACGCGAACGTAAGTTTGGTACCGAACGCGGCGTCGCTTTCGACTTGCGTGCTTGGGTGGCGGCTGTGGGTTTGACGGCTCTGGCGAGATCCTGGCTGCGCGCAACCGACGGGGCTTTGCCGCGCGGGGTTGCTGCGGCCTTCACCTGACGCTTGGGCGTTGCGGCCTGAGGGGGCGCCGACGCTTTGACAGCGGGCTTCGTTGAAGCTTTTGCTAGGTCGGCCGATGCCGATGCGCCAGCCGCAATTGCGTTATCGGCAAGCTTTTGCAACGGCGTTTCCGGTGTCGACTGAACCGCCGGCGCAGTCGATGCCGCAGCCTGAGCAGTGGCTTTGCCCGAAGCGGGTGAGGCAGCGGGAGCACTTTTGCCTTTGCCAGGACCAGGCGTGGCGGGGGTGGGGCCATCGCCTTTGGGTGGCGGCGCCTTGCCGCCGAATAGGCGCGGCAAAACTTCGCGTGCAGGGCCAGCAAGCGCCAGTTTGCCACGATCCAAGGCGTAGAGATAGTCGCACGCCGACAGCAAAGTCGGGCTGTGGCTGACCATGATCACGGTGCGGGTCTTGGCGATTTCGATCAGAGTGTTTTTCAACTCGGTTTCTGCATGACGGTCGAGGCTCGACGACGGTTCATCCAACAGCACCACCGGCGGATCGCCGACCAACGCGCGGGCGATGGCGATACGTTGACGTTGACCGCCGGACAACCTCCCACCGGCTTCGCCGATTTCGGTCGCGTAGCCGTCCGGCAAGTCGATGATGAATTCGTGCACGCCGGCCTCGGTTGCGGCCTTGATGACCTCTTCGTCCGAGGCATCGGGTTTGCGCGATGTGATGTTGTCGCGCACTGTGCCAGCGAAAAGCACGCTTTCTTGAGGCACATAGCCCAACCAGTCGGCCAGTTCGGATCGCGTAAACTGCGCCATGTCGGCGCCGTCCAAGGTGACGCGGCCTTTATGCGGTTGATAGAGGCCCTGAATGATTTTCAACAGCGTGGTTTTGCCCGAACCGTTTCGCCCCACCAAGGCGTGCACGCCACCGGGCTGAATTTCCACGGTGATGCCGGATACCACCGGCGCTTGATCCTCGCCATAGGAGAAGAAGACGTTTTCGATGCTCAGCGCGCCTTTGGGTTTTTCCAGTTTGACTTCGCTGACTTCACGCTCGGAGGTGTTGAGGAACACGGTGCCCAGGCGTTCCGTTGCTTGGTTGAAACCGGCATACAAGCGCCATGTGCCGACCAATTGGTTGAGCGGCCCCATGATGCGTCCGGACAGCATGTTGGTGGCGATCAATGCGCCGATGGTGAGATTTTGGTCGATGATCGCCAAAGCGCCCACGGTGGTCAGCAACAAGGACGTGATCAGGCCCAGCGACGCGCCTAGGTTGGAAAAGCCGTCGGTTTTGGAGCCGCGGTTGATGGCGCTTTCGATGTTTTCGGCGTGTTTTTCTTCCCACACCGGCTCCATCGAACGGTCCAGCCCCAAGGCTTTGATGGTGGTGCGTCCGGCGATCATTTCGCCGACCAATGAATCTCGGGTTTGGGTGGATTTGCGTTCTTGACCGCTGGCATCCGACATGACGTTGGACGAACGCCACGCGATGAACATGAACACCGGCAACATCACCAGCAACACCCAAGCGACCGGGGCGGCGATGACGAAAATCAGAATGAGAAACAAGATTGCGAAGGGCAAGTCCGCGACCAGTAGCGCGGTGGAACCCGACAGGGTATTGCGTACGACGTCGACATCGCGAAACAGCGACGACCAGTACGCCGACGGCTGCGCTTCCAGATTTTGCAGCGGCATGCGCATGATTTTGCGGAACAGTCGACGCCCCAGATCGACATCGACACGCAAAGCCACGGTTTGCAGAATGCGGGCACGCGATTGACGCAAGACGTAATCGAAGGCGATAACCAGGAACATGCCGACGACCAAGCCCTGCAAGGTGCTGATGCCGTTGCTGTTCACCACGCGGTTATACACCTGCATGGTGAAAACCGGCACCGCCAGCGCCAGCAAATTGACGAAAAAGGACATCGCCACGACTTCGCGGAAGACGGGCGTCAAAGGCTTCAGAAAAGGTTTAAGCCAACTTTTGGCCGACGGTTCGGTCGACGGGTCCAATGCGGTTTCTCCGGTCAAGCGCCTGAAAAGTAAGCCTTATTCTGGGCTTTTGATGGCGCGTGGACCTTTAAAGGGCTAATGTAAACGTCCACGGATATCATCATAGAATCGGGTTAACGCCGGGTAAAGAGAAACTGAAAAATACAAGTATTATTTTTTTCATGATTCCAAAGGGTTCGGCGAAGAGTCTGTCGGCTGGCTTTATCGGCGTGGGACGCCTATGCAGCTTGTGGGATGAGGCGACTTTTTTGAGCTTTTTAAGATTTGCAAACAGCTTTCTCGAAAATGTACGGCAATTTCCCTTGACCGGGTGCGTGGGGAAATTGTCTAGTTAAGACAAGATCATAGCGATGCGATCGAGAAGACGTTTCTGGGGAGAGGAAAGCCTGTGCCGCTTGGCCGGGTTTTGAGGGCACAATCAGATGAAGTCGTTTTTGAAAAAGGCATTCAGCGTCGAGCGCATGGTGGGCATTGTGATGCTCTTGGCGCTGCTGGTGCTGTCGCGGTTGGACCCGTATCCGGTCGAATTTCTGCGCGAAAAGAGCTTCGACATCTATCAGCAGATCAAACCCCGTCCTCTGCCCAAGCCCGAAGACCGCCTCGTCACCATCATCGACATCGACGAGCGCAGTCTGCGTGAAGTCGGTCAAATGCCCTGGTCGCGAAAAATCATGGCGCAATTGGTCGCCCAGTTGCACAACTATGGTGTTGGTGTGACCGCTTTCGATATCGTGTTCGCCGAACCCGACCGCATGAATCCCGAAGGCGTGGTAGATTCTTTGGTGGGTATCGACGAAGACGTGCGCGAAAAGATTTTGAAGCTGGAAAGCAATGACGAAATCTTTGGTCGCATCGTCTCTCAGGCCAACGTGGTGCTGGGGCAAGCCGGCTATTGGGACCAATTGCCCAATAATGCGGGCGAGCCGTTTAAAAAATCCGTTGCGGTGCGCAAATTGACCAAAGATACGCCGGATCCGACGGCCTTCCTCACCGGCGTGCCGACACTGATCCGCAATCTTCCGGTGTTGGAAAAAGGCGCCAAGGGGGTTGGGATGTTCTCACTCAACCCATCCATCGACGGTATCATTCGCCAAGTTCCTTTGGTCACCAAGCATGAAGGGCATCTCTATCCGGCCTTGTCGGTCGAAGCCATTCGCGTCGGTTTTGCAGTTTCGACCTTGATGGCGGAGGTCAACCCGTTTGGCCTCAGCGCCATCGGCGTCGCGCCGAAAAGCAAGGTCAAGCCTAAGGGCCTGAAAATTCCCACCAACGAAAAGGGCATGGTTCGTCCTTATTTTGCGCCCCATGATCAGCGCATGTACGTGTCGGCCGCGGACGTCTTGAACGGCAAGGCGGACAAATCGAAGATTGCCGGAAAGATTGCGTTCATCGGCACGTCCGCCGTGGGGCTTTTGGATATTCGCTCGACGCCGATCGACCCCATCATTCCCGGGGTCGAGGTTCACGCGCAAGTGATCGAAAACGCCTTGGCGATCGACCGTAACGTTGGCGTGGTGGCGGCGGAGTTCTTCCTCACCCGCCCCAATTTAACCAAGGGCGCGGAAATGCTGTTGATCGCCTTTGGCGGCCTGTTGATGATCATCATTGCACCGATGTTGGGGGCGACGCGTTCGTTGATGGTGTTTTTGGTGCTGTCGGTCAGCGCCGTTGGCTTGTCTTGGTATCTGTTTACAGAAAAACGCATGCTGCTGGACGCGACGTTCGCAGTGATCTCGACGTTCTTGCTCTATTCGACGTTGACGTACATGAGTTTCACCCGTGAAGAAGCGGCCAAGCGCCAGACCCGCGACGCGTTCTCCAAATACCTGTCGCCCGACATGGTCAATGTCGTGGCGGAAAATCCCGACCAGTTGAAATTGGGCGGACAGAAGCGCGACATGACGTTGCTGTTCTGCGACGTGCGCGGCTTTACTACCATTTCCGAACAGTTCGACGCCGAAGGTCTGACCAAACTGATCAACAAACTTTTGACGCCGTTGACCAACGTCATCTTGGCGCGCAAGGGTACGGTCGACAAATACATGGGCGATTGCATCATGGCGTTTTGGAACGCCCCGCTGGACGATCCCGAACACGCCAAGAACGGCTGTATTTCGGCGCTGAAGATGCTCGAGGAAATGGAGCCGCTCAACCAACGTTTGGAGCAAGAAGCCAAGGAAGAAGGGCGCAAGCACATCCCGTTGAAGGTCGGCTTGGGCCTCAATTCCGGCGAGTGCGTCGTCGGCAACATGGGGTCCGATCAGCGCTTCGATTATTCGGTTTTGGGCGACACCGTGAACTTGGCGTCACGTCTGGAAGGCCAGTCGAAAACCTACGGTGTGCGCATTGTGATCGGCGACAGCACCCACGCCCAGGTGCCGACCATGGCGACCATCGAGCTGGACCTGATCAAGGTCAAAGGCAAGACCGAAGCGGTGCGTATCTTCGCCTTGCTCGGCGATGAGGATTTGGCCCAACAGTCCGACTTCCAAGCCTTCAAGCTCAAGATCGACGAACTGCTGGCCAAGTACCGCGGCCAAGATTGGGCGGGGGCGAAAGTCGCGTGTGACGAGGCCCGCGCCATGCACGCACCGTTCGACATCGACGACACCTTCTTCGATCTTTACGAAGAGCGCATCGCGGCCGGTGAAGCCAACCCACCGGGCGAAGGCTGGGACGGCGTGTTCACCGCGACGACGAAGTAGGGTTGGATCAAATCGCTTGCGCGACGATCTGTTCCACGTCGGCGGCAAAGGTCACAGGGTCGATGGGTTTGTCGATGAAGCCGTCAGCGCCGCAGGCGCGGGCTTTCTCTTTCCACAGCTTGTCGGTGCGCGCCGAGATCAAGATGATCTTCATACCCGACAATCGCGCATTGGCCTTGACCAATTCGCACAGCTCCAGCCCGGTCAGTTCCGCCATCACCAAGTCGGTGATCAGAACGTCGGGCGGGTCGTATTTGAGGTTGGAAACGATAGGACCGCCGGCGGGCGAGGCGAGCACCTCGTGACCGGCTTGTTGAAGCGATAGGTACATGACTTCGATTAAGTCTGGGTCGTCATCGACAAGTACGATCTTCATCAGCTTCACTCCCCGTCAAGGCCCGCGTCAAGGCATGGCACGAATTGAGCACGTTCTATTTTATTGTATGTAGGTTCCCCTCAGCGGAACGCATGCATTTATTTCGACTTCATCACCCAAACGCCATTCCAATCCTTAGGCTTTTCGGCTTTCAGATGGGTACAGCGTTCGATGTAAGTGTTGGACAATTCATCCTTGGGATTGGCTTTGAGCACTTCCTTGAACGATGAAATGGCCTTGTCCCAATTGCCGGCTGTGTAGTGTTTGCGGCCTTCGGAAAAATAGTTCACCCCGTCCATCAGATTGGGGAATGTTTCGTCGGTGTGGTAGTCGAGCACTTCGTAAACCCGCACCGGCTTGGTTTTGCCTTTGACGATCACGTCGTCGACGTCGCGGATGCGATACGTGCCCTTGAGTCGCTTGTAGGTGAATTCCGAAATCAACAGATGGGCGTGGTACTGCTTGCACGCGCTTTCCAGCCGGGCGGCGAGGTTCACGCCGTCGCCGATCATGGTGTAGTCCATACGCTTGGGCGAACCGATGTTGCCCGACACGACGTTGTCGGTGTTGAGCCCCAAGCCGTGGTCGATCTTCATTTCGCCGCGCGCTTCGCGCACGATGTTCCATTCGTTGAGGCTGGTGAGCATCTTGATGGCGGCGCGCATGGCGCGGTCTTCGTCGTCGCCGTGCGCGACCGGAATGCCGAACGCCGCCATGATGGCGTCGCCGATGAACTTATCGAGCATGCCGCCTTCTTCGGTGATGCAATCGACCATGATGGTGAAGTATTCGTTGAGCAGCGCCACCGTGCCCTGCGGGCCGAGCGCTTCGGTGATGGTGGTGAAGGAGCGCACGTCGGAAAACAGCACCGTCGCGTCGGCGCTGCGCCCGCCGAGAAAATCGTCGCCTTGGCCGCCTTCCATCAACTGATCGGCCAAGCCCGGGTCCATATAGCGGCTCATGGTCGACTTCATGCGCTTTTCCGACGAGATGTCTTCGATCATGACCATCGAGCCGAGCTTTTCGCCATTGCTGGAAATCAGCGGTAGCGTGGTGACGTTGGCCGAGGTCGGTTCCTCACCGAAGAACAGTTCCGCGTCCATCGAGATGTCGGCGACTTGGCTTTCGTCGACCTTCTTGATTTTCTTGATCACCCAATCGTTTTTGCCGGTGAAGAATTCTTCCGCCGTCTTGCCGATCACGTCGGCGTCGCTTTCCAGCTTCATGATGCGATGGCCGGCGCGGTTACAGGTGACGATCTTGCCGTCTTCGTCGGTGGTGACCACAGCGTTGGACATACTTTCCAGCATGCTTTCGTTGTAGTTCTTCATGTTCTGGACGTCGCTGAACAGTTTGGCATTTTCCAGGCCGATGGAAATCTGCGCGGTGAACGCCTTGAGGCGCTGTTCGTCTTCGTCGGTGAAGGGCCCGCCCTTTTTGTTCAGCACCTGGGTGACGCCAATGCATTTGCCTTCCTTGTTGACCACCGGGGTACACAGGATCGAACGGGTGAAGAACCCGGTCTTCTTGTCGAACGCCGGATTGAACCGCAGATCGGCATAGGCATAGGGAATGTTGATGGACTTGACCGAGGTGAACACCGTTCCCGCGATGCCGAGGTGGTTGGGTAATCGGATTTCCAGCGCGTTCAATCCCGCGCCAACCATCGACCACAACTCGTTGGTTTTTTCGTCGTTGAGAAACAGGGTCGAGCGTTCGGCGTTCAGCATTCGTGTCGCTTCGCCCATGACCTTGGCGAGCAAGGCGTTCAAGTTGATTTCCGACGTGACGTCCGAGACCACGTCCAGGAATTCCATTTCCTGGCTGCGCTTCTTTTGCATGCGCTCGACGAACTCGGTGCTTTGCAGCGCCACCGCCGCCTGGGTTGCGATGTCTTGCAGGAACTCCAGATCGTCTTTGTCGAAATGGGTGTGTTGACGGCCGTTCTTTTTGTTCAGCGATTGGACCACGCCGATGACGTCGCCTTTGACGGTTTTGATCGGTGCGCACAAGATGGATCGGGTGCGAAAGCCGGTCTGCTCGTCGATGGATTTGTTGAACCGCGCATCGGCGTGGGCGTCGTCGATGATGGTGCCTTTGCCCGAAGAAAACACCCAACCGGCAATACCGCTGTCGTTGAGGATGCGGATTTCGCGGATGTTCTTGCCTTGCGCCACGCGGGTGTACAGCTCGCCCGTTTCCGGGTCGTTCAGGAACAACGAAGAGCGTTCCGCATTGGTTTCGCGGCTGACGATTTCGACCAGTTCACGCAACACTTCGTCGAGCGTTTCGATCCCCGCCATGTGACGCGAGATGCCAAGCAGCAAATCGGCGCGTTGCAGGCGGTGAATTTCCGCTTCGCTTAGGCGCGTGACGTCGCGGGCCTTGGGTTTGGGGCGGGCGGCTTTGGCCTTGGACGGCACTGTCGTGACCGTTGCTTTGCGTGCGCCGGCCTTGACCGTGGTGGGCTTGGCTGTGGAGGTTTTGGCTTTGGTTTTTTTTGCGGCGGCGGCCTTGGATGAGCCCGCTGCCTGCGCGGTGGTTTTTGCGCGCGCTTTTTTGGTTACCCCTTGGGTCGACTGTGTGCCGGCCATGATTTTCCCCCGCTCTAAGCGTTGTTCTTTTTCAGGGCTTCTAGCTCGTCGCGAAGCGCCTGGATGGTGTCATGCAGCTGTTTTGTTTCATCGCGCGCGTGACGCGTCAGCTGTTCGATTTGGTCTTCGTACTTGAATTTAACGTCGTCGGTTTCGTCGCGGATCGCCTGAATGGTTTGACGCAGTTGAGTGGCTTCGTCCTGGCCGTCCTTGATTGCGCCGTGCACGGCTTCGTCCTTGTCGAAACGCAGACTTTCCAATTCGTCGCGCAATGCGCCCGCGGTGGCGCGCAATTGCTGGATTTCCTGGTTGGCCTCGGACACGGCGGCGGCGATGGCTTCGTCGCGTTCAAAGCGCACCTTCTCCATCTCATCACGCAGGGCCTGAATGGTATTTTTCAGGTGGCGGATTTCCGTTTGCGCGACAAGCAGCTCGTCCGTTTCTTGCAGTGTGACGCCCATGACCGTCCCATGATGTGCTTGGGGGAACCCAGTTTCAAATTCGTAGCACGATTTAACGACAAATCCTTATATTTCGCAAGGTTAGGTCGCGTAAATCGTTCGCGGTTGGGAAAGGTTTGGGGAAACGGGTGAGGTGTCGGGACGAAACCGTCAGTTCGCGCCGTGCGGCCCCGGTCCGGTGGCGGTAAGACCGATGAGTTCGGGCGCCGCGTCGGCGGACAGTTCGACGGTGCCGCCGCTGACCATCACCCGGTTGCGGCCTTCGGCCTTGGCGGTGTAGAGCGCCTTGTCGGCCTTGGCCATGATGGCGTGGATGTCGGTGTCGTCCTTTTGCAGCATCGCCACGCCGATCGACGCGGTGACCTTGATGGTGCGTTTGTCCCAACGGATGTTGAGGTCTTGAATGTCGCTGCGGATGCGTTCCGCCAGCGCAATCGCGCCAACCAAGTCTGTTTCGGGCAGCATCAGGGCGAACTCTTCGCCGCCGATGCGTCCCAGCACATCGGGCCCGCGCAAGATGCTTTTGACCGAGGTGACGAAGCGGCGCAGCACCTCGTCGCCGCCGGCATGACCGAAGGCGTCGTTGATCTTCTTGAAAAAGTCGAGGTCGATCATCAACACCGAAAGCGGATGGCCGTAGCGTTTGGCGCGCGGCACTTCGGTGGAGGCCTCATAGATGAAATGGCGGCGATTGTAGGCCCCGGTCAGGCCGTCGGTGGTGGCCAGGGCGCGCAGCTCTTCTTCCATTTTCTTTTGCAACGAGATGTCGATGATCATGCCGTTGAACACGATCTCTTCGTCGCTGACCGGCACCGGCTTGGAGATGCCGCGCCACCATTTTTCTTCGCCGGACGGCGTCAGGAAACGGCCTTCGAACGACCAGTCTGTGCGTTTTTCGAACGCGTCCTGAACGGTTTTGAGATAGCGTTCCTCGTCGTCGGGGTGGATAGAAAGCGCCTGCCAGTTCCTTTGCAGTTCGGCGGCGCTGACGCCGTACAATTCCTTGCAGCGCGGGCTGACATAAAGATAGCCGCGTTCGCCGCCGCGCCGTTCGTACCATTGGAAAATCACCCCGGGCACGTTTGCGGCCATGTCGCGGAACTTGCGTTCCGATGTTTCCAACGCGGCCTTTTCGCGCTCATACGCGGTGATTTGACTGCGCAAACGGTTGACCAAACCGAACACGATCAAACCGATCACGCCCATGACGGGGATGAACACCCAGCCGAAATAGACCAGATTGGCGCCGGTGTCGGAGGTTTCGTTCAGCGCCTGCTCGGCAACCCCGGCCTGTTGGCGCCAAGCCCAGCGCAGCTGATCCAAAGCCGCGATGGCGGCGTCGGGGTTGAGGTCGATGCGGGTGTCGATTTGTGCCGGCGTCATGCCGGTTTGGCGCAATTTGGGAATTTCCTGGACCTGGGCGCGGCTTTTGAGCACCAGGGCTTTGAGATCGTCGAGCGCCGCCGTTTCGGCCTCGTTGATTTCGAGTAAGCGGTATGAGTCGATGGCGTTTTTGGCTTGGTCCAGATCGATGTCGATCCACGTCAGGACATGATCTTTGCCATGCAACAGATAGTCCTTGAGGTGTTGGGCGAAACCGGAATAGCCCAGATACTGGTGCATTTGGGTCAGGTAGGTGATCTTTTGCTCAGACACTTGGTCGTAGTGATGCCATGTGGCGCGCATGTCGCTGAACAGGCGGATGGCGTTCGCGCCGATATAAACCCCGCCGATGGCGGTCGCGACGATCAGCACCATGGCGAGAGAACTGATGGTGTTCCAGCGTGAGGCGATGGGGGTCTTGATGATCGACATAAGCCGCATTTGTCGGTCCAGAGCTCTTGGGGCCAAATTTGCATCCGCACGCTAGAAAATGCGCGGGACAAAGGCAAACGAAGGTTATGTGACGGTTGTGTGAAGGATTTGGGCGTAACAAAAAGCGCGACCCCGATGATTTCGAGGTCGCGCTTCTTTTGACAACGACGGTCAGGGAGGAGGGGGGGAGGGATTAACCGTCGATGTCGTTGTATGCGTCGTATTCGGCGTGGTTCAGACGCTTGGCCAATTCGGAAGCGTTCGGCTTATCGGATTTCGGCTGGATGAAGATGCCTTTTTCCGCCATCACTTCGTAACGGGCGTGGTTGACCTTGCGCGGCTCGGCCTTTTTGGCGGTTTTGCCGGGCATCTGCGTGATGATGCCGAGGTCGGCCTGGGTTTCGTACTGTGCATAGGTGTCAGCGGCCAGGGCTTGTCCCGCGGAAATCGCGATGAAGAAGGAAGCAGCGGCGCCAAAGACGAGGGCATAAACGAGTTTGTTGGTCTGGGTCATAATTTGGATCCTTTCGGGGGACTGAATTGCGTTTGTTTAATGTTTTGTTCGTTGGAGGCATTCTAAACACGTGGAATTGAACCGAACCTGAAACCTACGTTCAGCTTGCGTTCAGGTTGCATTAGAAAAATCGCATATAATGGGTTCAAAATTTTGATAATAAACAAAAATAGTAATAAGTAACCATTTGGTATGCGTAATTTGCATGTCAGTTATGCACTTAAAAGAAAGCATTTCTGATGCATAAAGAAAACGGCCCCGGTGGAGAGCCGGGGCCGCTGCCGCTGGAGACGCGGACTTTGGCAAGGTCGGCAAATCCGCCTTTGGGGAAACGGACTTGCTGACACGATTATGCGCGAGGACGACCGCACGGCCTGTGCAATCGCTCACAGGTCTGCGTTATTTCAGCCAAAAGCTGGTATATGAAAAAAAAGGGTTCAGAGGGCCAGCTCTTCGCGGCTGCGCACTACCAAAGCACGACAATCATTAGGCCAAGCACTCCCCAACCCATGACGGTCAGAATGCCCCACATCGTTTTCATGTCGCCAGTATCGCATCAAAACCAGTGCTACAGAATAAAATAAAGGGCCAGCCCATCTCTGGGCTGGCCCTTTTATTGGCTCCGGCGGTAAGATTCGAACTTACGACCGATCGATTAACAGTCGATTGCTCTACCACTGAGCTACGCCGGATCAAGCGTGCCGTTGCGAGGCGGGGATGGAGGCGCGGACCAGAATCGAACTGGTGTACACGGCTTTGCAGGCCGCTGCGTAGCCACTCCGCCACCGCGCCATCCCGCCCTTTGCAAACCGTGGCTATCGGCTTGGTTTGCAAGGGGAGCCGTGAGGCTCCGTTCCTTCTTGCGAAGGTCCTCCTCGCGAAGGCGCTGGAACATAGAACGCTCATCCCTCCCGGTCAAGCACCCGAGTTGGGGTTTTTGAATTTTTTTTGTAACCTCCCGCACGGCCCCGGATTTCGGGTGAATTATGGTGCTTTTCAAGGCCTTCGTGGTGGTTCTTCGCGACCGATAGTGACGCTGGGGTCGCTTTGAAACAGCCCATCAACTCCATTGTGCGGCGCGCCTGCCTCGGGCTATAGTGCCGGTCAATTGGGGTGGTTTTCGCGCCTGGGGGACGAAAATTGCCGATTTACGCTTACGCCGCGCGTGCTGCGCGGCTTCTTGACGGAGGGGTTCAGCCCATGGATTTCGCGCGCGCTCGCCACAATATGGTCGAAGGCCAGATTCGCACCAATAAAGTCACCGACACCTTGGTCGTCGACGTGCTGGACGAATTGCCGCGTGAGGTTTTTGTCGCCGACTCTTTGAAAAGTCTCGCTTACATCGACGAAGACCTGATGGTCGGCCCGGGACGCATTTTGATGGAGCCGATGGTCCTGGCGCGCATGATGCAAGCCGCCGCCATCGAGGAAACCGATTTGGCCCTGGTGATCGCCGCCGCCACTGGATACGAGGCCGCCGCCATCGCGAAAATCGCATCCGCCGTGGTGGCGATCGAATCCGATTCCGATCTGCACCGCGCGGCGATGGAGAATCTGGCCGCGCAGGGTGCCGACACCGTCTCGATGTTGAAAGGCGACCTCGCCAAAGGTCATCCGGGACAGGGCCCTTACGACGTCATTTTCATCAACGGCGCGGCGGCCCAAGTGCCGGCCAGCCTGATCGATCAACTGGCCGACGGCGGGCGTCTGGTTTACGTCAAGCCCGGCGCTCAGGGCATTCCCGGCACCGGTAAGGCCATGCTGGTGAGCAAGGCCGACGGCGTGGTGTCCGAAATCGAATTGTTCGACGCCAACGTGCCCGCGCTGCCGGAATTCGCCGCCAAGCCGCAGTTCAGCTTCTAAGAGCACATCCGCCGGTTCGGCGGACAAAATGCTTGTGGGACTTGATATTCCCTTATTTAAGAATTATCTAATATTGAAATCTGGTGCGCAGGGCGGTTATCGCCGTCTTTGCGGCGCCAGTTTCCGACAATGCGTGTGAAAGAGACAACAATATGTGGGATCCTCTTATGACGAATGCGCCGCTGCCCCTCGAAATCGACGCTCACGGTTTGCACAAGATCCAAACCGAAAAGCTCAACGCCGCCTTTATCGATGTCCGCATGCCCTGGGAAGTGGCCCAGGCCCCGGCCGGCGACAGCCCCAACATTCCGCTCAACCAGTTGCCGCAGCACTTGGATCAGCTGCCCAAGGCCGACCATCTGGTGATCATTTGCGCGCATGGCAATCGTTCGATGATGGCGGCGCAGTGGTTGCGCCAAAACGGCTTCCACACCGCGCAGTCGCTGATGGGCGGCATGGCGTCGTGGCGCCGCTATCAGGAAATGGTCGCTTAAAAGCGCTGATTTCCTAAGCGTATAGACTCACCAAACGTTAACACCTGAGGGCTATGGTCTTTACATCGGGCGATGTATAGTCTTGGCTTCGGTTTGTATTGGGATTCTCGTTTCGGCTTTTTGACGGGCGGTTTCCCGTTGGACTTCCCCTTTCGGGCCGCCGAGGCCCGGACATACATGAAAAGCGCGAAGATAATGATGCAAGGCATGATGAAAAATCTCAAAAGCACGGTTTCTCGGGCAGTTCTCATCGGTTGCGTTGTCGGCGCCAGTGCGGCTCCGGCGCAGGCCGAGTCTTTGTTGAATGCCTTGGCCAAGGCTTATGCGACCAACCCGACCTTGCAAGCGACGCGCGCCACCACCCGCGCCACCGACGAAGGCGTCGCCCAGGCGCTTTCGGGCTGGCGTCCGTCGGTGTCCGCGACCGGCACCACGTCGCTCAAGCAACAAGAAACCAGCACCAATCCCGGGCGGGAAATTGACACCCGTCCAAAGACCTTGTCGCTCAACATCAGCCAATCGCTGTTTGCCGGTGGTCAGACCACGGCGGACATTTCCGCAGCTGAAAACAAAGTGCGCGCGCAACGGGCGCGGCTGTTGACGTCTGAGCAGACGGTGCTGTTGGACGCCGCGACGGCGTACCTCAACGTGTTGCGCGATCAGGCCGTGGTGGAACTTAACGTCAAGAACGAACAGGTTCTGGCCAGTCAGCTCGAAGCGACCCAGGACCGCTTCAACGTCGGTGAAATCACCCGCACCGACGTGCACCAGGCCGAATCGCGCTTGGCCGGCGCCGCCGCCGACCGCATCCAGGCCGAAGGCACCCTGGAATCGTCCCGCGCCGCCTATGCGAACTTGATGGGCGAGGCCGCCGCCTCTTTGGAGGCACCGCGCTTGTCTTTGCCGTTGCCCCCCAGCTTGGCCGAAGCCTTGAAACTGGCGGATAAAGCCAACCCCAGCGTGGTCGCCGCCGAATTCGATGAAAAAGCCGCGGTGGATGCAATCGACAGCACCAGCGGACAGTTGTTGCCTTCGGTGGATCTGAGCGGCAGCGCATCGCGCTCGCTCGACACGGCATCGAAGGACTATTGGGCCAACGCTTATGAAGCCAAGGTGACCATGAGCGTTCCTTTGTACCAAAGCGGTACGGTCTATTCCAAGCTGCGGCAAGCCCGTCAAACGGCCTCGGCCTCGCGCCTGACCACCGATCAAACGCGCCGCAACGTGGCCGAACAGGTGCGCACCGCATGGGAAACATTGGCCAGCACGCGGGCGCGAATCGAAGCCATCAAAACCCAGGTTCTGGCCGCCGAAACGGCTCTGGAAGGCGTTCAACGCGAAGCCAGCGTGGGCTCGCGAACGGTTCTCGACGTTCTCGATGCCGAGCAGGAATTGCTGGACGCGCGCGTAAATCTTGTTAAATCTCAAAGGGATGAGACAGTTGCGGAGTTGACTCTGTTGTCGTCCATCGGCAGTCTGACCGCAGCGGATTTGAACCTCGCTGTGGATTTATATGATGCACAAGGGCATTATCAGGGGGTCCGGGATAAGTGGTTTGGTGGCGATGTTGGGGACAATGCCGTCAAGTAAATTGTTGATAATACCGGGTCAGAATCACCTCGGGGGATAAGCGAGCTTTTTATGAGCGAAGACGCGCAAGGACAAAACGGCGAAGAGCCATCGATGGAGGACATCCTGGCCTCTATCCGCCGCATCCTATCGGAGGACGGTGAGGAAGAGGCTCCGGCTGCAGAGCCCGCACCTGCGGAAAACGATATGGCTGCCGCCATGGCGGAAATGGCGGCCGAGCCCGCGCCAGCACCGGAACCTGAACCGGAAGAAGAAATGGACATGGCTGCCGCCATGGCCGAAATGGAAGCCGAGCCCGAGCCGGAACCCGAAGAAGAAATGGACATGGCCGCGCTTATGGCGCAAATGGAGGCCGAAGAGGCATCCGAGCCGGAACCGGCGCCGATGATCGAATTGGCCGAGGACGAGCCCGAGCCGGAACCCGTTCCAGAACCGGTCGCTCCGCCGCCACCGCCCGTTGCTCCGGCACCGGTGCGCGAAGCCGCACCGCCACCACCGCCGCCGCCGCCACCACCACCGCGTCCGGGGGGCGAGCCCGATATCTCTTCGATCCTCGATTTGACCGAAGAGATGATCACCACGCTTCCGGAAGGTGCGGAAATGGCCAACGCGATCATCTCTGCCGGGGCTTACCGGGCCTCGACGGACGTCTTGGCCGATTTGGCGCGCGCCATCTTAAGCCAGCGCGAACTGCAAATCGGCGGATCGGACGTCACCCTCGAAGGCATGGTGCGCGAAATGATGCGTCCGCTGCTGAAAGAGTGGCTGGACCAGAACCTGCCGTACCTGATCGAGCGTCTTGTCAAAAAGGAAATCGACCGCATGATCAATCGAGCGGAGCGGTTGGACGACTGAACGTCTTAAGACCTCAAACAAAACGCCGCCCAGGCTTCCCCGGGCGGCGTTTTTGCTATAGAAACCAGAGCTTCATCTATTCGAGTTCAAGCCACGGACAGCACATCATGTTGGATAAGACCTATACCCCCAAAGACGTCGAAGCCCGGACCTACGAAATGTGGGAAAATTCCGGCGCATTCGCTTGCGGCCAGAAAAGGGATGGTGGCGAAAGCCAAGATGCCTACACCATCGTCATTCCGCCGCCCAACGTGACCGGCAGCTTGCACATGGGCCACGCGCTCAACAACACCTTGCAAGACATCATGATCCGTTACAACCGCATGCTCGGCAAGGATACGCTGTGGCAGCCCGGCACCGATCACGCCGGCATCGCCACGCAGATGGTGGTCGAACGCCAGATGGAAGCCGAAGGCCTGACGCGCCATGACTTGGGCCGCGACAAATTCATCGAACGGGTGTGGAAATGGAAAGCCGAAAGTGGCGGCACCATCACCGGTCAGCTGCGCCGTCTGGGCGCGTCGTGCGATTGGTCGCGCGAACGCTTCACCATGGACGAAGGTCTGTCCAAGGCGGTGCAAAAGGTGTTCGTCGAACTGCATAAGGCAGGGCTGATTTATCGCGACAAGCGCTTGGTCAATTGGGACCCGATGCTGCACACCGCGATTTCGGATCTGGAAGTCGAAAACAAAGAGCAGAACGGCAAGATGTGGTACTTCAAGTACCCCATCGAAGGCCGCGACGGCGCATTCATCACCGTCGGCACCACGCGCCCGGAAACCATGCTCGGCGACACCGGCGTGGCGGTACACCCCGATGATGAACGCTACAAGGACCTGGTCGGCATGAATGTCGTGCTGCCGATCGTCGGGCGCCTGATTCCCATCGTCGCCGACGAATACGCCGATCCTGAAAAGGGCACCGGTGCGGTGAAGATCACGCCCGCGCACGACTTCAACGATTTCGAGGTCGGCAAGCGCTGCAAGCTCGAGGTCATCAACGTGTTGGATCACAACGCCGCTATCAACGACGTCGCACCGGAACACCTGCGCGGCATGGATCGTTTCGAAGCGCGCGATGCGATCGTTAAGGAAATGGAAGGCCTGGGGCTGCTCGAAAAGATCGAGGAAAACCCCATGACGGTGCCTTACGGCGACCGTTCCGGCGTGGTCATTGAGCCGTGGCTGCTGGATCAGTGGTTCGTCGATGCCAAGAAGCTCGCCGTCGACGCCATCAAAGCGGTCGAGGACGGGCGCACCACCTTCCATCCGAAATCTTATGAAAACATCTACTTCGACTGGATGCGCAACATCCAACCGTGGTGTGTGTCGCGGCAAATCTGGTGGGGCCACCAAATCCCCGCGTGGTACGGCCCCGACGGTCACCCGTTCGTCGAATACACCGAAGAGGAGGCCCGCGCCGCAGCCGAGAAGCACTACGGCGTCGCCACCGACATCACCCGCGACCCGGATGTGTTGGACACGTGGTTCTCGTCCGCGCTGTGGCCGTTCTCGACGCTCGGCTGGCCCGACGACACCCCGGAAGTGAAGCGGTACTACCCCACCGATTGCTTGGTGACGGGGTTCGACATCATCTTTTTCTGGGTTGCGCGCATGATGATGATGGGCCTGCACTTCATGAAAGAGGTGCCGTTCAAGGACGTCTACATCCACGCCCTGGTGCGCGACGAAAAAGGTCAGAAGATGTCCAAGTCCAAGGGCAACGTCCTGGACCCGCTGGAACTGATCGACCAGTTCGGCGCCGACGCGGTGCGCTTCACCATGACCAGCCAAGCGGTGCAGGGGCGCGACGTCAAACTGTCGACCAGCCGCATCGAAGGCTATCGCAATTTCGTCACCAAGATCTGGAACGCCGCGCGCTATGCGGAAATGAACGACTGCAAGCCGGTCGCCGGTTTCGATCCGGCGGGCGTCAACCTGACCGTCAACCGCTGGATCATCGGTAAGGCCGCGGAATCCGTCGCCAAGATCGAAACCGCGATCCAAAGCTACCGCTTCAACGAAGCTGCCGACGCGGGCTATCACTTCACCTGGGGCACGTTCTGCGACTGGTACCTGGAATTCACCAAGCCGATCTTGAACGGTGACGACGAAGCCGCCAAAACCGAAACCCGCGCCACCATGGCATGGGTGTTCGATCAGGTGCTGTTGATGCTGCACCCGATCATGCCGTATGTGACCGAAGAGCTGTGGAGCCAGATTGCTCAGCGCAATTCCATGCTGATGCTGGCCGACTGGCCGCGCCTTCAGGGTCTGGAAAACGCCGACGCGGAAGCCGAGATGGACTGGGTGGTGCGCTTGATTTCATCCGTGCGCACGGTGCGTTCGGAAATGAACGTCGAGCCCAAGGTGCAGTTGACCTTGCGCTTGAAGGACGCCAGCGCGGCGACCTTGGCACGCTTGGAAACGCACCGCGATCTGATCCACCGTCTGGCGCGCATCGAAGACAGCGCCGCGCTCGAAGGCGAGGTGCAAAAGGGCTCGGTCTCGGTGGTTCTGGACGAAGCCACCGTGGTGCTGCCGATGTCCGGCATCATCGACGTGGACGCCGAAAAGGCGCGTCTGGACAAAGAGATCAAGAAGCTCGATCCCGAAATCATGAAGTACGAAAAGAAGCTTTCCAACCAAGGCTTCCTCGCCAAGGCTCCGCCGGAAGTGGTCGCCGAGCAGACCGAACGCCTGGAAGGCTTGAAAGCGGACCGCGCTAAGTTGGATGAAGCCTTCGCGCGTTTGGCAGATCTGTAAGAAACGGTCGCGGGGGCACCGCGACCGTTATCCCCCGATAGTCTTATACTTAGCGTGCGCGAGCTAAGCAATCTATGCGATTGCTTCTCTTATTGTGGGCATCTCTTGATCGAGTCCGCCGACTGTGAGACAGTCGTTCGAATGCGGACTGTGACCAGGGGAAGCTTATGAGATTGTTGGTGCTGATTTGCGTTGTGGCGCTGGCCGCGTCATGCGCGCAGAAACCCGTTACGGCTTATCAACGCGGAAACCTTGCATATCGCGCGGGGGATTACTCAGAGGCCATGACCATCTTGAAGCCTTTGGCTGAATCCGGTCACAGCAGTGCTCAGCTCCGTGTCGCCTACATGTACAATGAAGGCCTCGGCGTGGCGAAAAATCGTTTCGATGCCTTGGATTGGTACTGCCGTGCGGCTCAGAGCGGTAGAGGTGCCGCGATCAACAACATTGGATATTTTCACGAGAATGGCTTTGTCGTTGCACGCGACTTGGACAAGGCGATTGAGTGGTATCGCCTGGGGGCAAATCTGGACAATCCGTTCAGTCAGTATCAATTAGGGAAATTTTACCTGCGGGGACAATACCTGCCAAAGGATCTTGAACAAGCCTATCTGTGGCTGAATCTCGCCCATAAACAAACTTTCAGCTTGGAGCGGGATGCCGCATTGCTGATCTACGATGTAGAGCAACTGCTTACAAGCGAACAGATTATGTCTGGTGACGCCGCCGTCAAAGCGTGGAAGCCTTCTCCCTTCACCGATGAGATGGCGGCGTGGGTTCGTTCGTCCAAGGCGTGTTCATAGACGCCGGGTTCAAGATATGTCTATACCATTGAGCAAAAGCGCAGGGACGAACATGCGACATCTGTTTCTGATGACGATCATGGCTTTGGCCACGGCTTGCGTCCAGCAGGCGCAAACGACATTTGAGAAAGGTATGCAAGCTTACGAGCAAGGGGATTACGAGCAAGCTTATGCGAAGATGCTGGCGCTTTCTGAGGCCGGTCGTGCCGATGCGCAATTCAACCTCGGCCAGTTTTACCGCCAGGGACATGGCACGGCACAGAATTATGTTGAAGCCATGCGATGGTACTGCCGTGCCGCTTATGGGGGCGATAAAAACGCGGTTTCATTCATAGGGGTGATGTATGAAGACGGTTTGGGGATGCCTTCGGATCAGGTGAAGGCCATGCAATGGTATCGGATGGCTGCGGATCTGAACGCACCTTTCGGGCAACTCATTCTGGCGAGGGAGTATGCGGAGGGAGGCAGCTTGCCAAAGGATCCGGTAAAAGCCCACTTTTGGCTGAACTTACTGTTTTTGCAAGATCTTAGCTACCTTGGCCATGACTGGGAAACCGTCCAGTATATTGATGACCTTGAAACAAAAATGACGCCGCAACAAATTCAAGCCAACACCGATGCGGTAAAGGCATGGAAACCCGTTCCGTTCGACACCCTGTTTGGGCGCATCAAATCGTCAGAGGCGTGTCGAAAAACGCTTGCGCACGTTCAGTAAGAAAAGCTCCTGAAGTGTTCCAGGGTGGAGGGGCGAAACGACGTTTCAACCCCTCTTTCCCCCGATCAAAAGGATCAGCCGTGGCGGTAGCGATGGATGCGCATCGGGCGCACGATCTTCCTCTCCATGGCCGGTTCGAAATCGTTGAGCAAGGTACGGATGGCCTCGATCGCCTCGCCTGGGTGGGCGGTGGCGGTCGCGTGCATTTGAGGCTCCACGATGGCGGTGGCCAGGGAAAGCATCTGTGCGCCATCCGGGGGCATTGCATCAAACGGTGAGAGCTTCGTCATCGAAGTCATCCTTATTCAAGTGTTAGGGGCGCCGCAGGTGGGGCGGGGTCAGCAGGCCCCACCTGCGGCCAACGGCCAAATCCTTGGCAGCAGAACAAGCCGTTGTGTGAGAAACCGACGCCCGCAGTGTGAGTGAGGCTGTCGCTTTCTGCGTGAAGTCAGTCTGAAGGGGATCTGCTTCGAATTAAATTTGCGCCGCAATGCATCATTATACAAACGAAATTATCTTATTACTAAAATTTATAAATTCGATTAGAATGATCTGCGCCCAAATCTGTAATCGGGAAACGCCATCATGGATGTGAACCTCGCCAAGACATTCGTCGCCGTCTACGAGACGGGAAACTTCAACCGCGCCGCCGAAAAGCTCAACGTCACCCAATCGACGGTGAGCATCCGCATTCAAAATCTTGAACAGCAGCTCGGCCGGTCCCTGTTCGTGCGCTCGCGTGCAGGCACGGAATTGACAGTCGCGGGCCAGCGTTTTTACCCTCATGCCACCCATCTGCTGCGCATCTGGCAGCAGGCGCGTCACGACTTGGTGTTGCCGGAAACGATTCGCGACGTGTTTTCCATTGGCGGTCAGTTCACCTTGTGGGATGAGCTGCTGCTCAGTTGGCTGCCGTGGATGCGCCAAACCCTTCCCGAAGTCGCGTTACGCGCGGAAGTGGGTTTTCCCCAAGACTTGATCAAACAGCTGCAAGAGGGCTTGCTGGACATCGGCGTGATGTACACGCCCCAGGCGCGCGGTGGCTTGACGATCGAAGAATTGCTCAAGGACAAGTTGGTGTTGGTGTCGACCAGCGCCGAAGGCGGCGGGCCGGGTACAGACGGCTACGTGTTCATCGACTGGGGGCCGGAATTTCAGGCCGAACACGACATGGCCTATATGGACAGCACCTACCCGGCGATCTCCGTCAGTCAAGGCATGCTCGGCTTGCAGCACATTCTCAACTGCGGCGGTTCGGGCTACCTGCCCAAACGCTTCGTGCAAAAGCAGGTCGATGCCGGACGATTGACCCGCGTTGCCGATGCGCCGTCGTTTTCGCGCGCGATCTACATGATCTATCCCACTGAACGCGCCGAGGGAGAACGGTTCGCCCAGGCCCTGTCGGGATTGCGGGCTGTGGCGGCCAAACGTCAAGCGGATTGAACCGCAACCAAATTGCCAACAAAAAAGGGGATGGCTGGTTGAGCCATCCCCTTTGATTATTTGTCGCCGTAGACGACTTAGACGCAGCCGGTCGGCTTGGGCAAGCCGCCCCATTTGCAGATCAGTTTCATCGGTCCGGTTTCGAACACGTTGAACAGTTCTTTCTTGTCCACGCCCATCGCTTTGGTGAAGTTGCGGATGGCGGGCACGGTGCCGTTTTCGTCGTACATGCGACGCGCGGCTTCGATGTAGCCCATGATTTCGTCGGTGATTTCGCGGCCGTCGCGCTTGGCGATTTCGGCGGCGATTTCAGGCGTCCATTGGTCGCGGTTCAGCAAGAAGCCTTCACCATCGGTTTGAAAATCCATGTGTCCCTCCTGGGTAACAATATCGGTTTTGCCCGCTGGCGAAAAATACCAAGGGCTGTTACCTGACTAAATAAGTCGGAATTAAGCGGCGTTCAAGCTCTATATGAGAAAAAACGCATGTAAAAGGCGATTTATCGCAAAAATTAGAGCGTTTTTAGATCGTTTGATCGCTGTCGGCGAATTCGCGCAGCATGATGATCACGTCCAACGCGGGCGGATTCTCGCAACCGGCTTGGGTGAGCATGCAGTGAATCTGACCGCGATGATGGGTTTGATGATTGAACAGGGTCAGAAAAACGTGTCGTGCGGGCGAGGCGTGTTTGGGGCCACCAGCCAGGGAACGATAGCGCACCTCGCCGTTAAGACCGCCGTCGAGGCCGACCGACAACCGGTCCACCAGTCGCACGATATGTTCGTCCATGGCGGTGCGGGCAGATTTCAGCGCCGCGAAGTCGTCATGGAGAATCTCGTCGAGGCTTTTGATCCCTGAATATTCGCCGATGACGCGGCTGGTCCACACCCGGTCGCCGACCAAGATGTGGTTCAGCGTGGCGTGAATGGAGCCGAAAAAGGCGCTCCGATCCAGGCGATATTCATCGTCAGAAAGCGTTGCGACACAGTCGTAGAGGCGCTGGTTGGCCCAGCGGTTGTACCGCGCCATGATTTGCAAATCATTCAAGGAATCGATGTGCTCGCTCATGGCGATACGGTACTGCGTAGAATTTGTGTAATCAATATAAATGGGTGGACCGTGTCGCACGATAAAGTCGTTGAAAGGGGCTTGAAATGATGCGCTACTAATCCCATTTTCGCTGTGTTAAATCCCCCACACTGTTTGAACCGTATCGGAGCGACCATGAGCTATCACTTCACCGTCACCTTGGACTGCACCTTCGACGAAGCCATCGAAAAAGCCACGGCGGCGCTTAAGGAAAAGGGCCTCGGCGTGCTGACCACCATCAACGTGCAGAACGCCATGAAGGAAAAGTTGGGCGAAGACATCAAACCCTACACCATCCTCGGCGCGTGCAGCCCCAAGCACGCCTTCAAGGCCATCTCGGCGGAAAACAAAATCGGTGTGATGTTGCCGTGCAACGTTTTGGTCCAGCAGCGCGACGACGGCAAGATTGAAGTCTCGATCGTCGATCCGATCGCGTCCATGGCGGCCATTCAAAACGAGTCGCTCGGCGCGGTGGCGATGGAAGTTCAGGACCTGCTCAAGGCCGTTGCAGCCGACCTCGAAGCGGCGGCTTAAGCGTTAAACATCCGCTTGATTGATGGGGCGTCGTCGGCAATTGGCGACGCCCCGTTTTCATTTGGGTGTGATAGTATCCCGGCCATGAAAAGCGTCGTGCGTGCCTGTGCCTTGGTTTTGCTCGCGATCGTCCTGTGGGGCGGCGTGCATCCGGCCATGGCGGCGAACGGCGATTTGGTCGAGGTCTTCATTGACGCCCGCGAACCGGCTTACGTCATCTATCAAGGCGTGGCCGAGGACACTGCATTGGCCGCACGCCAGGAAATGGCGGGCTATGCGACGTTGGAAGGCATTTCATTGGTGCCATGGGCGCAGTTCAGCGCCAACGTGCGTGCATTCATCGCGCCGGGCATCGTCAAAAACGAATATCCCGGCGAGCGCACCGCACTGGGGCTGTTGGCGCTGCTCAAGGCGCATCCGGGACGGCCGGTAGCGATCACCTGGAACGGCGGCATCGCGACGACGTTTTTCGATTTTCAGCACGCCGTCGAGGTGTATGAGGCCTACCTGGAAAACGCCGCCGGATACGAAAACAGCCGCCGCGAACGCAACGAAGACGACCCGCTGGACCCCGATACGCAAATCAGGGCCATGCTCGGCGGTTGATATCTGGGATGAAAATAGCCGTTTCCAGGAACCGGAAAGGGCGAGGTGCAGGGCATTTTCGCACTGGCAATTGTTGCCGCCGACCGTTATTTTTCGATCAACACAACGGCTTTCAAGCCTTTCAGCTTAAGGATTTAGATCATGCCCGAATATCGCTCCCGCACCTCGACCCACGGCCGCAACATGGCGGGCGCGCGCGGCTTGTGGCGCGCCACGGGCATGCAGGACGGCGATTTCGGCAAGCCGATCATCGCGGTGGTCAACTCGTTCACCCAGTTCGTGCCCGGTCACGTGCATCTGAAGGACCTGGGCCAAATGGTGGCGCGTGAAATCGAAGCGCACGGCGGCGTGGCCAAGGAATTCAACACCATCGCGGTCGACGACGGCATCGCCATGGGCCACGACGGCATGCTCTATTCGCTGCCTTCGCGCGAAATCATCGCCGACAGCGTCGAGTACATGGTCAATGCGCATTGCGCCGACGCGATGGTGTGCATTTCCAACTGCGATAAGATCACGCCGGGCATGATGATGGCGGCGATGCGCTTGAACATTCCCGCCGTGTTCGTGTCCGGCGGACCGATGGAAGCAGGCAAGGTGGTGGTCAACGGCGAGGAAATCGCCGTCGATCTGATCGACGCCATGATCCAGGCCGCCGACCCCAACGTTTCGGACGAAACGGTGATGGATTTCGAACGCGCCAGCTGCCCCACCTGCGGCTCGTGCTCGGGCATGTTCACCGCCAACTCGATGAACTGTCTGGCCGAAGGCTTTGGCTTGGCGTTGCCGGGTAACGGCTCTTTGCTGGCCACCCACGCTGCGCGCAAGGACCTGTTCTTGGAAGCCGGCCGCATCGTCATGGAAATCACCAAGCGCTATTACGAAGACGGTGACGAAAGCGTCCTGCCGCGTAACTTGGGCGGCAAAAAAGCATTTGAAAACGCCATCGCGCTGGACATCGCCATGGGCGGTTCGACCAACACCGTGCTGCACATTCTGGCCATCGCCAACGAAGGCGAGGTCGATTTCACCATGAAAGACATCGACGCCATGAGCCGCCGCGTTCCGCATTTGGCCAAGGTCGCACCGTCGACCCAGTTGTTCCACATGGAAGACGTGCACCGCGCCGGCGGCATCATGGGCATCATGGCGGAACTGGACCGCGCCGGGTTGATCCACCGCGACGTCGCTACTGTGCATTCCAAGACCTTGGGCGACGCTCTGGATCGTTGGGACATCATGAACACCGACGATGAGTTGGTGAAAGCCTTTTACCGCGCCGCCCCCGGTGGCGTGCCGACCCAGGTCGCGTTCAGCCAAAACAGCAGCTACGAGACTTTGGATACCAACCGCGAATTGGGCTGTATCCGTGACAAGCAACACGCTTACAGCGCCGACGGCGGTTTGGCGGTGCTGTATGGCAACATCGCCGAAAACGGCTGCATCGTGAAAACCGCAGGCGTCGACGCGTCAATCCTGACCTTCAAGGGCCGCGCGCGCATCTGCGAAAGCCAAGACGAGGCGGTGGAGAAAATCCTCGCCGGCGACATCGTTGCGGGTGACGTGGTGCTGGTGGTTTACGAGGGCCCCAAAGGCGGTCCCGGCATGCAGGAAATGCTCTATCCGACCAGCTACCTGAAATCGATGGGCTTGGGCAAGGACTGCGCGCTGCTCACCGACGGGCGTTTTTCCGGTGGATCGTCGGGACTTTCGATCGGTCACGTATCCCCCGAAGCGGCCGAAGGCGGGGCCATCGGCTTGGTTGAAGAAGGCGACATCATTGAAATCGACATCCCCAACCGTTCCATCAACGTTGCGGTCGGTGATGAGGTGCTGTCCGCACGCCGCGACGCCATGGTCGCGCGTGGCGCGAAGGCCTGGAAACCGACCAAAGACCGCCCGCGTAAAGTCAGCGCGGCGTTACGCGCTTATGCCGCGCTGGCGACCAGCGCGGACCGTGGCGCGGTTCGTGATGTCAGCCAGGTCGAAAGCTGACACGAAGTCGAAATCAGATGAGATTTTTGCGTTTTCGCCGTCTTGCAGAGGTGGCGGAGACGCAATTCTCACAAAAAACGACGTAAAATTTTCCCCGATGTTAAAATAAGCGTTCTTGAAATTCTCGTGTAGAGCGTGTGGTGCGATGGGCTGGCCAATCTCGTCGATACCTTGGTTTGCCTTTGTTATCCACACTTGTTGTGTGGGTAATATTTTTGCGCCGCACGAATGAGTGCAACTTATGCGGTATTTGGCCCATCATCCATTGTAACGAAAGTGTGTATTTTGATTGATCGTCAATCTAATTTGCAGTACGCATATTGGCGTAGATGAGCCTTATGTCTCGTCGATTAAGTGTGGGCGGCCCTCAATTTAGATAACCTTTCAATGTACTTGAATGGCGTCCTGTGCCCTGGATGTTGCGTCAACGTCGAGTTGCACAACACTGATCATCAATACGGGAAAACCCGCAGGTGAGAGTGAAACAGTGCTTGTAGAATGGACCAGTAAACTCGAGACCGGCGTCACATTCGTCGATGCCGATCACAAGGTTCTCATCAACCTGCTCAATCAGGTCAATGACTGCATTTCCGACAATGAGGAATCGACGGTTCTCGGCAGCGTGTTGGATGCGCTGGTCGAATACACGGACTATCACTTTCTGCGCGAAGAAAAGATGATGGAGTTGAGCGGTTATTCGGGCCTCGAAACCCACAAAACCACTCACCGGGTGCTCAGCGGTCAAGTCCGTGCCGTTTATGAAGATTTTCAAGCCAGTCCGTGGAACGTCGATCCCGTCCATGTGCGCGATTTCCTTCAGTCGTGGCTGGTCGATCACATCATGGGGTCCGATTTTGCTTATCGCGACACTTGTCTGAACAACGCTGCAGCCTCTGACGCAGCTGGACAAGTTGGTTTTTTGGGCGACGGTGTGACGTTCAACGAATGGGAACATCTGCGCGTCATGCTGGTGGACGACAATCCCAACTTCTGTCGCTTGATCCGCACCATTTTACGTGCCGTGGGCATTCGCAACATTCAGATCGTCGACAACGCCGCCGAGGGTATCTCCCGCTTGGCTGACCGTCCTGCGGACGTGGTCTTGTGCGATTGGGTCATGGACGACATGAACGGAACCGAGTTCGCCCGTAGAGTGGGGGAAATGCAATTGCCCACCCGCGTGGTGATGTTGACGGGCTATTCCACCGACGTCTTAAAAGAACGTTCCAGCGACTTGATGGTCGCGGATTACCTGGAAAAACCGATCAAGGCGCGCAATTTGCTGGAAACCATTTCCCGCGTCGCCATGGTGGTGCCGTTCGCGGCGGTTGGGTTGGGCTGAACTGAGGCGTTAGCTCGACAGTTCACACCATACCGGCGTGTGATCGGATGGCTTGTCCCATCCACGCGGCGTTTTGTCGATGCCACTATCGACCAGCCGATCCGCCGCTTGCGGGCTAAGCAATAAATGATCGATGCGACAGCCTTCGTCGCGATCCCACGAACCGGAGCGGTAATCCCACCATGAATAACGCCCACCTTCCGCGTTGCAGGCGCGGAACGCATCGGTCAGGCCCAAATTCACGATCCAGCGCAGGGCGTTGCGGCTTTCGGGCAGATACAGAGCGTCGCGCGTCCACTTTTGCGGCGCGTAAACGTCTTCGGGTTCGGGAATGACGTTGTAGTCGCCGCCGAGAACGAACGGCTCTTCGGTTTTCAACAGCTCTTTCGCGTGGGCGTACAGGCGGCGCATCCAGCGCAGTTTATAGTCGTATTTGTCGCCCGGCGCAGGATTGCCGTTGGGCAGGTAGATGCAGCCCACACGCACGCCGCCGTTTTCGCCCTGCACGATGCCTTCAACGTAGCGCGCCTGTTCGTCGTCTTCTTCGCCGGGCAGACGCTCGGCGGTGATTTCGATGGGGGTCTTGGACAAGATCGCCACGCCGTTGTAGGTCTTTTGCCCGACCACGGCGGCCTCGTAACCGGCGGCGTTGACCTCCAGCATGGGGAAGTTTTCTGCCACGCCCTTAAGTTCTTGCAACAGCACCACGTCGGGGTTGAATTCACCCAACCAGCGGATCAGGTGCTCTTGTCGGGCTTTGAGGGAATTGACGTTCCAGGTGGCGATTTTCATGGAGACTCCAGACGGCAAAAGGGCCCGCGATCACGAGCCCTTTTGGTAACACGATTCTTAAAACGACTTAAGCGCTTAGACGGAGAACGAGGTGCCGCAACCGCAAGTCGAGCTGGCGTTGGGATTGTCCATGGTGAAGTAAGCGCCCATCAGATCGGTCTTGAAGTCGATGGTCGCGCCGCCGACGAACGGGATCGAGGTTTCGTCGACCACCACGTTGATGCCGTCGCGTTCGAACACCACGTCGTCGTCGTTGACCTTGTCGTCGAGGCTGAAATTGTACTGAAAGCCCGAGCATCCGCCGCCTGAAACGCCAATGCGCAGTTTCAGATCCGGGTTGCCTTCGTTTTCGATCAGCGCCTTGATGCGGGTGACCGCGCCGTCGCCGATTTTCAGGGCGTTTTGCATATCGGTGGTATCGGGCATGATGTCCTCGTTCATCAGGTTTTGCTAATCATAGCGTATTTGTACCTTCATGTAATATGCAATCGGCGAATGTCAAACGCTTGCGGGGCTTGTTGTGTAAGGGTAGGTTCCCCCCATGGACAATTCGACCGAAAATTTCGCACCCTACGCCTGTATCCCCGAACAAAGCCGGGGCCGCCTGCACGATGAGCCGGAAAGCGCCACCCGCAGTTGCTTTCAGCGCGACCGCGACCGTATCATCCATGCGGCGGCGTTTCGCCGTTTGCAGTACAAAACCCAGGTGTTCGTCAATCACGAAGGCGATTTTTTCCGTACCCGCCTGACGCATTCCCTGGAAGTGTCGCAAATTGCGCGTTCCATCGCTCAGAACATGGGCCTTAACCAGTATTTGGCGGAAACCTTGGCGTTGGCCCACGATATGGGCCACACGCCGTTCGGCCACGCCGGTGAGTTCGAACTGGAAGAGCTGATGGCGCCGTACGGTGGTTTCGACCACAACGCCCAGTCGTTGCGCGTGGTGACCAACCTGGAACACCGCTACGCCGATTTCGACGGCCTCAATCTGACCTGGGAAACCTTGGAAGGGGTGGTCAAGCACAACGGACCGCTAACCGGTTTCGACGGTGCCGCGCCGCTGCCGTGGGCGATCGTCGAATACGCCAAGCTGCAAGACTTGGAATTGTCCACCTATGCTTCAGCCGAGGCACAAATCGCCGCCGTTGCCGACGATGTGGCGTATAACAATCACGACATCGACGACGGTTTGCGCGCGGGCCTGTTTTCTATCAACGACATTCGCCAAGTCGATTTCGTCGGGCGCACCTTTGCCGAGGTGGAAAAGCTGTATCCGGATTTGGACTTTTCGCGCACCGTGCACGAAGTCGTGCGCCGCACCATCGGCTTGATGGTCGAAGACATTTTGGCCGAATCCCGTGCGCGCCTGGCCGACGCCAAGCCCATAACGGTCGACGATGTGCGCGGTTATGGCGCGGCGTTGGTCGGATTTTCCGCTGAAATGGCGAAAAACGACCGCGAACTGAAAGAATTCTTGTTTCCGAACATGTACCGCCATTACAAACTGAACCGCATGACCTCCAAGGCGCGCCGCGTGGTCAAGGATCTGTTCGAGTTGTTCTTGCGCGAACCCGAAACGCTGCCGACCGAGTGGCAGGCGGGCGCAGGCGCGCCGGGCGACGAGATCACGGCGCGCGTGGTCGCCGATTACATCGCCGGCATGACGGATCGCTATGCCCTGGACGAACACCGACGATTGTTCGACTTGCAAGCGCGCACCAGCGAATTCACGCTGGGTTAAGTCTTTAAACACCCTGGGATATCTGAGAACCCCACATGAACTTGTTTACCCACTTTCGCGATCAAATCGCCACCCTGATCGAAGACCTTGCCGCCGCTGGCGAACTGCCGGGCGGATTGGACCTCAGCCGCATCACGGTGGAACCGCCGCGCGACACGTCCCATGGCGACATCACCACCAACGCGGCCATGGTGCTGGCGAAACCGGCGGGGAAAAACCCGCGCGATATCGCCGCGCTGTTGGCGGCCAAAGCCGAAAGCATGAGCGGCGTCACCGGTGTGGAAATCGCCGGGCCGGGTTTTATCAACATGCGTTTGAGCGAGGATTTCTGGCAATCGCGGTTGCGCGACATCTTGGATGCGGGCGCGGCCTACGGCGACAGTGCCGCGGGCCAAGGCCACAAGGTTAACGTCGAATACGTGTCCGCCAACCCGACCGGTCCAATGCACGTCGGTCACGCGCGTGGCGCGGTGTTCGGCGATGCCTTAGCGGCGCTGTTGGACAAGGCGGGCTACGACGTCACCCGCGAATATTACATCAACGACGCCGGCGCGCAGGTGGACGTGTTGGCGCGCTCGCTGCATCTGCGCTACCGCGAAGCGCTGGGCGAAAAGATCGGCGACATTCCCGAAGGCTTGTACCCCGGCGACTATCTGGTCCCCGCGGGCGAAGCGTTGGCGGCGCGCGATGGCGACAAGTGGAAAGACGCGGACGAGGCCGAGTGGGTGCCCGCCGTGCGCGATTTCGCCATCGATGCGATGATGGCAATGATCCGCGACGACCTGGCGGCGCTGGGCGTTCAACACAACGTCTTTACGTCCGAGCGCCAGTTGGTGAGCGACAACAAGGTCGCCGAGGCGCTCGACTTCCTCAAAGACCAGGGGCTGATTTATCAAGGCGTTCTGGAACCGCCCAAGGGCAAGCTGCCCGATGACTGGGAAGAGCGCGAACAGACGTTGTTCAAGGCTACCCAGTTCGGCGACGACGTCGACCGTCCGGTGCAAAAGTCGGACGGCAGCTGGACCTATTTCGCCACCGACATGGCTTATCACCTCGACAAATACCGGCGCGGCTTTTCTGACATGATCGACGTGTGGGGTGCGGATCATGGCGGGTACGTCAAACGTATGCAGGCGGCGATCAAGGCGCTGAGCGGCGGCAACGCGGCGCTCGACGTCAAATTGTGCCAAATGGTGTCGTTGATGGACGGCGGCGAGCCGGTGAAGATGTCCAAGCGCGCGGGCACCTTCGTGACGCTGCGCGACGTGGTCGATCAAGTCGGCAAGGACGTGGTGCGTTTCATTATGTTGACGCGCAAGAACGACGCCGGTTTGGAATTCGACTTCGCCAAGGTCACCGAACAATCCAAGGACAACCCGGTGTTCTACGTCCAATACGCCCACGCGCGGGTCAATTCGGTGATGCGCATGGCCGCCGACGAACTGGGTGCCGACGCGGTGACGGACGACGCTGTGCACGGCGCCAATTTGGGCCGTTTGAACGACGACAACGAACTGCAGTTGATCAAGCAATTGTGCCAGTGGCCGCGCATCGTCGAAAGTGCGGCGGTGGCACATGAACCGCATCGCATCGCGTTCTATCTGGGCGACGTTGCGGCGCAGTTCCACGGCTTGTGGAACAAGGGCAAGGACGACAAGGCGCTGCGTTTCATCATTGCCGACGACGCCGAGCTGACGCTGGCGCGCCTGGCGATGATCCGCGCCGTCGCCAACGTCATCGCTTCGGGTCTGAACGTGTTCGGCGTAACCCCTGTGAAAGAGATGCGTTAACCATTTAGCGCTAGTATGCGAGCCATGAACAAGCAACCCGATTCGCCCGATCCATACGACGACCAATACGACGAGAACGTCCCCGACGCGTCGGAACTGTTGGACTTTGAACTCATCGCCAAAAGCCAGCCCGACAAGGGCCACGGCCTGTGGCTGTGGGTCGTTTTGGTGCTGGTCCTCGCCGGTGGCGGCTGGGCGGGGTGGATGTACGTGCAAGACCAAGCCGCGGACGATCAGGCCTCTGCGGGCAACGTGCCGATGATCTTGGCGCCGAAGTTCGATTTGAAGGAAAAACCGGCCGATCCCGGCGGCATGAACGTACCCGACCGCGACAAGTTGGTTTACGACCGTATGGCCGGCGAGCAAGACAGCGGTGGCGCGGGGCAGGTGGAACGCTTGTTGCCGCCGCCCGAAACGCCGATCGAGCCGCCCCAGGCCATGCCCCAAGCGCTTGAGCCTGTCGCCGATGCCGCGCCTGCGCCCGCACCCGAAATGACACCCGAGGCCGCACCCACGCCGCCGCCCGCACCGCCCGCTGCCGCGCCGAGTGCTCCTCAAGAGGTGGCGAAAGCCCAGCCCGCGCCGGAACCCGCACCAGCGCCACCCCCGAAAGCCGCGCCGGAGGTTAAGCCCGCACCGGCACCCGCGCCCGAGCCCGAGCCTTCTCCAGCGGCCGCCAAAGCCACCGGAACCGCAGGGCAGGGCTACATGGTGCAGTTGTCCGCGGTGCGCAACGAAGCCGACGCCAAGAACGAATGGGCGCGCATGGTGAAAAAGCACAGCGATGTCCTGGGCGGTCTGGAGTTGGTGATCCAGCGCGCCGATTTGGGCGTGAAGGGGGTCTTTTACCGCGTGCGCGGCGGCTGGTTCGCCAATCGAAACGAAGCCAAGGCCATTTGCGATGAGCTCGCCAAGCGCAACGTGGGGTGCTTGATTGCCAAGCCTTAAGTCAGATGCCAAGCCCCGAACGAAACCCTTGGCGGTCGTGTTCGGGTGCTCTGGGTTGGCGTTGACCGCCGAGGAACGCGCTTTTTTTCAAGCCTGCAATCCGCTCGGTTTCATCTTGTTTCAGCGCAATTGCGACAGCCCCGAACAGGTGCGCGCCCTGGTCGATGATCTGCGTGCGTGCGTGGACCGCCCGGATGCGCCGGTGCTGATCGATCAGGAAGGCGGCCGCGTGGCGCGCCTCAAACCGCCGCATTGGCCGGAATTTCCCGCCGCGCGCGCGTATGCCGACCTCTACGCCCAAGACCCCGCCAAGGGCGTTGAAGCCAGCACGCTGGGCGGGCGTTTGATCGCGCACGAATTGGCGGCGCTGGGGGTGAACGTCGATTGCGCTCCGGTGCTCGACGTGCCGCAACCGGGCGCGGACCCGATCATCGGCGATCGGGCGTTCGGCGCGGACGGCGCAACCATCTCCACCCTCGCCAAGGCGTTTATGGACGGCCTGATGAAAGGCGGCGTTGCCCCGATCATCAAGCACATTCCCGGTCACGGCCGCGCGCTGGTGGACAGTCATATGGACCTGCCGCTGGTTGACGCCCCGCGCGCAGATCTGGAAAACACCGATTTCGCGCCGTTTCGCGCCTTGCACATGGCGGCGTGGGCGATGACCGCGCATGTGGTCTACAGCGACCTCGATCCGCGTCAACCGGCCACCTTGTCGGCGGCGGTGATCGCCGACGTGATCCGAAAACAGATTGGTTTTCAAGGGGTTTTGGTGTCCGACGATCTGTCCATGAAGGCGCTGAGCGGCGGCTTCGCGGACCGCGCCCGCGCCAGTTTGGCGGCGGGCTGCGACGTCGCGCTGCATTGCAACGGCGACATGAACGAAATGGTTCAAGTGGCCGACGGCGCATCAGAGATGACGCGGGCCGCCTGGTCGCGCTATAAACTGGGTGAACTTCACCGCACCGCCGCTGCCCAGCCTTTCGAAACGGATGCTGAGCACGCTGCGGCCCGCCGCCGTTTCGACACCTTGTTGGGATAACGTCCCCCAAGAACCCAGAAAGCCGCACAACGCCCATGATGGACTTCGATCCGTATCAGATATTGATTATCGCCTCGGTGTGGGTGATCCCGATCGTCCTCGCCGTGACCTTGCACGAAGCCGCGCACGGTTGGGTGGCGTCGAAATTGGGCGACGATACCGCGTTGCGCATGGGCCGGGTGACGTTCAATCCGATCAAGCACATCGACCTGTTCGGCACCATTTTGATGCCGGCGGGGTTGTTGCTGCTCAGCGGTGGGCAGTTCATGTTCGGGTTCGCCAAGCCGGTGCCGGTGAATTTCTTTCGTCTGCGCCATCCCCGTCGCGACATGATCTTGGTTGCCGCCGCCGGGCCGGGGGCGAACATCCTGATCGCCACGGTGTCTGCCTTGTTGTTGCACGTGGCCCAGTATCTGCCTGATGCGATGGTGCTGTGGACCGCGCAAAATCTCGTCAATGCGATGCAGGTCAACATCATATTGGCGGTGTTCAACCTGATGCCGCTGCCGCCGTTGGATGGCGGACGCATCGCCGTGGGGCTGTTGCCGCAGCCGTTTTCGGGTATGTTGGCGCGGCTGGAACGCGCCGGGTTCACCATTTTGATCTTCCTGCTGTTTATTCTGCCGTGGATTGGTGACAAAATCGGGCTCGATTTGAATGTGCTGCGGGTTTTGGTCTTGGTTCCGGCGCAAGCGGTGATGGACATCATCGTCACCGTGACGGGAATCAGATAACGTCGCCAAAAGGATGAATGTTGAGAGTCGCATGATAGACGACACGTCGGGATTTTCTGATTTTGAAGAGGATGGGCTGCCTGAGATGCCCTCCGTCTCGCCGTTCGAGGTCGAGGTGGACGGCTATGCCGGGCCCATTGACGTGCTGCTGACGCTGGCGCGCGAACAGAAGGTCGACCTGATCCACATCTCCATCGTGCAGTTGGCGGACCAGTATTTGAAGTTCGTTATGGAGGCGAGCCGCAAAAACCTGGAGCTGGCCGCCGACTATTTGGTCATGGCGGCGTGGCTGGCGTACTTGAAATCGCGCCTGTTGCTGCCGGATTTGAGCAAGGAAGACGAGCCGTCGGGCGAAGAGCTAGCCGCCGCGCTGCAATTTCAGTTGCAACGCCTAGAGGCGATGCAAAACGCCGGCGAAAAGTTGATGGCGCTGGCGCGCCTGGGCCAGGACTTTTATTCACGCGGCGCGCGCGAACGGTTCCACACCACGCAAAAAACCATCTTCGACGCCAGTTTGACGGACCTGATCCGCGCCTATGCGCGTCAGAAAAGCCGCAGCACCAAGGGCAAGACCCTGCACATCGAATCGTCGTGGGAATTGCACGCCATCGAGGATGCGCTGATGCGGTTGCGCGCGCTGGTCGGCCACACCCCCGATTGGCGGACCTTGATCAGTTTTTTGCCCGACAACCTGCAAAGCCCGCTGACCCGCCGTTCGGCCATGGCCAGCACTTTCGGCGCGGTGCTGCAACTGGCCAAGGAAGGGCGGTTGAAAATCCGTCAGGATGGCACCTTCGGCGAAATTTATTTCCAAACCACCGAGGACTGGGACAAGCCCTTCGTTCACGACGCCAAACCCGAAGATGACGAGGGCGAGGCCGAATACGATGGATTGGGCGAATACGAACCCGGTAACGAAGCATGAACGAAATCGAAAACGAAATGCCCGAAGATCTCATGGACGGCGACGAGTCCGCCCAGGTCGAAAGTGAACAGGCCGACGCCCCCGACGACAACGAGGTCGAAGCCGCGCCGGTCAATCGCGCGCAGCAGCGCGAAGCCGAAATCAAGGCCGCCAATGCGGCCTTCGACGAGCTGGATGGCGACGACATGGCCGACATCGACGAGGCCGAGAACGACGAAGAGGTCGACCCCGAGCTGGTGCGTCTGCTCGAAGCGGTGATGTTCGCGTCCAGCGAACCGGTGTCGGAACGTGCCCTTGCGCACCGGTTGCCCGATGGCGTCAACGTCAAGGCGTTGTTGCGCGAACTGCGCGGCTTTTACGACGAACGCGGCGTCAATTTGGTGCGACGTGGCGGTTCGTGGGCGTTTCGCACCGCGCCGGATTTGGGCCAACGGCTGAATCTGGAAGTCGAAGTGTCGCGCAAGCTGTCGCGTGCGGCCATCGAAACGCTCGCCATCATCGCTTATCACCAGCCCGTCACCCGCGCCGAAATCGAAGAAATTCGCGGCGTCAGCCTGTCCAAGGGCACGCTCGATCTGCTGTTCGAAGAAGGCTGGATCAAACCGCGCGGACGCCGCGACACGCCGGGGCGGCCGATGCAATGGGGCACCACCGACAATTTCTTGGATCACTTCGGTTTGGAAAGCGTCAGCCAGTTGCCCGGGCTCAAGGAACTGCGCGCCATGGGCCTGCTGGATTCGCGTCCCGCCATCGAAGCCTATTCGGTGCGTGGCACCATGCAGACCTCGGCGGAAGTTCAAGAAAGCCTGGTGCTCAGCGAAGCCGAGATCGTGCGCGCTCAACACCACGACGAAGACGACGACATCGCCGTGCCGCCGCTGCACAACACGCCGCTGGAAGACGCCATCGACGCGACCCGCCCCGAACCGGAGCCTGAACCCGAGCCGGAGCCCGAGGTCGAAATGGACTATTCCGGCACCACCAAGGCTACGGCGGACAAGCTCGACGCGGCCATGGGCGCGGTCGCCGATGCGGTCAAGAGCGCGGTTCAGGCCTTGGAGCGGGAAGAAAACAAGGATCAAGACGACCTCGACGACGAGGACGACGAGAACCGATAAAAGGCAATCACTTATGCGAAAACTTGGAGTTGTTTTCGCTGCACTGCACCGTTTCCCTTGATCCGGGACCATCGGCTCTGTATGAAAGTCATTCATGCGATTTCGCGGCGAGGCGCCGAACCGGCGCTGAGGGGGAGAAATCCCCGATTTCACGAGATTGCGCACAGTTTTTAAGACACCAGACGAACGGGATAACGACATGGGTGTTATGGGTATTTGGCAGTGGGTGATCGTTCTTGCGATCGTGTTGCTGCTGTTTGGCGGCCGAGGCAAGATTTCTGGCCTCATGGGTGACTTCGGCAAAGGCCTGAAGTCCTTCAAGAAAGGCATGAAGGGTGACGACGACGATGAAGCACCGGTAGCCAAAACCGAAGCGATCGAGGAAAAGACCACCAAGACCGTGGACGCGAAAGCCGAAGACAAGGACAAAGCCTCCTAAGGCTTTGTCGTCTCGCGTGCTGTCGCCTTGCAAAAGAGGCGGCAGCATTTCTCTTTCTTTCCTTGCATCAAGTAATCGGCGGTAGTCTGCCATGTTCGACATCGGCTTGCCGGAAATGTTAGTGATTGGGGTGCTCGCGTTGATCGTCGTGGGCCCCAAGGACTTGCCCAAAACCATCAAGATGGTTTCATCGTGGATTCGCAAAGCCCGCATGATGGCGCGCGACTTTCAGTCGGGCGTCGACGAGATGGTGCGCGAAGCCGAACTGGACGATGTGAAAAAGCAACTCACCGACGGCAGCAATAGCCTGAAAAAAGAGTTGGAAGAAACCGTCGGCACCGATCTCGCCAAGGATCTTGACCTCAGCGACGACGAAACCGCCAAGGTGACTTCCAAATCCAACGTCGACGTCACCGAGGTGATGGAACCGGGCGACAGCGCCGAAGCCGACCGCACGGCGGCCATGCCGTCCGCGCCGGCTGACGATGACGACGTGATGCCGATCGCCACCACTTCACCGAAGACGGAACAGACATCGTGAGCGACAGCAACGTCACCGCCGATCCTGTCGAAGAGGATAAAGCCCCGCTGATGTCGCATCTGCTGGAGCTGCGCAAACGTCTGATGGTTTCATTGGGCGTGGTGTTGGTGCTGTTCTTCGCCTGCTACGGTGTGTCGGAATACATTTATTCGTTCCTTGCCCAGCCATTGGCCGATGTTTTGCGCGAACACGGCGGCGGGAACCAGCGCATGATCTTCACCGCGCCGCACGAAGCGTTCTTCACCCGCATCAAGGTGGCGTTCTTCGCTGCGGTCTTCATCAGCTTCCCGTTCGTCGCCGCGCAGTTTTGGAAGTTCGTCGCGCCGGGACTGTATAAAAATGAAAAGAAAGCGCTGCTGCCGTTCTTGATTGCTTCGCCGGTCTTGTTCTTCTTGGGCGCGGCGCTGGCGTACTATTTTGTGTTTCCCGTCGCGTGGCAGTTCTTTGCCGGGTTCCAAAGCACCACGGGCGCGGGCGGTCTGCCGATCGAATTGGAAACCAAGGTCAGCGAATACCTGTCGTTGGTGATGCGTTTGATCTTCGTGTTCGGTTTGGCGTTCGAACTGCCGGTGGTGCTGACGCTGCTGGGCCGCGCGGGCATGGTCACGGCCAAGGGCTTGCGCGAAAAACGCCGCTATGCGGTGGTGATCGCGTTCATCGCCGCCGCGATCTTGACGCCGCCCGACGTGATCACCCAAATCGGCCTCGCGGTGCCGACGTTGATGCTGTACGAAATTTCCATCCTGTCCGTCGCCATGGTCGACAAGCGTCGCGAGGAAGACGAGGATGAACTGGAAGACGACAGCGACGACGAGGACAAGGGCCTGGTGTTCGACGAAGACGAAACCGGACCGACCGAGCCCAAGCCCGCACCGGAAAAAAAGCCCGAACACGGCGACAAAAACAAAGTTGATGAAGTACCCGAACCTTAAGTTCGGTTCAGGGGAGACGGCCGATGCATGACATCCGCAAAATTCGCGAAAACCCGCAAGCCTTCGACGCCGGATTGGCGCGCCGTGGCTTGGAGCCGTTGAGCGGCGAGCTGATCGCCTTGGACGACGAGCGCAAGGCGCTGGGCACCTTGGCGCAAGAGATCCAGTCCGCACGCAACGCGGCGGCCAAGGAAATCGGCCAGCGCAAAGCCCGGGGCGAAGACGCGGCGGATTTGATCGAAGAGGTGTCCAAATCCAAGGACGCCCAGGCCGACGCCGAAAGCAAGGCCAAAGACGCGACCGACAAGCTCAACGCCGCCCTGGCAGGCATCCCCAACATCCCCGACGCCGACGTGCCCGACGGCGCGGACGAACACGACAACGTCGAGGTTAAAAAATGGGGCACGCCCAAGAGCTTCGATTTTGCCGTGAAAGACCACGTCGATTTGGGCGAAGGCTTGGGCATGATGGATTTCGAAACGGCGGCGAAGATGTCCGGCGCGCGGTTCGTGATTTTGTCGGGTCAACTGGCGCGGCTGGAACGGGCGTTGGCGAACTTCATGCTCGACCAACAAACCCTGCACAACGGCTACACCGAAGTGAACCCGCCCGCGTTGGTCAAAGACAACGCGCTGTTCGGCACCGGCCAGTTGCCGAAATTTGCCGAAGATCTGTTTCACACCGAAGACGATTACTGGCTGATCCCCACCGCCGAAGTGCCGCTGACCAACATCGTCGCCGAGGAAATGATCGCCGAGGATTACCTGCCGCGCCGCTACACTGCGATGACGTGGTGCTTCCGTTCCGAAGCGGGTTCGGCGGGCAAGGACACCCGCGGCATGATCCGCCAGCACCAGTTCACCAAGGTGGAAATGGTGTCGGTGGTCAAACCCGAAGACTCTGACGCCGAGCTCGCACGCATGACCAGCTGCGCCGAAGGCATCCTGGAAGCGCTTGAACTGCCGTACCGCACCGTGGCGCTGTGCACCGGCGACATGGGCTTCGGCGCGGTCAAGACCTTCGACATCGAAGTGTGGCTGCCGGCGCAAGACACCTACCGGGAAATTTCCAGCTGTTCCAACACCCGCGATTTCCAAGCGCGGCGTATGAACGCGCGTTTCAAGCGGGCAGGGGAAAAGAAGCCCGAATTCGTCCACACGCTGAACGGTTCGGGTCTGGCGGTCGGTCGTTGCTTGGTGGCGGTGTTGGAAAACTATCAAAACGAAGACGGCTCCATCACCGTGCCCGAAGCCTTGCGTCCGTACATGGGTGGGCTCGAGGTCATCAAGGGATCGAGCTGACCATGCGCGAGCGCGTGCCCGACCTGTCCCGCGCGCGGGTGCTGATTTCCAACGACGATGGCGTTAACGCGCCGGGCATCAAGGCCCTGGAACGGGTGATGAAGCGCATCGCCGGCGAGGTCTGGGTGGTCGCGCCGCAAACGGAACAAAGCGCCGCCGGACATTCGCTGACCTTGCGCTCGCCGCTGCGCATCCACAAAGTTTCCAAGCACAAGTTCGCCGTCACCGGCACGCCCACGGATTCCGTGATGCTGGCGGTGCACGAAGTGATGAAGGACTGCCCGCCCGATCTGGTGCTCTCAGGCATCAACCGCGGCGGCAATCTGGGCGAAGACGTAACCTATTCCGGCACCGTGGCGGCGGCCATGGAGGGGACGCTGCTGGGCATTCCGTCGGTGGCCTTTTCCCTGGTCACCCCCGATGAAGCCAAAGCTCATTGGAAGACGGCGGAAGTCTACGTCGAAAAGGTCATGAAGCAGTTGGCCGGGGTGTCGTTCCCGCGCGGCGTGCTGCTCAATGTCAACATTCCCGATTGCCTTGCCGATCAGGTCACGGGGATCGAGACCACCCGCCAAGGGCGGCGCAAGATCGGCTGCGAGCTGTTGCAAGGCCGCGACCCCAAGGGCGCGCCGTATTATTGGATCGGCGCGCAGCGCGACGAGGACAAGTCGCTCAAAGGCACCGACCTGGAAGCGGTCAGTCGCGGCGCGGTGTCGATCACGCCGCTGAGCCTCGACCTGACCCACCGGGCGATGATCAAGACCTTGAAGGAGGCCCTTTGATGGCTGCCCCTTCCGCGCCGCGCAATCCCGGCATGATGCAGTTGGTCTTGGACCTGCGCAAAAACGGTGTCGCGCCCGCGATCATCGACATCATGGAAAAGACCCCGCGCGAGATGTTCGTGCCCCAAGCCTTTCAAGACCGCGCGTTCGAAAACGCGGCCTTGCCGATCGGCCATCATCAGACCATCAGCCAACCCCTGGTGGTGGCGCAGATGACCGAGGCGTTGGAACTCAGCGATCGCTGCAAGGTGCTGGAGATCGGCACCGGGTCGGGCTATCAGGCCGCCGTGCTGGCACCGCTGTGTCGGCGGCTCTACACCATCGAACGTCACCGCAACCTGCAAGACGAAGCCATCAAGCGGTTCGAGGCCCTGCGCATCCACAACATCACCACGCGGTGCGGCGACGGATCGAAGGGCTGGCCCGAACAGGCGCCGTTCGACCGCATCATCGTCACGGCGGCGGCCATCGACATTCCGCCGGTGCTGGTGGATCAACTGGCCGTCGGCGGCATCATGGTGGTGCCGATCGGCGACGACCAGCATGATCAGCGTCTGGTCAAGGTGGTGCGGCGCGAAGACGATACCAAAATCACCGACCTTGGATGGGTGCGGTTCGTGCCGTTCGTCGAAGGCGAAGCCCCGGCATGACCCTTGGCGCGTTCCAGGCATTGATGCCAAGCGCGGCTAAGGCCATAATCCGCCTATGGTGATGGATTCCGGACGATTTTTGAAACAAGGATTTGCGTTGCTCGCGTTGCTGGCCCTGTCGGCGTGCGGCGGGCTGTCGTTCCCGTCGTCGAGCGACGGTCCGCGTTCGGTCAATCGTCCCGGGGCCAGCAGCGATGCGTTCATCAACGCCACCGCCGTCAAGGTCGGTCGTGGCGACACGGTCTATTCGATCGCGCGGCGTCACAAACTGTCGCCGCGCGACATCATCGACGCCAACAATCTGCGCCCGCCCTATGAACTCACCGTCGGTCAGCGTTTGGAACTGCCCCGTGGGCGTCTGCATACGGTGCAAAGCGGCGAGTATCTGGCATTGATCGCCAAGCGTTACAATTCCGACGCCTTCGCCATCGCGCGCGTCAACGGCATTCGCGCGCCGTACACCATCTATCCGGGCCAGCAATTGCGCATTCCGCGGGGGAGCGGGGGGACGGAGGTCGCCAGCGCGCCGCCGCCCGCGCCCAGTGCCGCGCCGAGCGCTAAGGTGACGCCGACCCGGCCCAGCGCGACGCCGCCGTCCAAGACCCCGGTGCCCCAACCGCCCAAGCGCTCCGGCGGCAAGTTCGGCTGGCCGGTCGATGGCAAAGTGATTTCCAGCTACGGCAGCAAGGACAAGGGCCTGCACAACGACGGCATCAACATCGCCGCGCCGCGCGGCACGCTGGTGAAGGCGTCGGAAAACGGCGTGGTGGCCTATGCGGGCAACGAAATTCGCGGCTTCGGCAACTTGCTGCTGATCAAGCACGACGGCGGCTGGGTCACGGCATACGCTCATAACGACGAGCTTTTGGTCAAACGTGGCGACAAGGTCGCCAAGGGCCAGAAAATTTCTCGGGTCGGCAGCACTGGCAGCGTCAGCGAACCGCAACTACATTTTGAATTGAGAAAGGGTTCGACCGCCGTCGATCCCCACAAATACCTCATGTAGCAGGCCCCATCGATGTTCTTGGGGCCGGAATGGAACCAGGAGATGGATATGCAAGACCAGACCCGCGACAATCTCACCGACAAGTCGACGTGGATGCGGCTCATCTACATCGTCCTGTTCGCCATCGCCTTCAACATCGCCGAAATCCTCATCGCCATGATCACCGTGGTGCAGTTCTTCACCGTTCTGTTCACCAAGGCCCCCAACGCCCGTTTGCAAACCCTGGGCGGCGATCTGGGCGGCTACATTCGCGACGTGACTGCGTTTCTGACCTTCCAAACCGACCATATGCCGTATCCGGTCAGCGATTGGGGGCAGCAGGAACCTGAGCCCGAACCGGCCCCGGAACCGGCTGCGAAAAAGACCACGACGCGCAAACCCGCAGCGAAAAAGAAACCCGCAACGAAAAAGGCCCCGCCGAAGACGAGCGAGCCTGAATAACGGTAAAAGGCCCCCTCTGGGGCAGTAGCTACTCCAGAGCATGGCGTGCCATCACTTCATTGATGAGCGCACACCCGCTGTTGTGGGCGGCAAGGACGCGCCGTGCGGAGACACGGACGTTCCATCTGATTGTCACTATGTCCTTAAAACACTGTATGCTCAAACGGGGCATTTGCAAAAACCTGCAACATACAAAGGTTCAGGCTATGGCCATTGAGTGGAACGACAAGCTATCGGTTGGCAACGAACTTATCGATGATGATCACAAGCACCTGATCAAACTGATCAATGCATATGAAATGGCAATCTCAACGGGAAACCTCAAACTTCTCGGACCCGCATTTGAGGCTCTTGAGCAGTACGCGAAAGAGCATTTTCAACGCGAGGAAAATCTCATGGAGGCTGTGTATTTTCCAGGTCTGCGTGATCATCGTGAGAAGCACAGGCTGCTCCTGAAAGGGGTTCAAGAAAAGCATCAGGAAGTTAAAAAAGGGGGCGACATCGACCTCGCCGCATTATCGTCATTCCTGAGGTCCTGGCTGATCGATCATGTCGTGAAAGAGGATATGCAATACAAGCCCCATGTCATTGGCAAACGGACCGACAAACTGACGCCTCTGGAACCATAACGGTTGCTGCCGACGATCAGGCGACCTTTCATGGAGTGGGTGTTGGCAATCGCTCTCGGTTGCGAGATAGGCACGAAAAAAAAAGGCGAAGCCCGAAAGCTTCGCCTTTTCAGTTGGGCGCGAGGAGTCTGTCTTAAGCTGCCAGCGCCTTTGCGGGATCGACGAAATCGTAGCCTTGGTCTTCGGCCACGGCTTTGTAAGTGATCTGGCCGTGGTAGACGTTGAGGCCTTCCAGCAGGTGCGGGTTGTCCAGCAACGCCTGACGGTAGCCCTTGGACGCCAGTTCCAGGCCGAACGGCAAGGTGGCGTTGTTGAGGGCGAAGGTCGAGGTGCGCGGCACCGCGCCGGGCATGTTGGCGACGCAGTAGTGCACGACGTCGTCGACGACGTAGGTCGGGTCGGCGTGGGTGGTGGCGTGCGAGGTTTCAAAGCAGCCGCCTTGATCGATGGCGACGTCGGCAAGCACGGAGCCGGGGCGCATGGCCTTGACCATTTCGGCGGTGACCAGCTTCGGTGCGGCCGCACCCTTGATCAGCACGCCGCCGACCACCAGGTCGGAATCCAGAACCGTGGCTTCCAAAGCGGAGGCGGAGGAGTAGAGCGTCTTCAACGCCGGGCCGAAGCGGCCGTTCAGGCGGTCGAGAACGTCGACGTTGCGGTCCAGGACCGTGACGTCGGCACCCATGCCGAGCGCCATCTGGATGGCGTTTTCGCCAACCACGCCGCCACCGATGATGGCGACTTTGGCCGGAGCCACGCCCGGAACGCCGCCGAGCAGCATGCCCGCGCCGCCGTGGGCTTTTTCCAACGCATGTGCACCGGCCTGGATCGACATGCGACCGGCAACCTGGGACATCGGCGCCAGCAAGGGCAGGCCGCCCGCTGCGCTGGTGACGGTTTCATAAGCCACGCACACCGCGCCGCTGTCGACCAGATCGCGGGTCTGCTCGGCGTCCGGCGCCAGGTGCAGATAGGTGAACAGGATCTGGTCTTCGCGCAGCATCTTGCGTTCGACGGCCTGGGGTTCTTTAACCTTCACCACCATGTCGGCGCGATCGAAGACTTCCTTGGCGGTGCCGACGATGGTTGCGCCGGCGGCTTCGTACAGTGCGTCGGGGCAGCCGATGCCGATACCGGCATTGGTTTCGACGATGGCGCTGTGGCCGCGGTTGACGAACTCACGAACGCTGTCCGGCGTCAGGCCGACGCGATATTCGTGGTTTTTGATCTCTTTCGGAACACCGATCAACATTCTAAGCAACTCCCTGGGTTAGCCATACAGGCATGTCCGTTAAATCTGTAACCAGGATATGCGCGAAGCTGAGAAATGTGCTTGCAAAGATGCGCCATTTTTTCGATTATTATGAAGATAATTCGACTTAATTGTTTCATGACGCAATAATTTGCGAATATTAGAAAGATGTGTGCAATGACCCCCCAAAATTTTCTGGGCCTCGATTCCACGGATATGCGCTTGCTCGATGCGCTGCAGAGCGACGGGCGCATCACCAACCAGGATTTGGCCGAAAAAGTGAACTTGTCGCCGTCGGCGTGCTTGCGCCGGGTGCGACGCTTGGAAGATAGCGGTGTGATCAACGGTTACGTCGCGCTTTTGAATCCGGCCAAGGTGGGGCGGTCGTCGAACATCTTTATCGAAATCACCCTGTCGAGCCAGAGCGAGGCCGTTTTGGACGCGTTCGAACTTGCCATCGCCAAAATCCCCGACGTGATGGAATGCTATTTGATGGCCGGCGAGGCGGATTACCTGGTGCGCGTCGCGGTGTCGTCGGCGGAAGATTACGAACGCATCCACAAATCGTATTTCTCGCGCTTGCCGGGGGTGGCGCGCATTCGCTCGATCTTCGCCATGCGCACGGTGTGCAAAAAACGCGGTTTCGTCTTGGAAACCGAACCAAAGACCATAAGTGTATGAAAAGAATTACGATCCCCTGAAGTGTGCTCGGTATGATATGCTTCCGGTTGCAGTGCTCTCATTTTGATGTTTTTGAGTGGAGTTTTCATCATGGCCAAAGACACCAAAGAACCCGATGACGCAGGCCCCGCGGAAGAGCCCTTTGACAACCGCCCATCCGATTTGGACGAAATGACCCATCAAGAACTGCGCCTCATGCACGAAGAGGCATCGACGGCGGTGCTGTTCGCCAAAAATATTCAGTGGCGTTCGGTCGGGGCATCGTTGCTGGTTTTTGGTGCGTGCATCGCCATTGCTGTGTCTATTCCGGCCGATAAAACGTTCGCCAATCTTCTTTCGGCCCTGACCATTTTGCTGACGTGCGGGGTGATTTTTGTACTGTTGATGTATCAATTTTGGCAGTTCAACGAGTTCGCGCGCATCGACAAGATCGAGCAGCAGTTCTCTACCCTGTACCGAAAAATCCGCAACGCGAAGTCGCGCCGCGAAGGTAACGCGCATCGCTACACGTTGTTGATGTTCATGATGGCGGTGGTCGTTTTGGGCGCGGTGGTGGCGAACATCGCCATCAAGCAGTCGGTGCTGATGAAAAAGCCGTCGTATTCGCGCTCATACAGCGGAAATTGAACGTTTAAGCCCTAATCCAAGCTTTTGCCCTGTTTGCCGGCAAGGTCTTGGATGAATTGCCATGCCACGCGGCCGGAGCGGGCCCCGCGGGTCATGGACCATTCCAGTGCGGCGGCGCGCAGCTCTTCGGTGCCGATATCGAGCTTGTAATGCGCCGCGTAGCCTTCGCAAATCTCGAAATAGATCGCTTGGACCAAGTTGTGGAACCCCAGCCAGAGGCCGAAACGGTCGGAAAGGGAGACCTTTTCTTCCACCGACTCGGATGGATTGATCGCCGTCGAGCGTTCGTTTTCGATCATGTCGCGGGCCATCAGGTGGCGGCGGTTGGATGTGGCGTAGAAAATCACATTGTCGGGGCGGCCTTCGATACCGCCGTCGAGCACGGCTTTCAGCGACTTGTATTCCGCGTCATCGGAATCGAACGACAGATCGTCGCAAAAGATCACCGTGCGGCGAGCTGACACACGCAGAATTTCCAGCAAGCGCGGTAGGGTGGGGATGTCTTCGCGATGAATTTCCACCAACAACAGCGGGTTGGTCGCGTCACGGTTGATTTCGGCATGCACGGCTTTGACCAGCGAGCTTTTGCCGGTACCGCGTGCGCCCCACAGCAAGGCGTTGTTGGCGGGGCTGCCGGTGGCGAACTGGCGGGTATTCTGCAACAGCGTCTCGGCCTGGGATTCGATGCCTTTGAGCAACGAGAAATCGACGCGGTTGACGCGTTCGACCGGGGCTAGGCGCTCGCCGTCGGCATGCCAGACGTAGGCGTCGGCGGCGTTGAGATCCTGGGCGGCGCGGGGCGCGGGGGCCAAGCGCTCCAAGGCGTCGGCGATGCGCTCCAAAACGGGGATATAGTTCTGGTTTGTCATGGGCAGGGACGGTAATTGGCGAAAACCGTGCCGTCAATGGCGACGATGCCCTAAAAAAGCCTTTCACAGTTTGCATATAAGGCCGATACGGCTATATATTCCGCAGTCTTTTTTATATGACCGTGCTTGTGCGCGCCATTCCGGCGTCCGGCGGGGTCTTTAGGAGTTTCCAATGCTGATTTCGCCCGCCTTCGCCCAAACCGCAGGTGCCGCTCCCGGTGGCGACTTGTTTGCTCAGATCATGCCCTTGCTGCTGATCTTCGTGGTCTTTTATTTCCTGCTGATCCGTCCGCAGCAAAAAAAGATGAAGATGCAAAAGGAAATGCTGGCGGCAGTGCGGCGCGGTGACCGGGTGGTTACCGGCGGCGGCATCATCGGCACCGTGACCAAGGTCAAAAGCGACAGCGAAGTTCAGGTCGAAATCGCCGACGGCATCCGCGTCACCGTGGTGCGCGACACCATTACCACGGTGATGGCCAAGACCGAGCCCGCCGACAAGGCCGATCACACGTCCGACAACGACGATGCACCCGAAGGTGGCAACGGAAAAGGCAAAAGCAGCGGTCTGAAAAAGCTGCTTGGCGGTTGAGGCCTCCGGCGGTTTAACGAACCCACCATCGTTTCCGACTTAAACTCACCACAATAGAAAGCCTGTCATGCTCAAGATCGAAACCTGGAAGCTTGCCGTGGTCGGCATTCTGTGTGCGCTGGGCTTTGCGTTTGCGGCGCCCAACCTGCTCAACAGCGACACGGCGGGCGCGCTGCCCGACTTCTTGCCCAAGAGCCAGATCAACCTCGGCCTCGATTTGCAAGGCGGTTCGCATTTGTTGTTGGAGGTCGAAGTCGGCGTGGTGGTCAAGGAACGCCTGGAATCGCTGGTCGACGCCATTCGCACCGAACTGCGCAAGGAACGCATCCTTTACGGCGGCCTGGGCGCGAGCGCAACTGGCGTCAACGTCACCATCAAGAATGCGGCCGAGGCCGAAAAGGCCTACGACATCATCCGCAAGCTCGATGTCGGCTTTGAAACCAACCTTGGCGATAGCGGTCACATCGTCATGAACTTGACCGAGCAGGCGCTCAAGGAACGGCGCGTCGCGGCGGTGGAACAATCCATCGAAATCGTGCGCCGCCGCGTCGACCCGCAAGGCATCAAGGAACCGACCATCACCCGCCAGGGCGACGACCGCATCTTGTTGCAGGTTCCCGGCGAGGACGATCCGGAAAAGCTGAAGAAGCTGTTGGGCCAAACGGCGAAGCTGACGTTCCACCTGTTGGACGACAAAGGCTCGCTCGCCGATGCGATGGCAGGCCGGGTGCCGCCGGGTTCGATGTTGCTGCCGTCCGTCGATGAATACGACTCCTTGGGCAAGCCGCGCATGTATTTGCTGAAAAAGCGCGTCGCCGTCAGCGGCGATACCTTGGTCAGCGCGTCGTTGGGCTTTGATCAAGGCAACCGGCCTGCGGTGAATTTCCGCCTGGACGCGGTGGGCGGTAAGAAATTCGCCGACATTACCCGCCAAAACCTCGGTAAGCCGTTCGCCATCGTTCTGGACAAAAAGGTCATCAGCGCGCCGACCATTCAGGGCATCATCCCCGGCGGGTCCGGCCAGATCACCAGCGGATCGTTCACCACCGAAAGCGCCAAGGAACTGTCTTTGCTGCTCAGCGCCGGCGCATTGCCTGCGCCGTTGACGGTTTTGGAAGAACGCTCGGTCGGACCCGGCCTTGGGGCGGACAGCGTCGAAGCAGGCAAGATCGCTTCGATCGTCGGCTTGGTGTTGGTGGTTGCCTTTATGATCATTTATTATGGCCGCTTGGGCGTGTTCGCCAACATTGCGCTGGCCATGAACATGGTGTTGATCGTCGCGTTGCTGTCGGCCTTCGGCGCGACGCTGACGCTGCCGGGCATCGCCGGTATCGTGTTGACCATCGGTATGGCGGTGGACGCCAACGTGCTGGTGTTCGAGCGCATTCGCGAAGAACTGCGCACCGGACGCGGGGTGATGTCGGCGGTCGATGCTGGCTACAAGCGTGCGTTCGGCACCATCATGGATGCCAATATCACCACCTTGATCGCGGCGGCGTTGCTGTTCGCGTTCGGTTCCGGCCCGGTTCAGGGCTTCGCCGTCACATTGGCGTTTGGCATCATGTCGTCGATGTTCACCGCCATTTGGGTGACGCGTATTTTGGTTTCGATCTGGTTGCGCCGCACCCGGCCGACAACACTGATCGTTTGAGGAGAAGGACACTCTCATGCGCATTAAGCTTCTCCCCGAACATCCGAATTTCGGCTTCGTCAGCAAGCGGATGATCTTCTTCGCCTTTTCCGCGCTTTTGGTGGCGGCATCGATTGGATTGTTCTTCACTAAGGGCCTGAGCTACGGCATCGACTTCACCGGCGGTATCATGATCGAGGTCCGCACGCCCGCACCCAACCAGATCGGCGAAATGCGTTCTAAGCTCAATCAGCTCGATCTGGGATCGATCGAATTGCAGGAATTCGGCGCGCCCGACGACATCTTGATCCGTATTCCGGCCCAAGAAGGCGGCGAGAAAGCCAATCAAGCGGCGGTCAACGCGGTCAAGGTCGCACTGGGCGACGGGATTGAGTACCGGCGCACCGAACTGGTCGGGCCGAAGGTGTCCGACGAACTGTTTTGGAACGGCATGTACGCGGTGGTTTCCGCGATTTTGGCAATCTTGGTATACATCTGGTTCCGCTTCGAATGGCAGTTCGGTCTCGGTGCGGTGATTGCGTTGAGCCATGACGTTATCACCACTATTGGCGTGTTCTCGCTGATCCAGCACGAATTCAACCTCGCCACAGTGGCGGCGGTGCTGACCATCGCGGGTTATTCGATCAACGACACCGTGGTGGTGTTCGACCGGGTGCGCGAAAATCTGCGCAAATACAAAACCAAGCCCATGGACGAACTGCTCAACCAGAGCGCCAACGAGACCTTGTCGCGCACGGTGATGACCTCGTTGACCACGCTGCTTGCGTTGATCGCGCTCTACTTCCTCGGCGGCGAAATCATTCGCGACTTCGCCTTCGCGATGATCTGGGGCGTGGTGATCGGTACCTATTCCTCGGTCTGCTTGGCGGTGCCGCTGTTGCTGCACATGGGCGTGCAACGGCGCACCATGGAAGAAGAAGAAACCGCCGAACAGCAATCGTGATCGATTGAGGAGCCGCACGCGTGTCGCTGGACATCACCCCGGACGTTCCCAAGGGCCGCCAGATCGTCAAGGCGTACGGCGAGGGCGGCTTCAACGTCAGCGGCGTCGCTCATGACGGATCGGTGCTGGTGTTTCTCGACCGCACGCAGCCATGGTCGGGGGTGTTGAGCCTGGAAGCCCTGCAGGCGGTGATCGACCATCCCGCCAAGCCGGAAATTCTGGTGATCGGTTGCGGTCCCACGTTCGCATTGCCAGATGAGGCGTTACGCCAAGATTTACGCGCGCATGGCGTGGTGCTGGAATGGATGGACACGGCGGCGGCATGCCGGACTTACAACGTGCTCGCCATCGAAGAGCGCGCCGTCGCGGCGGCGCTGATCGCGGTCGAATGAGCTTTTTCCACAAAGGTGTACAGCGATGAAGACAATCGGACTTTCCCTGACATTTGCCGCAGCTTTGTTGGTTGCATCTGTGAGCGGCGCTTCGTCCGCCAGGGCCGAGGACGACCGCCAAGAGATCGTCGTCAGCGCCGAACAGCGCGATTTCATGATGGCTGAAATGCGCCAGTTCCTGGTCGTCGTTCAAGACATCGTGCTGGCCATGGCCGAAAACGACATGGCGGCGGTGGCCGAGGCCGGGCATTCCATGCGTATGGGCCAAGGCGGCGGCGCGGCCATGGGCATGGGCCAAGTGTTGCCGTTGGAATTTCGCCAAATGGCACGCGGTACGCACATGGCCTTTGAAGAACTGGCACAAGCCGCCGAATTCGGACCCGAAGGGGTATTGGAAAACCTCGGCACGTTGATGTCCAACTGCACGGGATGTCACGCCACCTACAAAGTCGTCGCTAAAAACTAACCTATCAGCATGAAGACCTGCTTTCGTCTTGCTTGAGCCTTGAGCCCATGTATAATTTACACACAAATAGTGTTGAATTAGTATGGTTCTAAGGTAGGCCGCGATGTTCTCTTCTGCACCGACCCCGCCATTTTCACCGGTTCTGATCGGCGGCCTGTTTGCCCGCCCCTTGCCGCCAAGCTTGTTGCAACCGGCGTTGAATTCGGCGATGGCGGCCATCGCGCGCAGCCATCCCGGTTTGTTCGAACGATTGTCGCAGTTGGGCGCACCGGTCTATCTGATCGATCCGGTCGATTTGCCGCTGGCGTTCATCCTCACGACCGATGCCGACAAACCGCGCGTCAAGGCCGTGAAGTCGGGCGAGGGGACCGAGGTGCGCGCCACCATCCGCGGCCCGCTGCTGACGTTGATCGACTTGCTGGAAGGCAACATCGACGGCGACGCGTTGTTTTTTTCGCGCGACCTGGTGATCGAAGGCGACACCGAAGCGGTGGTGGCATTGCGCAACGCGGTGGACGGGGTCGAGGTCGATCTGGTCGCCGAGCTGACCGCCGCGTTCGGTCCGTTGGCGCGGCCGGTACGCGGTCTGGCGCGTTTCGGTCAAGGGCTGTTTCGCCGCGCGGCGGACGATCTCGCGATTTTACACGGCGCCTTGGTTGCGCCGACCCAACGCCGCGTCGATGTGCAGGCGGCGAAGATCCGCGAACTGGAAGCCAGATTGGCGGGTTCCGTACAGTCCGCATCGCGACAAAGACAACGGGCGGCGCGCACATGAGCAAAGTGTTGGAACTGGTCTGTCCGGCGGGCACCCCGGCCTCGTTGCACGCCGCCGTGGAAAACGGCGCGGACGCGGTGTACCTGGGCTTTCGCGACGAAACCAACGCGCGCAACTTTCCCGGCCTGAATTTCAGCCGCAATGAGTTGGAACAGGGCTTGGATTTCGCCCATGCGCAAGACTGCCAAGTGTTTCTCGCCGTCAACACCTTTCCCGAGACTGGCAATCCCGGTCCCTGGCGCAAGGCCGTGGATGACGCGGCGGCGCTAGGCGTCGATTGCGTGATCCTCGCCGACATCGGCTTGTTGGATTACGCCGCGACACATCATCCCGCTTTGCGTCGTCATCTGTCGGTGCAGGCGTCGGCATCCAATCCCGACTCGATCAACTTTTACGTCGACGCGTTCGATGTCAAACGGGTGGTGTTGCCGCGCGTTTTAAGCGTGCCCGAAATCAAAACGTTGAACGCGCACATCAATGTGGAAACGGAGGTGTTCGTGTTCGGCGGCCTGTGCGTGATGGCGGAAGGCCGCTGTCAGCTGTCGTCCTATGCCACCGGGCAATCGCCCAACATCAACGGCGTGTGTTCGCCCGCCAGTCACGTGCGCTACGAGGACGAGGGTGACCGCATGGTCTCCAAGCTCGGCGATTTTACCATCAACGCGTTTGCGCCAAACGAGGCGGCGGGCTATCCGACCTTGTGCAAGGGGCGTTTCGTCGCCGATGGCAAGGCGTCTTATCTGTTTGAAGAGCCGACCAGCCTGAACGCCGCGTCGATGCTGCCGGAACTGTCAGCCGCCGGGGTCACGGCACTGAAGATCGAAGGCCGTCAGCGCGGCCGCGCCTATGTCGCCCAAGTGGTGGCTGCGTTTCGCCGCGCCGCCGACGCGGTCGCGGCGGGCGAAACGCCCCCGGCGCTGGGCTTGGAAGCGATCACCGAAGGTCAGGCCAAGACGTCCGGCGCTTATGACAAAACCTGGCGATGAGAGGGGCAGGGGCATGAACGCGAAACTCACCCTCGGTCCGGTGCTGTTCAATTGGAAGCCCGATAGGTGGCGCGATTTTTACTATCGCATCGCCGACGAGGCAGATGTCGACACCGTCTATGTCGGCGAGGCGGTGTGTTCCAAACGCGCACCGTTCTACGCCCCGCATATGGTGGATGTGATCGAACGTCTGCAAGGCGCGGGCAAGGAGGTGATCGTATCGACCTTGGCGCTGATCATGAACGGGCGGGAAATGAACGAACTGCGCGACACCGCCGGTGATGCCGACCTCATGGTCGAGGCCAACGACGTGTCGGCGTGCGCGCTGTTGGCGGGGCGTCCCCACGCCATCGGGCCTTACGTCAACATCTACAACGAAGGCACGCTCAAATACTTCACCGAGCGCGGCGCGACGCGGGTGTGCCTGCCGGTGGAATTGAACCGCACGGCGCTGGCAGCGTTGGCTGCCGACACGACCGCAGAGTTGGAGGTGCAGGTGTTCGGACGCCTGCCGCTGGCCATTTCGGCGCGCTGTTATCACGCCCGCGCGCACATGCTGCACAAAGACAACTGCCAATTCGTCTGTGAGCAAGATCCCGACGGCCTGGAGGTCGACACCTTGGACCACGAGCCGTTCCTGGCCGTCAACGGCGTGCAGACGATGTCGTACAGTTATCAGAACTTGAGCGCCGAGTTGGCCGAGTTGCAAAACCTCGGCATCCATCATTTCCGCCTGTCGCCGCACACCGTCGACATGGTGGCGGTGGCAGAAGTGTACCGTCACATTCTCGACCGTGCGCTCACGTCCGATGAGGCCGATGAGAAATTGACCGCGTTGATGGGCGATGTGGCCTTTTCCAACGGCTATTTTCACGGCGCCAAGGGCGTCGATTTCGTGTAGACCGAAGCCGTTTTAAACTCCCTTTTCAGCACGCGAACGGGTTGATTTCGAGCAAATATCTAATTCGAATCTTCAATATTATCGATCTGATAAATTCATTTGAAAACTTAATCGCCAAGGCGCAATTTGCTCGCCTCACGCGCCATAGTGGCCGTGATATTGGAGACAAATCATGAAGTATTCATTCGCCGTGGCCGCCGTAATCAGCGCTGTGGCCGTGATGCCGTTGGCCGCCGGTGCGACCGACCTTTTCAACCAAGATACGGTCGGTTACACGGTGACCTTGACCACCGCCGACGGTACCACCACCCTGGACATCGCTGCGGAAAGCGAAAACATGGGCGTGTGCGACGGTTGCGAAATCTCTTTGCCCGAAGGCGAAAAAGTCGCCGCGGCTGCGGACGACACGGTGATCATCACCGATGGCGTTTTGGTGCACGGCGGCAACTAAACGCACCTTTCCGTTCGACGACAGACAGACTTTGGGACCGCAAGGTCCGACCCAACTTGAGGGAGGCGCAAGCCTCCCTCTTTTTTGTCCCGGTTTTGCCGCTTGGTTGGCTCGCTGTTTTCGGCTAGACACGGACCATCATGATCGCATCCGAAACCCTTGCCGCATCCTCGTCCACCTTCGCCCTCATCGCGCTTGCCGAAATTGGCGATAAAAGCCAACTCGTGTGCATGACGCTGGCGTCGCGCCATCGCCATTGGCCGGTGATATTGGGCGCGGCGCTGGCGTTTTCGTTGCTCAATGTGTTGGCCGTCGTTTTCGGCGCCGCCGCCGCCGCGTGGTTGCCGCAACCGGTCGCCGCAACGATTGTGGCAATTTTGTTCTTTGCGTTCGCCGTGCACGCCTTTTTGCAAAAGGACGACGACGACGATGGCGATGTGGTGGAAAAACCGGGCTACGGCATTTTCGTCACCACCTTGCTGCTGATTTTCGTGGCCGAATTCGGCGACAAGACCCAGATCGCGGTGGCCGGGTTGGCGGGCAGCCTAGCGCCGTTGTCGGTGTGGATCGGTGCGACGGCAGCATTGGTGACGGTGTCTGCGTTGGGCGTGTGGGCGGGGCGCACTGTGTTGCAGCGCTTGCCGCTGTTTTGGTTGCATCGTTTGGGGGCGGCGCTGTTTTTGTTGTTTGCGATTCTCGCCGGCGCGCGGGCGTTGGGTCTGAACCCGTAGGCGGATGCACAAAAAAAAGCTCGAAGGTTGCCCTTCGAGCCTTTTCAATGGTGCAGAGAGATACGCTTAGCCAGCGAAGTTGGCGTTGGCGAAGTCCCAGTTGACCAGGTTGTTCAAGAACGCTTCCAGGAAGTCCGGACGGCGGTTCTGGTAATCGAGGTAGTAGGCGTGTTCCCACACATCGCAGGTGATGATCGGGGTCGCGCCGCCGGTCAGCGGGCATTCGGCGTTCGGCGTTTTGACGATTTCAAGCTTGTCGCCTTTTTTCACTAACCAGGCCCAGCCGCTGCCGAACTGGGTCATGCCGGCGGTTTTGAAGGCTTCTTTGAATTCAGCGTAGGAACCGAACGACGCGTTGATCGCGTCGGCGATCGCGCCGGTGGGCTCGCCGCCGCCGTTGGGGCTCATGGAGTTCCAGAAGAAGGTGTGATTCCAGACCTGTGCGGCGTTGTTGAAGATGCCGGCCTTGGACGCGTCGCCTGCGGTCGCTTTCATGATCTCTTCCAGAGACATGCTCGCCATGTCCGTGTCAGCAACCATGTTGTTCAAGTTCACAACGTAGGTGTTGTGGTGCTTGCCATGGTGGAAGTCGAACGTGTTGGCGGAGATATGCGGCTCCAGGGCATCCTTGGCGTAGGGAAGGGCGGGAAGTTCAAAAGCCATTTTAGACCTCATTAAGTTAGCTATGATTGAAACAGTTCTAAACGATTGCCCAAAACATAGGGGCTTCGTCAGGAATTTCAAACGAACAATGGGTAACAAGCGAATTTTTCCGCATCAACGGGCATTTACCCTACAATAAGCGCAAATCGTCCCTCAATTGGGTGAAAAAAATAGATGCCCCCATCCGATTTTTCCGTGCTTGAACTGAGCCGTCAGGATCGCGAACGCTATTTGTGCGCGCTGGCCGCGCCGCATGACAAGCGCGCCGGTCTGATGGCGCTGATCGCGTTCAATCAGGAACTGGCGCGCATCGGCCAGACGGCATCCGAACCGATGTTGGGCAAAATCAAGCTGCAATGGTGGATCGACGTGGTGCCGGGCATTTTGCAAGGCCGCCCGCCGTCCCATCCCGTCGCCCGCGCGCTCGCCGAAACAGGTGGCGCGCTTCAGGACCCATCGAAATCGTTGCGGGCCTTGATCGAGGCACGCAATTTTGACCTGGAACCTGAAAAACCCGCCTCCTTAAACGAACTTCGTGCATATGCATACGCCACCAGCGGGGCGCTGCACGGGCTGATGTTGGATGTTTTGGGCATTACGGATGACGCTGTGCTCACCATTGCACGCGATGTCGGCGCGGCGTGGGCGCTGATCGGCGTGATGCGGGCGTTGCCTTATCGCACCGCGCATCGCCGTGACATGTTGCCCGCCGACACCACGGTTCGCGAGGTGCTGGAATGCGCGCAACGGATGCTGAGCGATGCGCGTCAAAATACCGTGCCGAAAGCCGCGCTGCCCGCCGTGTTGGTGGGGCGTTTGGCGGACCGCCATCTGTCGCGGCTGCAAAAGCAGAACTGGGACCCAGCCTTGATCGAAGAGCCACCCGCAGGCGTGGGCGCGGTGGCATCCATTTGGTTGGGTAAACTTTCCGGGCGCTATTAAAAGCGGTTTCGCAGGCGGGTTAATTCCACACATCGCCGGGCGTCGGCGCGGTCGATTCGACCGCAATTGGCGCGTCGGCTTTCAGCACCATCAGCTCCAACTGGGACAGTTGCGGGAAGATCGGCTTGGCATGGCTTCGATACAGCAGCAGTGCGCCGCGATTGGTATCCGGAAAGCCGGACAGAGCGTCGTCGAATTTGCGAATTTCCAGGGTTACGACGGTGTCCGTGCCCGGCTCGCGGCTTTGCCACAGATAGGTCGGGTTTGCTTGGCGCGGCGCGGCCAGCGGCGCGATGGCGCGTTCGATCATCTCGGTGGGCGGGCCGTAACGTTTGGTGTAATAGCCAATGACGTGTTCAAACGCTTCGCTGCGAAAGAGACTGTGAAAGTTGGTCGCTCGACCGGCGTCATAGCGCGCCACCGCGCGGGTGCCCTGATACATGATGGTGTCGACCAGGAAATACTCTTCCAGCTCGAACGGCCAACTGACCGTGTCGATGCAAAAAACCGTCTCGGTGCCGCCTTTAGAAATGCACGGTTTGTGGATGCTTTCTTGATCCAGAAGTTTGAGGCGATCCTCGCCGACTTCTTGCCCGACCTTGGTGTCGGAGCCGAGCGCCAGTTCCACCCCATCGAGAACTTGACCGCTGGGTTCGATCTCGCTGAGCACCACTGCCTCGCTGGGCAGGTCCGCGCCTTCGACTTTGGTGACGTCCCAGCCTTTTGTGCCGCTGACGCTTTCCTGGGTGCTTTCGAGCAACCCGGCGAGTTCGTCTACATCTCCCCCTGTCGGTGGTGGAGGAGACGAAAACGGATCGTCTGGAGCGCCTTGAGACGGCGGTGCGGCGAACGGATCGTCGGCTATGCCTTCGGGCGACGGCGGGCTTTTGGGCTCTTTGCTGGCGACCTCTTGGGCGTCGCCCAGGCCTTCGAGCAAATCCGAAACAGCCGGTGCTTTGGTGGTATCTTCTGGCATGGCCGCAAACGGATCCGCGAACGGGTCTTCGGCTGCGGGAGCGCTCGGCGCAGGTGCGGGGGTACCTGGGGCGGCCTTGAGCGCGATTTCAGGGTCTTTGATTTTGACCTCGCCGTCTTTGATGACAAGGGCGGTGCGGGGGTCAAGCCCCAACCAAGCCAGCACGTCGGGGTCCACACCGCCGCCGAACGGTTTTGTGGGGTCGTAACGCTTACCCGGCACGCCTGGCGCTTCCTTGAAATCGGGTGCGGGGGGGGGCGCGGCGGTGCCGCTCGATGCGGGTTGTTTCGGTGCGGCAGCCGGAGGCAAGCCTTCCAGAGGCTGCTCGTCATCGAGTGTGGCGTCGTCGATTTGCAAGTCGCCGAAGGCATCGCCGCCGCCGGCAGCGGGAGCACCGGTTGCGGGCGGAGGGGAGCCGACCGCATAAGGCGGCAAGGCAGGAGTCTCGACCTGAAGCGCAGCCAATTCCTCGTCTGTCAGTTCGCCAAGATCCGGCGACGGCGGCAATTGCTTGGCCAGTTCTTCCGGCGAGATCGGTACTTCTGGACCTTTGATCACGGCGTCGCCGCGTTCTGCCTCGATTTGGTGCAGTTGATTGGCCAACTCTTCTTCGGAAACGCTGCCGTTCGTTTGCGCGCGATCGTGTTCCCGGCGGACCACGCCGGTGACGTTGGGCGGTTTGAAAAAGTCGAAAAAGGTGGTGATGAAGGTCTTCGCCGCGGAGGGTTTGGCGTTTTCCTTGGCCGTTTCTTCCTTGGTGGGTTCAGGTGTGACCACGTCGATGGCCGGCGAGGGCGATGCTGGCGGCTCGGACATGACTTGGACGATGGGGGCGGGCTCGGGTGGCGTTTCAGGTGTAGCTTCTGGGGCCGTTTCGGGTGCAACTTCAGGCATCGATCCAAACGCCGGGTCGGGATTGATTTGCATCGCGCTCTTATAGGGGCTGTCGGGAATCTGCGGCGTCGCCTTGACGTTGGGTTCGGCCAGGTTGTCGCTGGGTTGCGACACGGCGAACGGGTCGGGTTCCACGGCAATGGGGGCGTCAGATACTTGGGGGGCGGCTGGGGGGAGGTCCTCCAGCAGCGGATCGACGGGAGCTTCCGCTTGAGGTGACGGTTGTTCCGGCGGCAGCGTGGCGATGTCGAACGGGTTGGCATCTTCCATCGAATTCATCGCTGTGCTCGGAGCGTCCGGCGCGCTTACAACCGGGCTTTGCGATTGGGCCAATTCCTCGACGGTGGGCGTCGGTTGGGCGGGCAGTCCGCTTTGCTTCGCTTGCGCGGCGTTACGCACGGAAATCAGATAGTGGGCAATGTCGAAATAGCCGCGATCGATAGCCATATCGACGGGTTGAGTGCCGGAAAAGTCGCGCGCTTCGACGTCTGCGCCTTTTCCAATGGCGGCGCGCACGCCGTCCAGGTCGTTGCTGTCGACGGCCAAAAACAGCTCTTCGGTGGCCGCGTCGGGAAGCTGCTGAGCGTGGGCTTGAGCGACGAAGCTCAACGCGGACGGTCCATGCGTCGACAGCACGGACGGCCCCAACACAAGCACGGATACGGCGCACAACAAACCACCGACCCGCGTGCGATGCCGTGCGCGGGGTGGATAAGTTCTGGGTGTCTTCGTCGTGCGGGGCATCTGTCCCGATTATACCCTTGCCTCAAGTGGTGGGATACGGCCTTTGATTTTGCGGCTACAATGTTTGCCGAATTCCTGAAAATGCTATACCACGGTGTGAATGACAGGGCCCCTAAAAAAATACCAACAGCCCTGTGCGGGAGGATGACAAAAGATGTTTAAGACTTTGAAAACAGGCCTCGTTGCTGCTGTGGCGGTCTGCTGTGCGACCTTCGCCGCACACGCGCAAGAGGTCAGCATCAAAAACGCCGATGGCTTGACCTTGGGCGCCAGTTTAGAGCTGGCCGATGGCAAAACCGTGGCCGATGGCGTGGTTTTGTTGACTCACGGCACCTTGGCGCACAACAAGATGGAAATCATCGTCAACTTGCAAAAGCTGTTGGCGGAACGCGGCGTCAGTTCACTGGCCCCGACGCTGAGCCTCGGCTTGGACAGCCGTACCGGCATGTACGACTGCAAGGTCCCCGCGACCCACAAGCATTCCGACGCGATGGTTGAAATCGGCCTGTGGTTGAATTGGTTGAAGGGTCAAGGCGCGACCAACGTGGTCCTCGCCGGTCATTCGCGTGGCGGCAACCAGACCGCATGGTTCGCCGCCCGCGAAAACGACCCGGCGGTGTCCAAGGTGGTGTTGATCGCACCCGCGACGTGGAATGCCAAAGGCATGGCCATCAGCTTCGAAAAGAGCCACAAACAGCCGCTGGCCAAAGTCTATGGCGAGGCCGAAGCCATGGTCGCGGCGGGCAAGGGCGCTGAATTCATGAAGGGCGTAGGGGTGTTGTACTGCCCCGGGGCGGATGTCACCGCCGACAGTATCGTCGATTACTATGTCAATGACGATCGTCGCCACACGCCCAACCTGTTGCCGATGATCAATGTGCCGGTTCTGGTCATTGCGGGCACCAAGGACACGGTGGTCGCAGGTTTGATCGATGCGGTCGAACCGTTGGCGGACGGCGAAAAAATCCAGCTTGCGGTGATCGACGGTGCCGACCACTTCTTCCTCGATTTCTATGCCGAGGATGCTGCGGATCGCATTGCCGAGTTTATTCAGTAAAGCAAAGGGCGGAAGCGTTCAGGACGCTTCCGCTTTTTTGATCGCCTCGCGCGCGCCGACGCGTACGGTCCACGCCTCGAGCAGCGGATAGTCGCTGAGCGGGATGTCGGCGAAGTCTTCCATAATGGTCATCCACGGATATAAGATCATGTCGGCGATGGAATATTCGCCCGCCAGATAATCCCGTCCTTGGGCCAGTGCGCCCTCCAGAACGCTCAGCGCCCGCCGCGTGCGGGTGCGTGCGCGTTCTTCGGAATAGATCTGCGGCGCGTCGGCTTGCAGGGTGTAGTGGTAAATGTCGAGCATCGCCGGCGTCAGGCTGGCGGCTTCGAACAGCAACCATTTCAACGTTTCGGCGCGGTCCGCCGGACGGTCCGGTCCGGGCAGGAAGCGACCGCACTTTTCCGCCAGATAAATCATGATCGCGGACGATTCAAACAGCGCCGCGCCGGTGTCGGGATCGAACAGGCCGGGCACTTGGCCGGTGGGGCTGGCGCTGCGAAAACGCTCTTGCTCGACGCTACCGTCTTCGAGAAAACGGTCGTCGATGAGGCGATGCTCGAGGTCCAATTCGGCGATGAGGATCTTCGCTTTGAGCACGTTCTGGGTCGGGTGTCCGTAAAGCTCGATCATGCTTTGGTGTCCTCCATCCAGGTGGCGAGGGCGGTGAGCGCGCGGGCGCACACGGCGGCTTTGCGGGCTTTTTTGCGGTCGCCGCGCTTCAAGCGCTTGCCGCGCAATTCCGGCGGGCGGTCATCGATTTCTGCGGGCGGGAACAGGCCGAAATTGATGTTCATGGGCTGATAGGTTTCGGCGTGGGCGTCGCCGGTAACGTGACCAAGCAGCGCGCCCAGCGCGGTGGTGTTCGGCGGCGGGGTGGAGTCTTGATCCAAGCGTTCGCGGCTGGCGAAACGTCCCGCGAGAAGCCCGATGGCGGTGCTTTCGACGTAGCCTTCGCAGCCGGTGATCTGCCCAGCGAAGCGGATGGTTGGTTTGGATTTGAGCCGCAGGGTGCGGTCGAGAAGTTCCGGGCTTTTGATGAAGGTGTTGCGGTGCATACCGCCCAGGCGTGCAAATTCAGCGTTTTCCAGGCCGGGAATGGTGCGGAAGATGCGTTTTTGCTCGCCGTACGTCAGTTTGGTTTGAAAGCCGACCATGTTCCACAGCGTGCCCAGATCGTTGTCTTGGCGCAGTTGCACGATGGCGTAAGAACGCTTGTCCGGTGCGTTGGGGTTGGTCAGTCCGACCGGCTTCATCGGCCCAAATGTGAGCGTCTCGGCGCCGCGCTCGGCCATCACTTCGATGGGCAGGCAGCCTTCGAAATAGGGGGTGTCTTTTTCCCAGTCCTTGAAATCCTGCTTTTCGGCGTCCAACAGTGCCTGGATGAAGGCGTGGTACTGCTCTTTGTCCATGGCGCAGTTGATGTAGTCGTTGCCGTCGCCCTTGTCGTAGCGCGACTGGAACCAGGCCTTGGAAAAGTCGATGCTGTCTTTGTAAACGATCGGCGCGATGGCGTCGAAAAAGGCCATTTGATCCGCTCCGGTCAAGGCGCGGACCGACTGCGACAGCGCGTCGGACGTCAACGGTCCGGTGGCGACGATGACGCTGTCCCAATCCAGGTTTTGCAGATCGGTGACCTCTTCGCGGGTGATGGTCACCAGCGGATGCTCGCCGAGTGCTTTTTCGACGGCGGCGGAAAAACCCTCGCGGTCAACCGCCAGCGCGCCGCCCGCAGGGACGCGGTTTTCATCGGCGCAGCGCATGATCAGAGAGCCGAGGCGGCGCATTTCTTCGTGCAGCAAGCCCACCGCGTTGGCGGTGTGATCGTCGGCGCGCAACGAGTTGGAGCAGACCAATTCCGCCAATCCGCCGGTTTGATGCGCTGGAGTGGTCTTGACGGGGCGCATTTCGTGCAGGACGACGGGAATACCCGCTTGCGCGATTTGCCACGCGGCTTCGGAACCCGCGAGCCCGCCGCCGATGATATGGATGGGGTGAGTATCGTTTGTCATGGCAGATGTCTTAATCTCACCGGCTCCGCGTTGCAATCCCTGCGTTGGCGCTCTTGACAGCTTGGGGGGAGAAGGCTACCTCTCGCGACGGGTCAAACGAGGAGTGAACCACCGTGGAGCAGTTTCAGACCGAAACCTACAAATTCGTCCTGATCGGCGTGGCCGTGATCGTCTTCATGCGCTTTTTGCCGCGGATCAAGGCCAAAATGCTGGGCATTCCGTTTGTCAAAGCCGAAGACGTGAAAAAACGCATGGATGCGGGCGAAGACCTGATCGTCATCGACGTGCGCACGCCGGGCGAATTCACCGGCAACCTGGGCCACATTGAAGGGGCGCTGAACCTCGATGCATCGGCGCTCAGTGTCAAATTGGCCGCTTTGGCCGATCAGTTGGAGCCATACAAAAACGACCCCATCGTGGTCACCTGCCGTACCGACAACCGTTCACCGGGCGCGGCGCGCATTCTGTTTCAGAAGGGTTTCAAAAACCTGATGATCATGGGTGGCGGCATGAGCAGCTGGAACCGCGCGGGCTATCCAGTCACTTATAAGCGCTGATCCGCGTTAGCTGGCCAGCAGCCTGATATCGGCGTTGAGGTCGTTATGGGCCGACGCGCAAGGCATTGGCCGCGTCTGCGGATGCAGTTGCGTAGCGGACTTGCTGGCATTGAACGCTTCTTCGAGGTGCTTGCGGATTTGCGTTAAGTCGACGCGTCGCGGCGGCGTGATCTTGTAGATCTGCTCTTTAGCGCGAAACTGCGCGCAGCCGATGGCATCTACAGCCGTAATGCTGGAGCACAGGCCCTTAGCCCAATAAAAGCAGCTCGATTTGTTGCACTGAATATCGTTCATGCTCTTCACATAACCGTTCAATATGACAACATTGCGTCGTCATCTTTACGTTTTGTAAAGATTTTTGTGGATTGCGAGTGTGATGGATGTCACACCCTCAGGGTGAATCTTGTAGCGCATTGATATATAATGATTATTATAAGGTTTCGTCGTCTTCACGATGGATGTGTTCGCGAATCGGCGTGTCGCTGGCGACGATATGGCGCAGCAGCCAAACTTGCACCAGACTGACCAAACCTTTCCAATCTTCGATACCTTCACCGTTCATCACGCTTTCACTGATTTGCGCGATTTCCTTGCGCAGTTCATCATGCTCGCGTTTGTGATGGCTGAGATTGGGGTAGCAGATGTTTTGCATGATGCGCTCTTCGTAGGCGAAGTGCTCTAGCGCGTGTTCGACCAAATCTTGGAACACGGCCTGCTTTTCGGCCAGGGGGGCCGTGTCGGAAGAAAGCACCTCGAGCAATTTCTGCGAAAGGTAAAGCAGTTCCTGATGCTGGCGGTCGATGGAGGATACATCGGTGGAAAATTTATCCGACCATTCAAGTTCTTTGGAGGTCATGATTTAGCTCCTGCCCAAGAGAGACCCCCCAGCCCATGAGAGATCAAAGAGCGCGAAAGTCGGGCTTAAAAGGTAATGTTGGGACCAACAAATGAGCCCGGGAGGGGAATACTTTCGTACTCCGTTCATTATAACCGTCGTAACGGTTGCGAAGCAACGAACATGCTGAAAAAATAGAGAAAATATAAGGCCTGTAACATCACTGTCACATTGTCGTTGATGATGGGTGTTATGCTCAGGTTGCGATGACGGACCAACGCAATTTCGAACGGGGTTCGGGCAAAAACAGAGCGGGCAAGCACATGGCACACGCAACGCGGAATGAACAGTCCAACTTGGAAGTTGAGCTCAAATTCGTGCTCAGCGCGGCGGATGTGCGCAAATTGTGCAGGACACCATCGTTTCAAGCCCTGCAAAGCGAGCGACCGCGTTCCCAGACGTTGCGGGCGTCCTATTATGACACAACGGACGCCAAGCTTGCCGCGCGCGGTCTGTCTTTGCGGGTGCGCAAGGAAAGTCGGCGCTATGTGCAGTGCCTGAAAGCCGACGCCGGATTGGCGTCGAGCACCGGATTAGCCCGCCATGAATGGGAATGGCCCGTCCCGGGGCCGGATTTGGACGCAGCGTTGCTGCGTCGCGACGACGATGTCATGGCGTTGCTCAAAGGCATCAACTTGACCAAGTTGGTGCGCGTTTACGGCACCGACATCAAGCGTCAAGTCCGCATGCTGCGCACCCCTGGCGGTGCGGTGATCGAATGCGCCATCGACCAAGGCAATATTCTTGCGGACGAAGCCCAAGCCCCGCTGGTCGAGCTTGAACTGGAACTGAACTCCGGCGACGTGCGCGAGCTGTTGAACACCGCCCAGTTGATCGTGCAGGCGGTGCCCGCGCGGCTGTCGGAACGCACCAAAGCGGGTCGCGGCCTGGAACTGGCGCGCGGGGCCGGGGCGACGTGGGTCAAGGCGCGCAATCCCAAACTGAGCAAATCAGCCAGCGCCGAGGACGTCTTGCGCGCGTCGGTTCTGGAAGGCCTCAAACATCTCATCGCCAACGAGGACTGCGTGTTGACGCGTTGTCACGTCGAAGGGGTCCATCAGATGCGCGTGGCGCTGCGGCGCATGCGTTCGGTGATCACCACCTATAAAAAGCTGCTGCCCAAAGGCAGCTATGAAAGCTTGAGCCAGGGGCTGAAAGACGCCGGTTCTGCGTTGGGACCGGCGCGCGATTGGGACGTGTTTTTGGACGAGGTTCTGGCGGCGGTGGAAATCGGTTTTGAACACGATACCGCCCTTGCAGTGATGCGCACGCACGCCGAGCGACGCTTGGATCAAGCATACCGCGACGCCCACAACCTTATCGCCAGCCATGAATACGCGCGGCTGTTATGCGATGGTTTGCTATGGGTTGGCAATTCGGCGTGGCGTGGCGATGGTCCGGCGGTGTCGGCTACTCATCTACATGCCCCGGCAACGGACGTCGCCAAAAGCATCTTGGACAAGCGCCACGCCCGGCTGCTGCGTGCGGGCAAGGGGTTGAAGAACCTGCCCATTGAACAGCGTCATATGTTGCGCATCGCCATCAAAAAAGCCCGCTATGCGGCGGAATTTTTCGCCGAACTCTACCCTGCCAAGACAACGCGGTCGTACTTACGCGGACTCAAGACCTTGCAAGAAAGCCTTGGGCATTTAAACGATCTGGCCACTGCCGAGCGATTGATGGCCGGTCTGGTTGGCGGCGTCGGCGGCGCGGATGGTCAAGCGCTGCACCGCGCGACGGGCATGGTCGAAGGGTGGTACATGCATGCGCAAATCCTGCGCGAAGACGACCTGCTTTCGGCGTGGAAGGACTTCACCAAGGCCAAGACCTTTTGGTGAGGTTAGGTGTCCACACCGTGGGTGCACATCGCGCAGTCGCGTGTGCGATGGGATTTTAGCGACGAGATGGTCGTGCGCACGCGGACGTCGTCGAAATCATTGAGGTCGACGCACAGCGAGGTTTCGCTCAAAGCCGATTCCAGACACATGCAACAGCAACGCCGACCGAGGATGCGTTCAACGGCGCAGTCTTCGCAGCGCGGCGAAATTTTGCCCCTGATCTGTCGCCACAGGTCGAGCACGCTGTCCAAACTGTTGGTTTGAATGCGCTCGAACAAGGCCATTAACTGTGTGCGATCGATGATCACCATGGTGCGTTTCAAACCGTCCGTATTCTATGACTTTTTTCGGCAAATGCCTGTGCAGATGATTTCGATCATTTCTGGGCCGAGGACGACATCGCCGTATTGCAGCGGGCATGTACCGCATTTTCTGTGTCGTGTGGATTCCTCGATGGCGCCGATCAGATACGATTTGACGAACAAGGCGATGAGATGCGTTCGGTTCATCGCATCCAGCTTTTCCATCGAGTTGTTCACATGAAAGTTCACCGTCCGCGTGGATATGCCCAGGATTTGAGAGACTTCCGATGACGTTTTGCCGTTGGCGACCCAGGACAGACACTCAGCCTCTCGATCCGACAACGCACGGAGATAACGCATCGCTTTCTGCGCCATGCCAAGTCGCCCCCTTTGCTATGAAAGGTTGATTAGATAGCGGTGATTGCTGTCTTAAGGCTACTGTCACATCTTACAGGTTTTTGACGGTCGGTGCTGGTCTGGGCGCGCAAAATGATTGAGCGATGCGAGTTTCACGTGTCGCAGCTGCGCTGAAAAGGGCGGTTTAGAGCACGCTAAGCGAAAAAGTGCGGGTTAGCTTTTTTTCGTTGAGGCGCGTTGTTTGAGGTGGGGGGCGAGATATTTCCCGGTATAGCTCTGTTTCACCTTGGCGACGGCCTCTGGCGTGCCTTCGGCGATGATTTCACCGCCTTTCGACCCGCCCTCGGGACCGATGTCGATGATCCAATCGGCGGTCTTGATGACTTCCAGATTGTGCTCGATGACGATCATGGTGTTGCCCTGATCCACCAGGGTGTGCAGCACTTCCAACAGCTTGTTGATGTCTTCGAAATGCAGCCCGGTGGTGGGTTCATCGAGGATGTAGAGGGTCTTGCCGGTGGCGCGCTTGGACAGTTCCTTGGCCAGTTTGACGCGCTGCGCCTCGCCACCTGAAAGCGTGGTCGCTTGCTGGCCGAGGTGGATGTAGCTTAACCCCACTTGATTGAGCGTGGCGAGCTTGTCGCGGATCGAAGGCACGGCCTTGAAGAACTCGACGCCTTCCTCGACGGTCATATCCAACACGTCGGCAATGGATTTGCCGCGAAATTGAATGTCCAGGGTTTCGCGGTTGTAGCGCTTGCCCTTGCACACATCGCATTCGACGTAGACGTCGGGCAGGAAATGCATTTCGATCTTGATCACGCCGTCGCCTTGGCAGGCTTCGCAGCGGCCACCCTTGACGTTGAAGCTGAAACGCCCTGGTTTGTAGCCGCGCCGCTGCGATTCCGGCAAGCCCGCGAACCATTCGCGGATCGGGGTGAACGCCCCGGTATAGGTGGCGGGATTGGAACGCGGCGTGCGGCCGATGGGCGACTGGTCGATATCGACGATCTTGTCGATGAATTCGATTCCTTCGATGCGTTCGTGCGCGCCCGCGTGCATGCGTGCACCGTGCAGGCGGCGCGCCAAGGCCTTGTAGAGCGTTTCGATCACCAGCGAGGACTTGCCGCCGCCCGATACCCCGGTGACGCAGGTGAACGTGCCCAGCGGGAAGTCCACAGTGACGTTTTGCAGGTTGTTGGCGGTCGCGCCGATGACCGAGATGTGCTGATCCTTGCGTCCCGGGCGGCGCTTGCTTGGCACGGCGATGGAGCGTTTGCCGGTAAGGTATTGACCGGTTAGGCTTTTGGGCTCGTTCATCACCTCTTCGGGGGTGCCGCTGGCGATGACTTCGCCGCCGTGCACGCCAGCGCCGGGGCCGAGGTCGAGCAGATAGTCCGCTATGCGGATGGCGTCTTCGTCGTGTTCGACGACGATCACGGTGTTGCCCAGATCGCGCAGGCGCTTGAGGGTCTCGAGCAGCCGGTCGTTGTCACGCTGGTGCAAGCCGATGGATGGCTCGTCCAGAACATAGAGCACGCCGGTCAATCCCGAACCGATCTGCGAGGCCAAGCGGATACGCTGGCTTTCGCCGCCCGACAGCGTGCCCGAAGCCCTCGCCAGGGTCAGGTATTCCAGCCCGACGTTGACCAAAAAGCCCAGCCGTTCGTTGATTTCACGCAAAATGCGCCGGGCGATTTCGCTTTGTTGCTTGGTGAGGGTCTTTTCGACGCCCAAAAACCATTGCGCGGCTTCCAGGATCGACATGTCGGTGACTTCCGACACGTTGAGGCCGGCGATTTTGACCGCCAAAGCTTCGGGTTTGAGGCGATGCCCACCGCACGACTCGCACTTGGTCACGGTCTGGTATTTGCTCAGCTCGTCGCGCACCCAGTTGCTGTCGGTTTCCAGCCAGCGCCGTTCCATGTTGGGGATCACGCCTTCGAACGGTTTGGTGACCTGATAGCTTTTGCGGCCATCATCGTAGCGCATCAGCACGTCTTCGCCCTCGGTGCCATACAGCAGTTTGTTCTGCACGCTCTCGTCCAGTTCCGCGAACGGCGTTTTCAAATCGAAGCCGAAGTGGGTGGCGAGGCTTTCCAGGGTTTGGTTGTAATAGGGCGATGAAGACCCCGACCACGGCTGGATCGCGCCTTGCGCCAAGGTGAGGCGGTCGTCGGCGATCACCAGTTCGGGGTCGAAATACATTTCCGTGCCCAAACCGTCGCATGACGGGCAGGCGCCGAACGGGTTGTTGAACGAAAACAGCCGAGGTTCGATCTCGTCGATGGTGAACCCGGAAACCGGGCAAGCGAATTTGGCGGAAAAGGTGGTGCGCTCGCCGGTGTCGGCGTTTTCGGTGAAGGCCAAGCCGTCGGCCAGCCCCAGCGCGGTTTCGAAGCTGTCGGCCAAGCGGGTGGCGATGCCGTCTTTCACGGCCAAGCGATCGACCACCACTTCGATGTCGTGCTTGATCTTCTTGTTGAGCGCGGGGACGGCGTCGATGTCGTGGATTTCGCCGTCGACCTTGACGCGCTGATAGCCCTTTTTGGCAAGTTCCTGGAGCTCTTTTTTGTATTCACCTTTACGTCCGCGCACGATCGGCGCCAGCAGATAAAGCCGCGTGCCGGGCTCCATGGCCATCACCCGGTCGACCATCTGGCTGACCGTCTGGCTTTCGATGGGCAGGCCGGTGGCGGGGGAATGCGGCACGCCGACGCGCGCCCACAACAGGCGCATGTAATCGTAGATTTCCGTCACCGTGCCGACCGTGGACCGCGGATTACGGCTGGTGGTTTTCTGTTCGATGGAAATGGCCGGCGACAGGCCTTCGATCGAATCCACGTCCGGCTTGGACATCAGTTCCAAAAACTGCCGTGCATAGGCCGACAGGCTTTCGACATAACGGCGCTGGCCTTCGGCGTAGATGGTGTCGAACGCCAAAGATGACTTGCCGGAACCGGACAGGCCGGTGATCACGACCAGCTTGTCGCGGGGGAGCTTGACCTCGATATCTTTCAAATTGTGTTCGCGGGCGCCGCTGACGTGGATGAATTCGTGCATTTTCGAGCAACTTGCCGGTTTCGGGGGGGAGGCTCAGCAAAAGCCTGGATTGCAAGATGTAGCCTTATGTCCGGTGTGCGTAAAGGGGCTGCTCAGATAAGCTTGGTCAGTTGACTGAAATCTTACAGAAATCACTGGATTTAGAGATGTTAAATGGGGAGAATACCCCTATATGGGAGCGCTTAGGCATTGCTTAATAAGCGATGGGGGACAATACGCCAATTAGGTCGTATGCTGGCCCCGATGTCGGCAATCCCCTGAACGACCCTTTGGGTGTGAGAGTGTATGTCTGATTATAATCTGTCACGACTGAACTTCTTGATTGTCGATGACAACAAGCACATGCGGGCTTTGGTTAAGAGCATCTTGCACGCGCTTGGGGTGAAAAACGTTCTGGAAGCATCTGACGGTGCGGACGCGTTCAAGGAATTGCGCCACTTTCCCGCCGATGTGATCATTTGCGACTGGAACATGTCGCCCTTGGACGGTTTGGATTTCGTGCGCATGGTGCGCACCGGCTCTGACAGTCCCAACCCGTTCGTGCCGATCATCATGTTGACCGGGCACACCGAAATGAACCGGGTGATGGAAGCCCGCGACAGCGGCGTTCACGAGTTTCTGGCCAAACCCATTTCCGCCAAGAAACTTTACTCGCGCATTCGTTCCATCATTGAGAATCCTCGCCCGTTCGTGCGAGCAGGGCTGTATTTCGGTCCCGACCGGCGGCGCAAAAGCAATCCCAATTACAATGGGCCTGAACGGCGCAAATCCGAAAAAGAGGCCGAGAGCGGCAGTGGCGGCGGCGATACGCCCGAATTGTCCCAAGATGAAATCAATGCCCTGTTGAACGGTTGACGGGGCGCATGTGTGCATAGGAAAAATTGACGGATGTCTGACGATACCCCTCAAAAGGCTCAAGTGATCAACCCGCCGCAAACCTTGCAGGGTAAGGTCGAAAAAGGCGGCCCCGGTGCGGTTGACCTGGAAGCTTTGGCGAAAGCGGAAGAAGTGATCGCCAATCTTGCAGACGATTATTTAGATTGGGTCAAAGAGGATCTGGTGCGTCTGGAAGCAGCCTACGAAAAACTGAAAACTCAGGGTGGTGACGACGCCGCGAACTTGGAAAGTGTTTTCCAGATCGCGCACGATATGAAGGGCCAAGGCGGCAGCTTCGGTTACGACCTAATGACCGCGATCGGCGACCAGTTGTGCCGGTTGGTGGAGAAAATGGACACTGTCGGCCCTCGCCAACTGAATATGATCCGCGTTCATATCGACGCCATGCGCGTGATCATCACCAAGGGCCTCAAGGGGGATGGCGGCAACGAAGGACGCCAGCTTTTGATGGGCTTGACGTTGGTTGGCGATAAGGCCAAATAACACCATCCAGAAATCAAAGTGTTTACAAAACAGATACTTGCGGATCTCATCTGATGCAATAACTGAGACAGCAGGAGCAAGATAGCAGTGCCCCCCCCACGCGCTCATCTGCCAGAACCGAGGTACCTCCACCTGACGCTACGCTACGTCGGGGTGCTGGTGGTGATTGCGCTGTTGGCGGCGCTGATCTTCGCCATCTCCTATTCGGTTACTCTTGAACAACAAAAAGACGGCGAGGTGATCCGTGTCAGCGGTCAACAACGGACCTTGGCGCTGGAAATCGAAATGCTTGGCGGACAATTGCTGTACGCCGCTGACGAACAGGCCCGTTTGGACTTACAAGACCGTTTGACGGAAGCGCTGGAGAACCTGGAGCGCACTCACCTTATCTTGGCCTATGGCGACCTGGGTGATGGCAAAACACTGCCGATGTCGGAGAAGGTTCAAGAACTGTTCTTCGACGCCCAATCGAACCTGGATGGAAAAATCCGCGCCTACATAGAGAATGGTTTCGCCATCAGCTTTGCCGATGAGAACGACACCCGCGCGATCCGCAAAGCTCGTCTGGGGTTGCAGGCGTTGATCCAAATGCGTCCGGAAATCGATGCCGGGCTCGATCAAGTGGTCGCGGCTTACCAATTGGAAACCGACACCAAGATATCCAAGCTCAAAGCCATCCAACAAGCTGGCCTGTTTGCCACGCTGGCGGTCTTATTGACTGCCGGGCTGGCGATCTTTCGTCCCATGGTGCGCAAAATCAGGGACTATTTCGTTGAATTGGGCGACCTCAACGATGAAATGGCGATCCGCAACGTCGAGTTGGAAATGGCCAAAGACAAGTTCGAAAAACAAGCCGTGGAACTGGTCGCCATGTCTGAGGACCTGAACTGGGCGCGGATCGATGCGGAGAACGCCCGCGCCGCGATGGGTGGGTTCATGTCGTCCATGAGCCACGAACTGCGCACGCCGCTCAACGCCATTTTGGGTTTTTCTCAACTGATGGAGTTCGATAAGCACTCCCCCCTGACGCCCTCCCAGGAAGAGGGTATTGCGATCATCAAGCAAAGCGGTCAGCACTTGCTGGATCTGATCAACGAATTGCTCGACCTCAGCAAAATCGAAGCGGGTACATTTCAGGTCGACCTAGAAGCGTTCGATCCCCAACCGCTGATCGAGGAGTGCTTGCATTTGACCGCGATGCAGGCCGAATCCGCCGATATAAAGCTGATCAACCTGACCCAAGGCAATGCCATATCGCCGGTTTTCGCCGATATGGGACGGGTGCGCCAAGTGCTTCTGAATTTCATCACCAATGCCATCAAGTACAATTCTGATCATGGCACCGTGCAGTTGGAATGCCACGATGATGACGGTTTCGTTCGCATTAGCGTCACAGATACCGGTCAGGGCTTGTCGAGCGAGCAGTTGCAGAAACTGTTCCGTCCCTATGTTCGGCTGGGCGCCGAACAAACGAAAATCGAAGGTACGGGGCTGGGCCTGACCATCGCCAAGAAACTGGTGGATGTGATGGGCGGCGAAATCGGCGTCAACAGCGAAACCGGTCACGGCAGTACGTTTTGGTTCAGGTTGCCAATGGCGGCCTAGTCGCTTGAGAGACGTGCACGGAACGCCTCCAACCAGTCCAAATGCGCCTCAAGCTGATCTATGTCGTGGTCCAACCACGCAACGAGATGGCCGGGATCCTTGCCATGGTGATTGCGCAGGTCATCCAGACGCGCCAGTTCCGTGTCGCAATTTTCAATCAGCAAATCGATTTGCTCGTATTGGGCGTCGGCATCCAGTAGATGCAGGAAGCGGAGCTTTAAGGTGGTGATGAGCTTGTTGACCTCGCCGCCCGCGGAACGGATGCGCGACGTCATCAGAGTCTTGAGTTCGGCGTGGCCTTTGGTGGTCAGGCGCAACTGCGCGTCGTCTTCCATGCCGATGCCGTCGATCGGTTCGACCAAACCTTCGAATTTCAACAATTCGATCGAGGTTCCCATGATATCCAGCGACGGTCCGGTGATGCGGCTGGTGAAATGGCGGATGGCGCCAGCCAGTTCACTATAGCGCAAGGGGTGATCGGCGAGCGCGAGCGTACCGAGCGCGCACAGGCGGATGGCTTCCTTGGGCGTCAGGGTGTTGTCGGCAAACATGGAAGGCGCACGTCTCCTTGAGAATCGCGGCCATTATAGCGAAGTGCCGGATGGCGGTCACGATTGAGCTGCACCTCAATATGGGGCGAAAATCCGGCCCGTGCAATTCAACCGTAATGACCGGATGTGTTAGATCAAGAGAAGAGGGCGGTTATTTCTTTTTCAAATCGCGCAAGGTCTTGATGGCTTTTTTGCGGTGCGCGCGGACCACGTCGATTTTCTGCGCCAGCTTGCTTTTGGTTTCGCCGGATGCGTCTTCACACTTTTCTTCCAGGTGCTTTTGTTTGGTTTTCAGTTTTTTGAGGATTTTCTTCAGGGCATCGCGACGCTTGCGGCCTTTGGATTCTTCGACCGTTTCAAGCACGTGCATGAGCTTTTTTAGAAGTTCGCTTGTGGTCATGCGCTCATCTCCATCCCTGTTACTCTACCCATTTTATCCTGATTGTGCACATTTTGATCCCTTGAAACGCAGACGTTACAAAAACTTCATGAATTGGCCTCGGGAGGCGGGCTTTCGGCGAGCTCATCCGTGGTGGACATGTCGTCAATGTCGTCCTCATCCAAGGCCACCAGCATCGCCGCGGCGTGGTCGTGGGAGTCGCGAGCACCGAACAAAATGGCGCCCATTTCGGCCAAATTCCAAATTACATTGCGGGCGTAACCCAGATCGTTCATCAAAGATGTTCCCGCCGTCGCGGTGATGCGACGTTCTCGTATCAAGCTGTCGAGGGTATTGATGGACGCGGTGCTCTGCTCTTCGGTCCGAACCTTGAAGTCGTCCAGGTCGAGAACGTCGGCGCTCTCCCCATCGGGTTGGCGCAAGGCGTCAATGGTGCGCATCAACTGGCCCAATTCGGTGCGGATACGATTGTACTCACGCCGCACATCGTCATTTTCGGACACGATGTTGATCGACATGTTTTTGCGTAGATGTTTGATTTCCTTGACGCTTTGAACGATGTTACCGCATGCGTGACGCAGTTCGTACAAGTTGTTGGCGAAATCGGGCGGCAGTTGGTTCTGCGCCTGGCTGATGAATTCGATGATCGCGGCGTAGAGCGTCTTGACCTTGGTCATGTAGATTTGGTCAAGATCGAAATTCATCACCTCGCGGCTGTATTCTGTGTGTTGTGCGAGGTCGATATCGGACAGAATTTGATGGCGATGCAAGCTTAGGCCGTGGGCCATGATTTCGAACGCATTGTCGTACAGGTGAATGGTTTCGTTTCGCACCGCTTCCAGCAAGGTTTCAGGGAACTCGATGACGGCGTTGTTGAGGTATTCGGGTTCGACCACGGTGATCTTGGGCGTCGGGATGGCGCGTTCGAGAAACGTCACCAGCTTGGCGGTGAACGGCGTCATGACGGCGACGCCGATGGCGTTGAATATGGTGTGAAAGACCGCCAGCTTCATGGTGTAGTCGTCGTGGGCGATGCCGACATTGGCGGCGACCCCATCCACGGCCCAAATCAGTTGGTGAATGAAGACGATGGCGATCAAGCCGGTGACGGCGTTGAAAATCAAGTGCGCCCCGGCCAAGCGCTTGCCCTGATGGTTGGCGCTGATCGAACCGATGATGGCGGTGATGGTGGTGCCGATGTTGGCGCCAATGGCCAGTGCCAGACCGTTTTCATAGGTGATCTGACCGGAACCCAGCGCCGTGATGATGAGCACCAATGTGGCGTGGCTCGATTGCATGATGACGGTGGCGGCGAGACCGATGGCGGTGTAGACGAACAGCCCCATGTATCCGCTCATGGCGAAGGACGCTAGGTCCACGGTGTCGCGAAAGGCTTCGAAGCCTTCTTTCATGTAGTGGATGCCCAAGAACAAAAAGCCCAAACCGGCAAGCACGTAGCCCATACCCTTAAGGGTTTTGGACGATTGCAGCACCAAGATCACGCCGAACACCAGCATCGGCATGGCGTAGGCGGAAATGTTGACCTTCAAGCCAAAACCGGCCACCAGCCATGCGCCGGTGGTGGTGCCGATGTTGGCGCCGAAGATGATGCCGATGCCCGACCCCAAGCCAATCAGACCTGCGCTGAGAAACGAGATGGTGATCACCGACACCAGAGAGCTCGATTGCATCACCGTGGTGGTTGCGATGCCGAAGGATATGCTTTTCCACAAATTGCTGGTGGTGCGTTGCAGCAGCTTTTCCAGCAACCCGCCCGTGAAGGCTTTGAAGCCTTCTTCCAAAAACAGCATGCCGAACAGAAAGATCGAGACGCCGGCGGCGATTTCCTTGAAATTCGGGCTGAGCCAAAAACTGTAGGCCAGGATGATTAAAATGGTCGGCAGTACAATTCGTTTCAGCATCGGTGCACCGGATCGTCTCTACGGTTACAGACTTGGCGTTGAGGGCAACTCTTTAAGGCAACATGAAGCCTCTGATGGTGAAATACAACAGCGCGGCCATGACCCCCGACAACGGCACCGTGATGATCCAAGCGGAAGCGATTTTCAGCGCCATCGAGCGTTTGACCAAGGCTTTGTGAACCTCGCGGTTGAGGCTCTTGCGATCGTGTTTGGTAAAGGCCGATTGCGCTTTGCGCGCCTTGAGGTCAGCGAGCATGTTTTGCTTTTCGATCAAAGGTGCCGCCTCGAACTTGGTGAGAAAGGCTTCGACTTCGGCTTCGTCCGCGCCCGCATGGTGTTCGCGGATCTCGTCGAGCATGCGGCGGTAGTTTTTCTTGATGTATTCACGCAAAAAGCCGACCCCGAACACCGCGCCGATGGCGACGTGGGTGGAGCTGATGGGCAATCCCAGTTGGCTTGCAATAATCACCGTGATGGCGGCGGACATGGCAATGCAAAAAGCGCGGCCTTGGTCCAATTCTGTGATTTCCGAGCCGACGGTGCGGATCAACTTTGGCCCATACAGCGCTAGACCGAACGAAATGCCCAAGGCGCCGATCATCATCACCCAGATGGGGATCGGGGCTTTCTTGACGACTTCTCCGGTCATGATGGCGTCGTAGATGCCTGCCAAGGGGCCGACCGCGTTGGCGACGTCGTTTGCGCCGTGGGCGAAGCTCAACAACGCCGCAGCGAAAATCAGCGGCAGCACGAACAGCTTGTTGACGCCGCTTTTGTCGGCCGACAAATCGAGGGTCTGCTTGGCGATCATCGGTTTGAGACCGAGGTAAGCAACCACCGCCAAGGCGCTACCGATACCGAGCGCAGTGACGAAATCGACCTTGACGATTTTTTTCACGCCCTTGAGCATCAGGTAGGTGGTGAAGGCCAGCACCATCACGGCGACCAGGACCGGGACGACTTTTTTCGCCGATTCCAGCATATCGCTTTGGTACATGATGGTGCGTTTGATGATGTACAAAAACGCCGCCGCGATGATGCCGCCGAAAATCGGCGAGATCACCCAACTGGCGGCGATGGCGCTCATTTTGCCCCAGTTGGCGACATCCCAACCGGCTGCCGCGATACCCGCACCCAACACGCCGCCGACGATGGAGTGGGTGGTCGAAACCGGCAAGCCGTTCATGGTCGCGATGTTCAACCACAGCGCGCCCGCCATCAAGGCCGCCAGCATCACCCAAATGAAGGTGTCGGGATCATTGATCAAATCCGGATCGATGATACCGTTCTTGATCGTGCCGACCACGTCGCCGCCGGCGATCAATGCACCTGCGGATTCGAATGTCGCGGCGATGATGATCGCGCCGGTGAGGGTCACAGTCTTGGAGCCGACGGCGGGGCCGACGTTGTTGGCGACGTCGTTGGCGCCGATGTTCATGGCCATATAGCCGCCGACCATGGCCGCGGCGATCATCAGGTATGCGTTGGGGATGCCCTTGAACATCACCCCCGCATAAATCAGCACCCCGACCAGAAACAAGATCGCGGTGCCTAGACGCAAGAACTCCTGGCGCGCGGCGATGGTCGCGTGCTCAATATCGGCCAGATTTTTCAGCTCCATGCAGTCTATCCCCCTCAATCCGCCTTTGTAGAAATCACAATAGACAATTGTAAATAAATACGGGGCGTTTGTGTATTAAATCTGCAACAAATACGTAACATTCTAAAGGGATATGATTGAGGCATGGAAAAACGGCGACCATTTCGATGGTCGCCGTCAGTCTTGAAGTTGCCATGTCATGCGAAGGGCAATGGCGATTTCGGCTTAGGCTGCGATAATCTTACGAAACACTATTACACCGCTTATGCGGCGGCTTTGAGGCCCAGTCGCCCCCACACTTCCTTGACCGCTTCGATTAGGTGATCGATGTGTGCGTCGGTGTGGTGCGGGGTGGGGGTGAAGCGCAGGCGTTCTTTGCCGCGTTCGACGGTCGGGTAGTTGATCGGCTGAACGTAGATGTTGTGACGTTCCATCAGATCGTCGGACGCCTGTTTGCACAGCACCGCATCGCCGACCAGTACCGGCACGATGTGGCTGACGCTGTCCATCACCGGGATGCCCGCGTCGCGGAAGCGCTGCTTCAGCGTGGCTGCGCGTTCCTGGTGGCGTTCGCGCAGTTCGTTGTGGTTTTTCAAGTGGTTGACGTTGGTGCGTGCGGCTGCGGCGACGGCCGGCGGCATAGAGCTGGAGAAGATGAACCCGGTGCCGTAGCTGCGCACGAAATCGCACATCGACTGGGTGCCCGCGATGTAGCCGCCGATTACGCCGAACGCCTTGGCCAGCGTGCCTTGGATGATGGTGATGCGGTCCATTTGGCCATCGCGTTCCGCCACGCCCGCGCCGCGCGGACCGTAAAGGCCCACCGCGTGCACTTCGTCGAGGAACGTCATCGCGCCGTATTTGTCGGCCAGATCGCAGATCTCCTTGATCGGCGAAATATCGCCGTCCATCGAATAGACGCTTTCAAAGGCGATCATCTTGGGACGGGCGGGGTCGATGGTTTTGAGCACGTTTTCCAGGTCTTCGACATCGTTGTGGCGGAAGATGTGTTTTTCCGCGCGCGAATGGCGGATGCCTTCGATCATCGAATTGTGGTTTTTGCTGTCGGATACGATCACACAGCCGGGCAGCATCGAGCCGACGGTCGACAGGGTGGTCATGTTGGCGATCCAGCCCGATTGAAACAGCAGCGCGCTTTCGGTGTTGTGCAGGTCGGCCAGTTCGGCTTCCAACAGCACGTGTTCGTGCATGGTGCCGGAAATGTTGCGCGTCCCGCCTGCGCCGACGCCATAGCTGCCCGCGACCTCTTGCATGGCCTGGATCGCGCCGGGATTTTGGCCCATGCCCATGTAGTCGTTGGAACACCACACCGTGATTTCCTTTACCTCACCGTCCTTATGCACAAAGGCCGTTGGAAATTTGCCTGCTTGGCGTTGCAGGTCGGCAAACACCCGATAACGGCCTTCGGCCTTCAATTCAGCGATTTTGTCGGTAAAGAACTGCTGGTAGTCCATGGAATCCTCCGCAAGGGCAAGGCCGATTTATTGAACTTTTGTGGTGTGTTGGCCACGCTCGGCTCATGCATATTCTTTTTTGTTGCGGCTATCTTACTCGAATCGGATGATTCACTGCAAGATTTCGCACACAAATAGTGTTGTTTTCCGATGTTGGTGCCTCATTGCGGCGGCAATGGGGCGATTAAGGGGCGAAATGGCCCTCGCTCTGGAGCCATTCCAAGGTTTGGTCCAAGGCCACGGCGACACGCGAGAGCATCTCGGCGATTTCGTCCTGGGTGATGATCAGCGGCGGTGAAAACGCCAGGGTGTCGCCCATGGCCCGGCTGATCACACCGTTGTTTTGCATGAACTTGGCGCATTTCATGCCGACGCCGAGCTTGGCATCGAAGCTGGCGTGGCTGGCTTTGTCTTTGACCAGTTCGATCGCGCCGACCAAACCGACGCCCCGCACTTCGCCAACCAGCGGATGTCCATGGAAACCGCGTAGGCCCATCTGCAGGGCCGGGGAGATGTCCTGCACGTAACCGACGATATCGCGTTCTTCGTAAATTTTCAGGGTTTCCAACGCCACCGCACAGGCCACCGGATGGCCGCCGTAGGTGTAGCCGTGACCGAACACGCCCAGCTTTTCGCTTTCCTTGACCATGTCGGCGAAGATTTCGTCGCTGACCATCAGCGCGGAAATGGGGATATAGGCCGATGACAGCGCCTTGGCCATGGTCATCATGTCGGGTTTAAGGTTGTACGTCTGGCTGCCCCACATGTTACCGGTACGTCCGAAGCCGCAGATCACTTCGTCGGCGATCAGCATCACGTCGTACTTTTTCAGCACCGCCTGGATCTTGTCGAAATAGGTCGCGGGCGGCACGATCACGCCGCCGGCGCCCATCACCGGTTCGGCGAACATGGCGGCGACCGTGTCGGGACCTTCGGACACGATCAACTGCTCCAGTTCGTCGGCAAGGCGGGTGGCGAACTGTTCTTCGGTCTCACCGTCCTTGGCGAAACGGTAATGATGCGGGCATCCGGTGCGCAGCACGCCCGCGATGGGCACGTCGAAATCGTTTTGACAGGCGGGCAAACCGGTCAGGCTGGCGCCCGCGACGGTGACGCCGTGATAAGCCTTTTCGCGCGCGATGACCTTTTTCTTGTTCGGCTTGCCGCGCGCGTTGTTGACGTACCACACCAGCTTCAATGCGGTGTCGACGGCCTCGGAGCCGGAGTTGGCGAAGAACACCTTGCCCATCTTGACCGGCGCCAGTTCCAACAGTTTTTCCGCCAGATCGACGGTCACGTCGGGCACCTTGTGGGTGAACGAATGATAAAACGGCAGGCGTTGTAGCGCGTTGGTCGCAGCATCGATAAGGCGTTGCTCGTTCCAGCCCAGCGACGTGCACCACAGCCCGGCCATGGCCTCGATGTACTGCGTGCCATCCTCGCCATAGACATGAACCCCTTCGCCGCGGGTGATCACCAACGGTCCGGTTTCCTGATGAAGTTTCAGGTTGGTGTAGGGGTGGATCAGCGATTCCACATCGCGTTGAGCGGTGGAATTGGGCAGGGCGGGGGACGATGGGGAGGACATGGTGCGCGGCCTTCGTGGTCGAGTTGATAAGGGTTCACAGCTTCGATCATTGTGCGTCCGAGGGCAATCGTTTTCCTATTCTTTTCAAGCATGGACAGCGTCTTCACGATCGGTCTTAAATAGGGCCAGAGGGTAGGTAACGCCGCAAGGAGAATTGCAATGGCGATTAAAGACATTCTTGTTCATGTCGGGAATTCCGCCCGTCAAGGCTGCGTAGACGTCGCCGCCGCGTTGGCCGCCCAGCATGGTGCCCATGTGATGGGTGTGCACGTCACCACCCCACCCGATATTCCTCCCTACATCGAAGCCCAGCTGGGCGCAGACGTCATCGATGCCCAGGTGCGTTTTGGCGAGGAAATGGCAGCAGAGGCCAAGGCTGCGTTCGATCAGGGGCTTGGCGCGAATAATATTTCCACCGAATGGCGAACGATGCGCGGCGATCTGATCGAAGGCATCCAAGCTTACGGACGCTATGCCGATCTTGTCATCGTCGGTCAGGTCAACCCCGACGAGCCCGCGATGTCGAGCAGCGAGGACGTCGCCGGACGTTTAGCGTTGTCGTTGGGCCGGCCGGTTTTGGCGGTGCCGTATGCGGGATCGTTCGCCACGGTCGGCAAGCGGGTGTTGGTTGCATGGGATGGCAGCCGCGCCGCCGCGCGGGCCATGGGCGATGCGATGGCGCTGATGCGTCAGGCCGACGCGGTAGAGGTTTTGGGCGTCAACGTCGAAGAAGGCGACAGCGGTGGTCAAGACGCTGTCGCGCATCTGTCGCGTCACGGCATCAAGGCCGTGGCACGCACGGTTCAGGCCCGCGACATGGAACCCGGCGCGATGATGTTGTCACACGCCGCGGACTTTGGTGCCGACATGTTGGTGATGGGTGCATACGGCCACGCACGATGGCGCGAGCTGGTGATGGGCGGCGTCACCCAGCACATGCTGGAACACATGACCATACCGGTTTTGATGTCGCATTGACGACGCGCCAGCGGTTTAGCTGGCGTTAGGCTGCGATGGTGCGCTCGATGGGGAAGCGAACGGTGACGGTGGTGCCGGTATCGATTTCGCTGTCAATCTCCAACGAGCCGCCATGCAGCGTCACGAACGAGTTCACCAGGAACAGACCCATGCCGCTGCCTTCGTGGTTGCGGGTGTAGATGTCGCTGACCTGTTCGAACGGCTCGAGAATGCTTTGGCGTTTGTTTTCGGGGATGCCGTAACCGCTGTCGCGCACGATCAAGGCCAGCGCGCCGTCTTCTTCTCGATGCGCGATAAAATCAATCTTGCCGCCTTGGGGCGTGAATTTGATCGCATTGCTGAGCAGGTTGAGGATGACCTGCTTCATGCGCACCGCATCGCCGTGCAGCTTCGGCAAGTCGTCTTGCACCGTGCCATGCAGGGCCAACTTGGCGAATTCGGCTTGCGGTTTCACCATGTCTAGACAGGTGTGGCACAGCTCGACGATGTCGATGTGTTCATCGCGGATGACCATGGTGCCCGTTTCGATGCGCGATACATCCAAGATGTCGTTGATGACGCCCAGCAAGTGCTGGCCGGAGGTCAGGATGTTGCTGCTGTATTCGACGTAATTGTCGTTGCCGATGGGGCCGAACATCTGCTCCTTGATCATTTCCGAAAAGCCGATGATGGCGTTGAGCGGCGTGCGAAGTTCGTGGCTCATGTTGGCGAGGAACTGGGTCTTGGCGTGGCTGGCCATTTCCGCCTGCTCCTTTGCCGTCATCAATTCGGAGATGACTTTCTTGCGATCGGTGATGTCTTCCTTGACGGCGACATAGGAGGTGATTTCGCCGCGCTCGTTCTTGATCGGTGAGATCGACGCGTATTCCCAAAACAAGGTGCCGTCCTTGCGCTTGTTATGAAATTCACCACGCCATTCGCCGCCGCTGGTGATGGTTTTCCATAGCTGCTCGTATTCTTCGGTGTTCTTTTCACCCGAACTGATGAGTTGCGGGCGTTGGCCGATGGCCTCGTTGGCGCTGTATCCGGTGGCGTCCTCGAACTTCGGATTGACATAGGTGATGATGCCCTGGGTGTCGGTGATCATCACGCTGGCTGGGCTTTGTTCGACGGCGCGCGACAGTTTGCGCAGTTGTTCTTCAGCGTGTTTGGTGGCGGTGATGTCGATGCGCACGCTGGCGGTGCCGCCGTCGGCCATGGGGCTGTCGCTGGCAAGAATCCAAGAGCCGTCTCCGAATTTGATGATATAGGGATGACCGAGGGCTTGGCGCATGGCATCATTGCCCGCATCCTCGTCGAAGACCAGATCCTCGTATATGTTGCGTTCAAGACAGGTTTGTTGAAAGTCGACGAAGGTGACGCCACGGGTAAGCGCATCACCTATGTCTGCGTGCAGCTTTTCAAATGTAGCGTTCCAGAACGACAGCCGGCCTTCCGCGTCGAAGAACGCAAAGCCTTCGCCTATGCTTTGCGCCGCATCGCGGAACTGGCGGGAGGTGCGTTCGGACAAGTCGTGCGCTTTGCGCAACCGCATCAGTGCAAAGGCAAGGCCTGCGAACAAGATCAGGGTCAGAACCAGAAGAACGACGCGAAAGGTGTTGGCGTTGCGGATGCGTTCGACCGTAAAGGTCATATGGGTCTCGTAGATGTCGTCGAGCGTTTCCGTGGTCGGCAATTGCGTCAGCCGTGTCATGCTTTTGGCGATGTCGTCGTTTGCGCTCAAATTCGCTGCGACGTGGACCAGGACCTTATCGATGGCGACACGGTCCGTGGCAGTGAGGTTCGCGTTTTTCAAGTCGTCGATGATGTCGAGAATCTCGAGACGACTGTTTTCGCTTTGTGTGATGTTGTGAAACAGCAAGGCACTGAGCAGTCGATGCATGTCGACCGTTTGCGGGTCGTGCCGATGAGCCGTGATGCGGGCAATTTCCAACGGCAGGTAATTGATGGTGTTGCGCACGATGGCGGTGCGCGATTTGACGGACTCGACCAGATCGAACTTGGTTTGCATGTAGGATTTGAAGATATTGAGCTGTTTGTTCAGCGCTGGGCTGATCAGACCGTAAAGTCCGGTTGTCGGGTTGTGCAGCTTTTCGTTCAGTTCCTTCATACGCGCCACGGTGCCGACGATGCTGTCGTAATGCATCAACTGCAAAGACACGGCCTTGAGGGTCTGCTCGTCGAGTTGGGTGTCGAGTTGTTTGAGGTGTAGGAGGTCTTGCGCAGCGGCGCTGTGACGGTCCAGGTCCATCAGTCGGGTCTGGAATGAAAACACCAACACCAGAACGGCAGTGGCGGCCAAAAGCAGAAAGGGAAGAGGGCCGGACGTTCGCGTCATTTGGGATCGAACCTCTTGTACTCGCCGGCCAAACTGTTGAGGAACGCGATGATGGCTTGAACATCGGTTTCCGGCATGTCATCGCGGCCCAACTGATACTTCGCCATATGACGTATCGCGTCTTCGAGTGTTTTGGCGCTGCCATCGTGAAAGTAGGGGGCGGTGTGCGCCACGACGCGTAAGCTGGGCACTTTGAATACATGTCGGTCTTCGTCGCGCCCCGTGACCTGATATCGGCCCATGTCGCTTTTCTGCACATTGCCGCGGTCACCGAAATAATCGCCCATCGCACCCATGGTTTGGTACATGTTTCCGCCGACATTAACGCCTTGGTGACACGCCACGCAGCCGTAAGACTGGAACAGTTCGTATCCGAATTCCGCTTGTTTGCTGATGGCGGATTTGTCGCCTTTGAGATAGCGGTCGAACGGGGCGTCCATGGTCACCAAGGTGCGCTCGAACGTGGTGATGGCGTCGACGATGTTATCGCTTGTGAGACCGTCGTCGTAGGTGGCGTCGAATGCCGCCACAATACGCGCGTCGCGCTTCAATTTGTCGACAACCTGAGACCAGTTGGACCCCATTTCGACCGGGTTGTGCACCGGGCCAGAAGCCTGCTCTTTCAGGTTTTCGGCGCGACCATCCCAAAACTGGGTGAAATTGTAAGCGCTGTTGAACACCGTTGGCGTGTTGACGAAACCTTGTGCGCCGCCGATGCCAATCGGTTTTACCAAGCCGTCCACGCCGCCGCTGGCAAGATCGTGACAGCTGGCGCAGCTGATGGTGTCGTCGGCGGACAGACGCGGATCGTGAAACATTTCTTCGCCCAAGCGCACTTTGCGCGGGTCCAAATCGGCGGCATCTGTGGGCAAGGGCGATACGGGACTGCCGCGCCAGCTCTCTTGCGACGCGAGGGCGCTGGGCAGGCAGAGTAGGAGCGTCGTCAAGGTGGCCGCAATCGAACGCGCGAAGGAAGGGTTTGTCGGTTTCAAGCGCATTCTCGAAAATGGTTCACTGAATCGCATAGTCCTTTTTAGTTAATTTCGCAAAAAAGTTCCACGCGAATGTAAGCGTATCGCGTCCAATGTATATGAATTTAGACATTATACGCGCCATAAAACGACTTCCCCCCCACCCGCGTGGGGGAGGGGGAGGTCGTCGCAGCCCACTTAGGCGTGAGCGGGGGTGTTGAAATGCGCGTCAGCGCAGCGGCGTGCGTTGTCCGGTCGCTTTGTCGATCTGGATTTTATGTACCAGAGAATCATCGACTGTGACGATTTCGGCGACAATGGTCTTGTCGTCCACTTCGGTGACTGCGCCGACTTTGAGACGGTCGTTGCCGCGCCATTGCAGATGTTGTTCGATGTTGGCGCGGACATCGTCGACCGTCAACGGCGTTGCCAGGGCTTGGGTCTGGCCGTAGGGGCAATCGCCGCGGTTCATATAGCCTTGCATCATGCCGGGGCCGTAGCCGGGGCCATTTTGGTTCATCATGCCAAAACCCTGATGACGGCCATAACCTTGATGCATGCCGGTACGAGGTCCATACCCAGGGCCGCCGAACGGGCCGTGTGCATAAGTACTGCCGATGCTCAATGCGCCCACGGCAACGGTGGCGACAATCGCAGTGACGATGAGGGTTGAGGTTTTCATGGCGTGTCTCCTAAATATCGGGGGATGGGGATCATCCTTTGCAGCTTTAAGCGTGCGCCCGAGGCGTTGCTGGCGTGTGACTGAAAAGGGGGCTTTTGTAACGCCGTGTTGCAGGCCACGTTCGGGTAACATTTGGTTACCAAGTTCCCATCACGGCTTTATCTAAAAGCGCTATATTGGGATCATGGAAAGAACACCGCACATATTGATCGTCGATGACGACCGCGAAATTCGCGACTTGCTGAACCGCTTTTTGGTGAAGCACGGTTTGCGGGTCAGCACGGCTGCGGACGGTCGCGAAATGTTGATGGCGCTTCAAGGCGGCGCCATCGACCTGATCGTTTTGGATTTGATGCTGCCCGGCGAAGATGGCTTGACCTTGACGCGCAATCTGCGCGCCAGCGGCGCGGCGCAAAGCGGCACCCAGGGCGGCGCGATCCCGATCATCATGCTCACCGCAATGGGCGAGGAAATGGACCGCATCGTCGGTTTGGAAATGGGTGCCGACGACTATCTGGCCAAGCCTTTCAATCCGCGTGAACTGCTGGCGCGCATCAAGGCGGTGCTGCGCCGATTCGAAACCTTGCCGGCGTCGTACGTAAACTCCGGCACCAGCGACAGTGTGCGCTGCTTCGCGGGCTGGACGCTCAATCTCAGTTCGCAGGTTTTGCGCAATCCCAATGGTGAAACGGTGACCATCAGCGGCGGCGAGTTCGAGTTCCTGCACGCCTTCGTCACCCATCCAGGGCGGGTTCTTAACCGCGATCAATTGTTGGATCTGGCGCGCGGGCGCGATGCTCAACCGTTCGACCGCGCCGTTGACGTGCAGGTCAGCCGGTTGCGCAAAAAGATCGAGCCTGATCCGAAGACCCCCACCTTCATCAAAACCGTGCGCGGTGGCGGCTATATGTTTACGCCGTCCGTCACGACCCCCAAGCCCGAAGAAAAGGGCCGCAACGAGGTGCAGGAATGAAACCGTGGCCGCAAACCATCATGGGGCGGACCTTGACGGTGCTGTTGATGGGCATCGTGTTGACCACGATGATCTCGTTCGCTTATCAGTTCATGGAACGCCGTGCGTTGCTGTCGACCATCGGTGGCTGGCATGGGGCGGAGCGCATTTCGGACATCATCGCCAAGGTCGAACTGGCCCAGCCCATCGACCGCGCGACCTTGGCGCGGTCATTCGAAACCCCCGGATTTCGCGCCGCATGGAGCTTGGAAACCTCGTTGGCGCCAATGGACCTGGACTGGCAGGGCCGACAAGTGAAACGCGCCTTGGAAGAGTTCCTCGGCGATATTTCGCCCGACAGCCTGCGCATCGAAATAACCAGTTACCGCAATGCCTCGACCGCAGTGCCGCATACGCGCATGAAGGAATGGCGTAAACGTCTGGAAATGCAGCGTCATGCAGAATCCATGGGGCGCATGATGCAAGGTCACGGCGCGCCCTTCATGGTGCCGGAAGCCTTGCTGGAACGCGACCTGGATCGTTCCGTGCTGTTGATCAGCTATCGTTTGAACGACGGTTCATGGTTGACGTTCCTCACCCCGCCGGCCCCCGTCAATCCGGTGTGGAACACGCGCTTTTTCCTGCCCAGCGTTTTGTCGCTGTTGATTGTGATCGCCATTTCGGTGTGGGCGGTGAGGCGTTCGACCAAGCCGTTGAACCGCTTCGCCTTGGCGGCGGCGCGGTTGGGTATGGACGTCAATGCGCCGCCGATGGCCGAAGACGGCCCGCGCGAAGTGCGCCGCGCCGCCACCGCGTTCAACCGCATGCAGCGGCGCTTGCAGGCGTTCGTTAAAGACCGCACCCACATGCTGGCGGCAATCAGCCACGATTTGCGTACCCCCATCACGCGGCTGAGACTGCGGGCCGAATTCATCGACGACGACGAACAGCGCGAAAAAATGCTCAGCGACCTGGAAGAGATGGAGGCGATGATCTCGGCGACCTTGCAATTCGCCCGCGATGATGTCACCGGCGAACCGAGCAAAATCTTGGATCTGGCTGTTTTGGTCAGCGAGCTGTGCGCCGATGCCCGACGTGCGGGCGATGACGTGGCCTATAACGGGCCAGAGACGTTGGCATTTACGGGGCGTGAGGTCAGTTTGAAACGCATGACCTCGAACCTTATCGGCAATGCCGTGCGCTATGGCGACCGGGCGCGGGTGCGTCTCGAAGAGACGCCGGATGAGGTCCGTCTCATCGTCGATGACGACGGCCCCGGCATTCCTTCAGACATGGTGGAACGCGTCTTCGATCCGTTCGTGCGCGTCGAACGGTCGCGTTCGCGCGAAACCGGCGGCACCGGGCTTGGCCTCACGGCGGTCAAGTCCATCGTTCAAGCCCACGGCGGGAAGGTCGAATTGATCAATCCCGATCGTGGCGGTTTGGAGGTGCGGGTGGTGTTGCCGCGTGCCGAAACCTGACGCGACGCCTTAGGCGAGCTTGATGTCGGCGCTGTCGCCGAAGCTCTCTTTGATCAGATAGGTGGCGTGGCGGATCATGGTCTGGCTTTCCTTGCATTTGATGGTGAAGACGCGCCGGCCACGGTTGAACGCGCAGGTCACGAAGTTATGCAAGGCATAGCGGATCAGGAAGTTTTCTTCTTTGCTCATTGTTTTTGTATCTCAATTTTCTATACGCCATCAGCGGGCTTTGTGCATTTTGCTCTGACAATGCCAGCGCTATGATGACGGAAATGTTAAAATTCCGAGAAGCTCGGCGGCTACTCCGGTATGGAGAAGGAACGCGGCTTAGTCGTTAGACGACAACGTTAAGACGTCATCACTCGGTTGATG